>CAYVJT010000007.1:0-17002 GCA_964451855.1 uncultured Actinomycetota bacterium
CACGACCAACCCGTGAGACATCGGGGTGAGCGCGAGGCTCATCCGGTCGGTCGGGCGCCCTGGCCGCGTTCAGACGCTCTCGCCGCGTGTCGCGTGCCACTCCGCCACGATCGCCTCGACGTCCAGCGGCATCATCGAGGTGGTCGGGCCCGAGGTCGTCGTCCGGTTCACCTTCCGGATCCGGGTGTTGACCTCCTCCACGAGGCGGCGGACCTCGGACTCGGAGGGTGCCGCGGCGATGCGCTCGCGTGCCACCTCGACGTCCCTGCGCAGGGCGATCGCGACGGGGACCGTGGAGACGTTCTCCTGACGCAGCTTGCGCTTGACCCACCACAGCTCGTCGTGCGGTTCGTGCAGGTCGGCGATGGGCTTGCCGTGGCCGCGCAGGTCGTCGAACTCCCCACGCTGCTGGGCGCGTCGGATCTGGAACTCGACCCAGCTGCCGACGCTCGCGTCAGGCGGCTTGCGTTCGCTCACGGCGACCCCCGAGAGGCGGTGCGGGAACCGTGACACGCCCACCGACCACCGTCAACACGGTGAGCGCTCGTCGCCGTCCCGTCGCGACGCGTCGCCGCCCGACGGACCGGAGCGCGGTGTCACGCGTCGGTGGTCTCGAGGGGCCGGCCGGCGCGCTGTAGCGCCGCCGCGACCAGCCACTCGCAGACCCACGGGAACATGATCCCCTCCGCACCGATCGAGAGCGGGAAGCTCGACCTCGGCGTCATGCCGGGCAGGGGGTTGGTCTCCAGGAACAGCAGACGCCCGTCCTCGGCGAGCCGGAAGTCGGCCCGCGACGAGGTCTCGCCGATCCCGAGGACCCGGTGCACGTCGGCCGTGAGCTGCTGGACCTCCTCGGTCATGCCGGGTGGAAGGTCGGCGGGCACCTCCTTGCGCGCCTCTCCCGGCGTGTACTTCGCCTCGTAGTCGAAGATCTCACGGTCGGTGATGGGCTCCACGACCGCGAAGACGCGTTCGCCGAGCGCCGCGATCGTGAGGTCGCGCCCCTCGACGTACTCCTCGATCAACGCATCCCGACCCTCGGCACTGGCGTGCTCGCAAGCGCTCGCGAGCTCGGCTCGGTCGTCGACCTTGGACAGCCCGATCGTCGAGCCGCCACCGACGGGCTTGACGATCCACGGTCCGTCGAACGAGAGCCCCTCGAGGTCCTCCTCGACGTGGCCTCGCCGCACGACGTGCCACGCGGGGGTGTCGAGGCCGTGGTCGGCGAGGACCTGCTTGGTGCGCGCCTTGTCGAAGGTCAACTCGCACACGTCGGGGGTGGGCCCCGTGTAGACGATGCCGTGCTGCTCGAGGAACCGTTGCGTGCGCCCCGACTCGCCCTCGTCGCCGAAGACGGTGACGAAGACCACGTCGGCGGCCTGCAGGACCGGGAGCAGGCCCGGAGCCAGGACGCCGTCCTGCTGTCCCTCACGGGCCTTGGCCAGCAGTTCGAGATCGGGCGGGGTCGCCGCGGTCGGGGCGACGGGCGTCTCAGCGAGCTCCTCCTCCGGTACCTCGGTCGTGAGGAACAACCCGTCAGGGTCCTCGCCGGGTACCACTGGCGGTTGTGCCGAGTCGACCGCCGCCACCGCGTGGCCGACCGACCGCAACGCCCGAGCGATCGCCGTGCCGGTGGACAACGACGCGTTCCGCTCGGTGTTGGCGCCGCCCATGAGCACGGCGACGCGCAACGCCGACGGCAGGGAGGATCCGGGATGCGGTCGAGGGATCGCCTCGTCCACCTCGGTGCGGATCGCCTCATCCTCGTGGGGAGGTTCGGTCCAGGTCTCGTCTGCCATGCGGTCCACCTCGTCGTGACGTGCGGCCCGTGCGAGCGGAACATCGAACCTACCCGCCGGGAACCGCGTGAGCATGCCGGAAGACGGGAGCTGCGGTGCCAGCCCGACACCCTTCGGACAGCTCCCGGACCCGGGGTTCCCGAAGCACCACGCTGGGCCGGTCGATGCCTCCCGGACGGGGCCTTGGACCCTGGCCATGACCAGGTCGTGTCCGCACGCTCGACACGTGAACCACGCGATGCGCACGTCGCACACCTGGAGCACCTCGATCGCCTCGGAGCCCCCACCTCGCGCACACGGGTCGTCACGCCCCCGTGCCGAGGTAGTGCTGCTCTGGCTCCAGGCGCTGCTGGCGGTGGGCGCCTACGCCGGCGCGATCGGTTTCATCACCGGCGGGATCGACATCGGCGACGCTGCGGCGGACCTGCCCTTCGGCTCGCTCGTGTTCGCCGGTATCGCGCTCGGCCTGGTCAACGGGGTCCTCCCGACGATCGTGCTGATCGGTGGCCTGCGACGGCACCGTTGGGCCCGGGTCGGCCACCTCGTCGTCGGGTTGGTCCTGGTGGGATGGATCGTCACACAGGTGATCGTCCTCGGTCCACCCATCCACGTGCTCCAGGCGGCGTACTTCGCCTGGGGCTGGCTCATGGCCGCCCTGGCCGTGCGTCTGCTGCAGCAGCGGACCTGACAGGCGCGGTCAGTCGCCCCAGAGTCCCGCCGGCGTGGCGCCGTCACCCACGTCGTCGGCGCTGACGCCGAAGGACTCGTCCACCGCCACCACCTCGTCGGGTCCCTCGAAGGGATGCCAGGTGACGGTCAGCCGCTCGTACGCGTCGAGCTGTCCCCCGCAGAGCAGCTGGACCTGGACCTCGCCGTCGGGAGGGCCGACGAAGGTGCCGGCGCTGACCCGGATGTCGCCACGGTGCAGCCAGGCGTGGTAGTAGCCCTGGTCGGCCTCCCTGACGCCGGTCAGGTCCAGGTCCACCTGGACCCCGGCAGCGACCTGGGTGAGGGCGGCCTCGCCGACGATGCCGAGCGGCTCCTCGCCACGCACGGCGAACACGGTGTCCGCCGGAGGTGGCTGGTCCAGCAGCGTGACGACGGACCCACCGGCGAGCGCCGCGACCAAGGCGAGCGCGGCAGCCAGCAGGGCCTGGACGCGCCGCCGAGGGCGTGCCCGACCCACCTGACCCAGGACGCGTGACCGCAGGTCCGCCGGTGCGCGCTGTGGTGCGGTCCACGCCTCCCCGAGCAGCTTCGGGAGGTCGGTGAGCTCGGCCACCTCGTCGCGGCACCGTGCACATGCGGCGAGGTGGACCTCCACCGCCTCGTTCTCCTCGGGCTCGAGACCGTCCAAGACGTACCCACCGAGCTCCGGGCGGAAGCGATCGCAGCTGTTCACCTCGTCACCCCCAGTTCCTCGCAGGCCAGTCGGAACGCCTTCAGCGCGTAGTAGGTCCGTGACTTCACCGTGCCGAGGGGCAACCCCAGCACCTCCGCCACCTCGCGTTGGCTCAGACCGCGTGAGTAGGCGAGCTCGAGGACGCGTCGATGATCGGCGGTCAACCGCTCCAGTGCGGTGCGCACGCTCGCGCTGAGCACCACCTGGTCGGCCGCATCGTCGACCGCGCGGACCGCGTCACCTGGAGGGCCGGCTCCCTCGACGTCGATGACCTCACCGATGGGGCGAGGGTGACGTGCCAGGCCGCGCTGCAGGTCCGCGACCGTGGTCCGAGCGATCGTGAACACCAGGGCCCGGACCGGACCCCGGGTCGGATCGTAGGTGGCCGCCCGGCGCCACAGCTTCTCGAGCACGCGCTGCACGAGCTCCTCGGCGAGCTCCTCGTCCTGCAGATGACGCAGTCCGTAGCCGTACAGCGCGTCGGCGTAGGTGTCGTAGAGCACCGCCGCTGCCCGCTGGTCGCCCTGGGCGGCCTCGGCGAGCAGCACGGGCTCTCCGTGCTCATCTCCATCACCCGCCACGGTCATCCGCGCTCCTACCCGACTCAGTACGACGGTCCGGACTCGTCCTCACCATCGTCGCCCATCACGGCGGACCCGTCGGGCGCGACCACGTACCAGACGTCGTTGACACCCTGCCCTGTCACGTCCCCAGGTTGCTGGTCCGAGGCCCAGGTGTACAGGGGCGCGTCGTCGTAGGTGACCTGGGTCGAGCCGTCATCGTCCCGGGTGATCGTGCCGACCAGCCCGGCATCGACACCATCGCCGAGGACGGGCTCGTCATCGACGATCAGCGGCGGCCACGCCGCGAGGCAGTCCTCCTCGCACACGCTCTCGCCCGGCGGGTCCTGGGTGAACAGGTACAGGGTCAGCCCCTCGCCGTCCACGAGGATCTCGCCGAGCTCGGTGTCGGCGACCGCCAGGTCCACGGCGGCGTCCGCGGCTTCACCCTCCTCGGGCGCAGCCGCCTCTTCCTCGGGCGGTGGCTCCCCCTCGGGCGGTGGCTCCTCCGCAGGGGCTTCCTCCGGCGGCTCATCGGGCGTTGCGGCCGTGTCGGCGGGGTCGTCCTGCTCCCCGCACGCCGCCAGCAGCAAGCCGAAGGCGAGGAGCAGCAGCGGTAGGCTTCGGCGATGGGTCATCAGTGACCTCCTCATCGGTGACCTCCTGGGGGGCCCGACCGGCAGATCGTGCCTTCTCCCCCAGTACGCACCGACATCCCTGCGCGGTTCGATCCGCGAACCGACCCCCCTCCGCGGTTCGATCCGCGAACCGACCCCCCTCCGCGGTTCGATCCGCGAACCGACACTCCCGCGGTTCGATCCGCGAACCGACACCCCTCCGTGGTTCGAACCTCGTCTGGAGGGCGAAGGGTCCCGTCTCCAAGGGCCCTCCGGTCCTGTCCACACCAGCTCATCCTTCGTACCGTCGAACTGCCCGCTGGAAGCATCTGCTCGCACCGGATCCGCGCGAGCCGCGCCCGGCTGTCCCGAGGAGCCACCGTGACCCACGACACCGCATCGCCGCCTGCGCCGGACGTGGCATCGGAGGGCGAGACCCCGCCATGGCACGCCCTGGGCACCTCGGAGGTCGAACTCAAGCTGGAGGTCGATCAGCGCGTCGGTCTGCAGGCGTCGGAGGCCGAGGAGCGGCTCGAGCACTACGGGCCGAACGAGCTCGAGCGCGATGAACCCCGCGGCAACCTCGAGATCGTGCTCTCGCAGTTCAAGAGCCCGCTGATCTACATCCTGCTCGTGGCCTTCGTCGTGACCATCGTGATCGACGAGTACACCGACGCTGCCGTGATCGCGGCGGTGCTGGTGATCAACGCGGTGATCGGCTTCTTCCAGGAGCGCAAGGCGGACCGCTCCGTCCACGCGCTGATGGAGCTCGCCGCACCCCGCTCGACCGTCGTCCGGGACGGTGAGGAACGCGAGATCGACTCCGCAGGGCTCGTCCCCGGGGACGTGGTCATGCTCACCTCCGGCAGTCGGGTACCGGCCGACCTGCGCCTGGTGACCGCGACCACCCTGGACATCGACGAGTCGCTCCTGACCGGGGAGAGCGTCCCCGCGCGCAAGTCCACGGATGCCGTGGCTGAGGAGAAGCTCGCCGCCGACCGCAGTTGCATGGCCTTCATGGGCAGCGCGGTCGCGAGCGGCCGGGGACGGGGTGTGGTCGTCGCGACGGGCAAGGACACGGTGCTCGGCGGGATCGCCGAGAGCATCCGCAAGGAGGAGCAGCCGCAGACGCCGCTGCAGCAGCGGATGCACCGCTTCGCGAACATCATCGCGGTCGCGGTGCTCTCGTCGACCGTCGTCGCGTTCTTCCTCGGCGTCGCCCTGGGCGAGCCGATCCCCGACATGTTCCTCACGGCCGTGGCGCTGGCCGTCGCCGTGGTCCCCGAGGGGTTGCCGGTCGCCTTCACGGTCGCGATGGCGCTCGGCGTGCGCCGCATGGCCCACCGCAACTCGATCATCCGCTCCCTCCCCGCGGTCGAGACGCTCGGCAGCACCAACGTGATCGGCTCGGACAAGACCGGGACGCTCACCGCCAACCGGATGACCGTCCTGCGCGGCTGGTCGTCCGCCGGTTGGATCACCTTCACCGACGAGCCGAGCGAGGCGACCGAGGACGACGACGCCGAGGTGGCCGCACAGGTCGAGGGTGCTCCGGAGGGGCCCGTCGCCCAGGCGCTCACGACCGCGGTCGTCGCCAACGAGGCCGGGCTCGTCGACCAGGACGACGGTTCCGTCGAGCACCGTGGCGACCCGACCGAATCCGCGCTGCTCGTTGCGGCACGCACCGCAGGCATCGAACCGGACGTCCTGCGCGACCAGGCCATGATCCTGGCCACCGTCCCCTTCGAGTCCCAACTGCGCTACTCGTACACCGTCACCGACGAGGACGGTCCGATCCTGCGGCTCAAGGGCGCACCCGAACGCGTCCTCGAGCTGTGCACCACGATCCAGGACGGCGATGAGGCGCGCGACATCGACACCGACGAGGTGCTGGCCGTCGCGCACGCCATGGCGGAACGTGGGCTGCGGGTGCTCGCCATGGCGCAGCGTCGCCTGGACGTCGAGGTGGACGACATCGACCCGTCGTCGCCCCCCGAACCCGAGGAGCTGACGCTCACCGCGATGGTCGGTATGCAGGACCCACCTCGTCCGGGGGTGAAGGACGCGATCGTGCGGTGCCGCAAGGCGGGCATCCGCGTCCTGATGATCACCGGCGACCACGCGGCGACCGCCCGTGCCATCGCGGCGGACCTCGGCATCTCGCCGAGCGATGCCGAGGTCCTGACCGGCAGCGATGTCGAGACCATGTCCGACGAGGACCTGTTCTCCGCGGTCGAGCACGTCGACGTGTTCGCCCGGGTCGCCCCCGAACACAAGCTCCGGGTGGTCAGGGCGCTCCGTGACCACGACCAGGTGGTGGCCGTCACCGGCGACGGCGTCAACGACGGCCCTGCGCTCAAGGCCGCCGACATCGGGGTGGCCATGGGTCGGTCGGGCACGGACGTCGCTCGCGAAGCCTCGGACATGGTCCTCACCGACGACAACTTCGTGTCCATCGCGAACGCCGTCGAGGAGGGCCGTGTCGTCTTCGACAACGTCCGCAAGGTGACCTACTTCCTGCTGTCGACCGGCGCCGCGGCGATCGTCGCGATCATCACGTCGATCGCCATGGGCATGCCGCTTCCCTACGTCCCCGCAGCGCTGCTGTGGCTCAACGTCGTGACCAACGGCATGCAGGACGTCGCGCTGGCCTTCGAGCCGGGAGAGCCGGACGTGCTCGACCGCAAGCCACGACGCCGTGAGGACGGCATCGTCAACCGGGTGCTCTGGGAGCGGACCGTCCTGACCGGCGTCGTCATGGCGGTGGGCAGCCTGTGGCTGTTCACCTGGGCGATGGACCTCGGGCTCGAGGATGCGCAGGCACGCGGTGCCGCCCTCACCACCCTGGTGGTCGCCATGGCGGCGCACGTCTACAACGCGCGCTCTGAGCGCCGCTCCATCATCCGCACCCACGTCGCGGGCAACCGTTTCCTGCTGATCGCCACCATCATCGCGCTGACGATCCACGTGGCCGCGAGCTACTGGGCACCGACCCAGCTCGTCCTGCAGATCGAGCCGGTCACCGGTGCGGGATGGGGGCGGATCGCCGTGGTGGCCGTCGCGGTCGTGATCGCCAGCGAACTGCACAAGTGGTGGCGCTCACGCCGCTGAGCAGGTCACCGTCGACACCACGGCCCGCGAGCGGTCCCGGGACAAGGCACGACACCGACGACCGGACGGCCCCGACCCGGGTCGTTGTCCCCTGGCCGGCGCCCCGGCACGGGAGGACGCTGGAGCCGGGCCGGAGGCTGCACCAGCTCCAGGCTGCACCAGCTCGTCGTCCGGAGGCCGTCCAGGAGGGCCGCCATGCGCGCGATGATCGTCTACGAGTCGATGTTCGGCAACACCCGGGACGTGGCTGAGGCCGTCGCCCTCGGCCTGTCGATCCACGGGGTCGAGGTGGAGACCACCGAGGTCGGACAGGCAGACCCCGGCCTCGATCGGCACCTCGATCTGCTGGTCGTCGGCGCTCCGACCCACGCGCTGTCGCTCAGCCGACCGCAGACCCGCGGTTCCGCGGCGGAGGAAAGCGACGAGGCTCTGGTCACCACCGGCGACGGCCTGCGCGAGTGGCTGGAGCTGCTACCGAAGGGCGAGGGACTGCGCGCCGCCGCCTTCGACACCCACGTCGACAAGAGGATCCCGGGCTCAGCGTCGAAGGCGGCGAGGAGGCGACTCCGCCGACGTGGCTACCGGCCGGTCGTCCCCGCCGAGAGCTTCTTCGTCTCCGACCTGCAGGGTCCGCTGGTCGACGGCGAGGTGGAGCGCGCCCGGGCCTGGGGGACGCGGCTGGCGACGGCCATCGGCGCGAACGGTCCCAGCAGCGCGGACGGGCCCCTCGCCGAACCGACGGCCCAGCCCTGACGAGGTCGAACAGGCGCACCGCACGCCCGATCACCCGTTGAGAGGTGCGCCGTGGTCGTGCGGGTGACATCCTTCGCCCAACCGACCAGGAGGACCCGCGTGCCCGACGCCGCCACCGCCGACATCGCGACGGTGCTCGCAGAGGTCGCCGACATCGCCCGACCGCGGGCCCGGGAAGGCAAGGTCGCCGACTACATCCCCGTGCTTGCGGAGGCGGACCCCGACGACTTCGGGATGGCGCTGGTCGACATGGACGGCACCGAGCACCTGTACGGCGACGTCGACCGGCCCTTCGCGATCCAGAGCATCTCCAAGGTGTTCTCACTGGTCCTGGCGATGCACGAGACCGACGCGAACGACGGGGTCGCCCACCAGCTGTGGTCCCGGGTCGGGCGCGAACCCTCAGGTGACCCCTTCAACTCCCTGGTGCAACTCGAACGCGAGCGCGGGATCCCCCGCAACCCGATGATCAACGCCGGGGCACTGGTGATCGACGACATCCTGCTCGACCACTGCGAGGACCCCAAGCGCTCCACGATGGATCTGCTCGAGACCCTCGCGCGAGAGCCACTGGACGTCGACGAGCGGGTGCTCGACTCCGAGCACGGCTCGCTGCATCGCAACCGCGCGATGGCCAACCTGATGGCTTCCTTCGGCAACCTCACCCACGAGGTTGACGAGGTCCTCGACGACTACGTCCACGCGTGCGCGATCGCGATGACCACGCGGCAGCTGGCGCGATCGATCCGGTTCCTCGCCAACGACGGCGTCGAGCCCGACTCGGGTGAACGGATCCTCTCCCCCGAACTGGCCAAGCGGGTGGCGGCCATCATGTTCACCTGCGGCACCTACGACGCCGCCGGCGAGTTCGCCTTCAGCGTCGGTCTGCCGTGCAAGAGCGGCGTCGCCGGCGGGATCGTCGGGATCGTGCCGCGTCGCATGGGCCTCTGCGTGTGGTCACCTCCGCTGGATCCCTCCGGCAACTCCCTCGCTGGTCGGACGGCGCTGCACGAACTCTCCCAGAAGCTCGACCTCTCGGTCGTGTAGACCGCACCCGGGGGTCCTTCGCCCCTGGTTCCTGAAGCGCCGCGATCGGATGCTCGCAGGCGACACGTGGCCCAGGTCGGATCATGAAGGTCGTCGGTGGGTTCCAGGTCGCGGTCGGCGCGGCCATGCTCCTGCTGTGGGCGGAGGTGGGCATGTTCGCCCGCTGACCGTCGCAACGATCGCGGGGATCGTGCGCCTGCTCGACGATCGGACGCCTGATCAGTACCGGATCAGCTCGAAGCCGACCGCCGCATCGCAGCCGACACGCTGACCTGCTGCCTCGAGGTTCCAGCGCAGGAACTCGGGGTCCGACATCGCGTGATCGCCGAGTCCCTCCAGGTAGGTCTCGTGGGCGGCCAGTGACGCGATCGCGAGGTCCACGTACCCGGTGACGTCGATCGCGTGGCGGCTCCGGGGCGAGCCGGTCACCAGCACCCGCTGGGCGCGGTGCGGGTCGGTTCCCACGTCGGGGAAGATCCACCGGTTGCCCGCATCCGCCACGGCATCGAGCAGCGCCGTCCCGAGTGCACGATGGTCTGCGGAGTTGACGCTGCCCCCATCCGGACTCCAGCTCTCCCGGTGGTTGATCGTGATGATGGTGTCCGGGCGGTAGTGACGGATCTCGGCGGTCAGCGCGCGCCGCAGGTCGAGACCGGCGACGAGCACGCCATCAGGGAAACCGAGGAAGTCGACGGTCCTCACCCCGACGATCGCCGCGCTGCGCCGCTGCTCCTCCTCGCGGAGCGGTCCGCACTCCTCCGGTGGCAGGTCATCGATGCCGGCCTCGCCACGCGTAGCGAGCACGTAGACGACCTCGTCGCCCGCGTCGGTCCACCGGGCGATCGCGGCGGTCGCGCCGTACTCCAGGTCGTCGGGATGCGCGACGACCGCCAGCACACGACCGACGTCCTCGTCGAACAACTCCAACCGGTCGGCTGCGTCCTCGGTCATCATGACTCCCCTGCGCCAACTACGGTGGAGACGGAAGGGTACGGCGGCGCACCGCCGCCGGCGTTGAGCCCGAGGCGCGCGACCCCCGGGGAGGAACCCGGGACCTCCCTCCGGGCCGTACAACCCGGAGACGAAGCGGACGGAGGGAGCGACGATGCGTATCGGCGTGGCGATCCGGTTGTTGACAGCGCCGGGGGGGCGATGGCCCCTGCCAACGTGGGACGACATCCGCGAGCAGGCGGTCGTCGCCGAGGACACGGGGTTCGACCGGGTGGTGATCGAGGACGCCCTGTCGTGGCCACTCGAGGACATCACCGGTGGCGCGTGGGAGTCGGTCAGCCTGCTCGGCGGCCTGGCCGAGGCGACGTCGACCATCGGGCTCGCCCACTCGGTGATCAACGCCCCCTACCGCGCCCCGGGGCTGATCGCCAAGATCGCGGAGACGCTGGACGAGATGTCCGACGGGCGCTTCGTGCTGGGGCTCGGTGCGGGGAACACCCCCGACGCGGACTACACCGCGTTCGGCATCCCGGCCGACCCCCGCTTCTCGCGCTTCGCCGAGTCGTTGGAGATCATCCACGACCTGCTCAGGTACGGCCGGTCCACCTTCGAGGGCCGGTTCCACACCACGCAGGACGCCCAGATGGTCCTGCGCGGACCGAGCGGGGAGGGCCCGCCGATCGTCGTCGCTGCCGGCGGCGAGCGGATGAAGCGCCTGGCCGCGAGGTTCGCGGACGAGTGGAACTGGTGGGTCTCGAACGAGGAGGATGTCGAGCGGATCACCGACCACCTCGACGACCTCGAACGCGCCTGCGACGAGGTGGGTCGCGATCCGGCGACGCTCGGCCGCTCCCTCGACGTCTACGCCGCGGCGCTCGGTGATGGCGACCAGACGGACGAGGACATCGCCAGGAAGCTGCTCTCGCTCGGCGACCTCGGGTTCGCGGAGGTGCGTTGCTACCTCGACCGTCAGCGCACCCATGCGGACACCATCGCCTCGATCCGCGCGATGTCGCCCGTCATCGAGCACGTCCACGCCGGCTGAGCGATCCCACATCGGTCGCCGGCCGCTGACCGTCGGTGGGACGCCCGCTCAGCCCATCACCGGGTCACGGGCCCGGTGGCGGACCGTCCTCGGGCCAGAGCCACCCCGGGCCGTTGAGGACGATCTGCGGGACCCCATCGCGATCACGGACCTCACCGAGCACGCACACGTACTCGCCGACGAGCTCCTCCTCGGGCGCGGTGGCGAAGCGCTCACGCACCTCCTCGTAGATCACGACGTCGAACCGGTCGGGATCAGGGTGCTCGTTGCCGAGGTTGAGGAAGGTCGGCGCCCCACCGACGTCCGGCTCGAAGCTCGCGGCGACCACGGGGCCGACGATCGCCGACGACCGTCCCACCTCGCCAGCGGCGTCCTCCCAGAGCACCGGGTCATCGCAGGTCGGGCCTGGCTCGCCCATGACCCCGCCGAGCACCCGCGAGAGGCCGAAACCCACCACGAGCAGGACGCCGAGCACGATCCCGACCAGGTTGCCTCGTCGCCGTTCCTCCATAGCGACACGGTACGGCCATCCCGGCTCACCGCCGAGCCCCAGCCGAGGACGGGGCCAACGTCGGCTCGAGCAGCGCCGCTCAGCGCACCAGTTCGAGGATCACCTCGGCGACCTGGCCGGGAGCGTCCTCCTGGACGAAGTGCCCGGCCTCCTCGATCGTGCGGTGGGCCTGGCCAGCCGCGCCGGGGATGCGTTGACGCATCGGGCGATCACCGCCCCGGGTGATCGGATCCTGGCCGCTGAAGGCGGTGAGGAAGGGACGCTCGAACCGCTCGAGTGCCTGCCAGGCGGCCCGGTTGGCCTGGGTCGCGGGGTCCTCCGGCGAGGTCGGGACGAGGCTCGGCAGGACCCGCGCACCCGCCTGGTAGGAGGCGTCGGGGAAGGGCGCGTCGTAGGCCGCGACCTCGCCGTCCGACAGGGTGCGTAGCGTGCCACCGTCCACGATCCGCCCGGTCGGGAACCGCGACATCGCGCGTGCCGCCTGCTGCCAGGTGTGGAACGCGTCGGACATCTGCTGATCACCCGTCGGGAGGGCGGTGTTCGACGCCACGACACCGGCGAAACGGTCCGGGTGCTCAGCCACGAGCCGCAGGCCGATCAGCCCGCCCCAGTCCTGGCAGAACAGCACGACCTCCCGCAGCTCGAGTCGGTCGAACAGCGCCTCCCGCACCCACGCGACCTGGCGGGCGTAGGTGTGGTCCTCCTGGCGAGCCGGCTTGTCGGAGCGACCGAAGCCGATCAGGTCCGGGACCACGGCCCGCAGCCCGGCGTCGACCAGCGGGGGCACGACGTGCCGGTACAGGTAGCTCCAGGTCGGCTCGCCGTGCAGGAGCAGCACGGTCGTAGCCGCCGGGTCACCTTCGTCGAGGTGGTGGAGACGCAGCGTGCCGCCATCGGGATCCGCGACCTCGAGGTAGTGGGGGCGGTAGGGCCAGTCCGGGAGACCATCGAACCGCTCGTCCGGGGTACGCAGGCTGTCCATGTCGCGCTCCTCATCGGACCTGAGCCTGCCACACGAGCTCCCGGAACGCCCCCGATACGGTGACGAGCCGGGAACGGGTCGGTTCCCGACGACGTGCGAGGCCGGGAGGACGTCCGTGGGGGCAACGTTCGAGGAACTCGCGGCGTCCGAGACGCCGATGGGCCTGCTCACGCTGCGTCGACGCCTCGAGCCCTCGCTCGGGATCGACGTGTTCGAGGTCAAGCTCGGTGACGAGTACCTCATGTCGAGCCTGTTCACGGCGGCCGAACTCGAGCTGGCCCGCCTCGCACTGGCGGAGGTCACCCACCCGGAGCTGGACGTCGTCGTCGGCGGGCTCGGGCTCGGCTACACGGCGATGGCCGCGCTCGAGGACCCGCGCGTACGCACGTTGGCGGTCGTCGAGGCCCTGCGCGAGGTCATCGACTGGCACGAGGACGGGCTGCTCCCGGATGCCGTCGGGCTGGCCTCCGATCTCCGGACCCGTCTCGTCCACGGCGACTTCTTCGCGCTCGCTTCCGCTGACGCCGGCTTCGACCCAGCTCCACCGAGGCAGCGCTACCACGCGATCCTCGTGGACATCGACCACTCACCCCGCCACCTGTTGGACGAGCGACACACCGGGTTCTACACGGTCGATGGGCTCCGGGCCCTGACCCGGCACCTGCATCCCGGAGGCGTGTTCGCCCTGTGGTCGGACGACCCCCCTGACGATGCCTTCCTCACCGACCTCGCCCAGGTCTTCGCTTCCGCGGAGGCGCACGTGATCACCTTCCCCAACCACTACACCCGAGGCGAGTCCACCAACACCGTCTACGTCGCGAGCTGACCTGGCGCTCACGGGCTGCGTACCTGGATCCACAGCGCGTCGGCGACGGCGAGCACACGACCGCCACCATCCTGGATCGCCGAGGCCCCGTACAGCTTGCGCCCGTCGACGCCCCGGCTCCACCCGAGGACGACGTGCTCCTCGTTGGCCGGTACTGCGGTCCGCTGCTGCACCCGCAGGCTCGCGAGGACGGCGACACGCCCGTCGAAGACGGCGAACCCGGACGGGCAGTCCAGCGCCGCCCACACGAAGGCCTCGCCCACGGCCCCGTCCGCGCCGGCGAAGGAGGGGTCCGGCGTCCAGGGTGAGGCGACCATCCCGGTGCCGGCGACCGGACCAGGGAAGATCCGCAGTCCATCGTCGTCCGGTCGTTCGGGACCGCAGGCGAAGCACGTCGGGAAGGCGTGGTCGGTGAAGCCCACGTAGCCCGCGACGGCGTCACGGGCCGCAGGGGGACGCACCGTCCCCGGCGGACACAGGTCCGGCGGCGCGTGCGCACGGGCCCGGGCGACCAGGACCTCCCCGTCACGGACCTCCACACCGTCCGCGGTCTCGACGACCTCCATGGGGGTGCCCAGCGGCGGCGGGGCCCGAAGCTCCACGATGGCCGGCTGGTCGAGCAGCCCGGCGACGGATCCGGCGCAGTAGCCCCCGTGCGCCGAGTCCGGGGGTCCGTTGAAGCGGGCCGGAACCGTCAGGGTCGTCGAGGTGGCCACGGTCGCCCTCCCTGCTTTGGGGGCGAGCCTGCCACAGAGACGACCGCCACGACCAGCCGAGCGCGTGTCAAGCGGCCTGGCTCAGGCCTCCTGCAGATCGCGGTGGTGGAAGACCACCACGCCGATGGTCGCGGTGATGAGCCCGATGGCGAGCATGACCGCAGCCGCCTCGACGTTCATGTCGACGACGGCTCGTCCATCACCAGCAGCGGCGCACGGGGCATCAACGCGGCGATCACCGCGATCTTCCGCCGGTTGCCCTTGGAGTAGGAACGGCCCTTCTTCGACGGGTCGAAGTTGCACCGCTCGATCGGCTCGTCGCGGAACACCCGGCCTGCTCCGACCTCGACAGGAGTGCTCTACGTCATCGATGCCATCACGCCCCTGCTCGCACAGGTGCAGATCACGAACCTCAACGTGCTGCTGCTGGGCATCGTGTCACTGCTCGCGGGGATCCTGATCCTCGCGGTGCCGCGCGTGCTCAACTACATCGTCGCCGCCTACCTCATCATCGTCGGGGTGATCTGGATCGTCGCCGGGATCTGACCGGTCGCACCCCCTGGGTGAGGCACGGCGGATGAGTTCACCGCTCGTCGGCGATCTCGACGTTCCTGACCATCGCCTCCAACTGCGGCTGCCGCTCGTCGAGGGTGGCGTCGTCATCGGCGTAGCTGGAGATGATCAGCGTCTCGCCCCCGAGGTCGAGCAGGAAGCGCTCGATCCACATCCCCTCGGCGAAGGCGGCCTCGCCCGTGGCCTCGAGCCGTTGCCGCAGGGCGCGACGGTCGCCCTCGGTGAACGGCTCGCGCTCCTGCTCACGGACCCCGAGCTGCGGTTCCGCGACCTCGTCGAAGGGTGTCGGCTCGACGACGACCTCGACCGCTGCGAGCACCTCACCACCGATCGCGGCATCGACATCGACGGGCTCCTCGCCGAAGAAGCGGCACGCACCGGGTTCGCCCGCCTCCGGGGTGAACCACTCGTCGGGGTAGTCGACCGTGACCCGGCCGTCAGGCCCGGTGCAGCTGGCTGCCAGTTCGACCCCGGGCTCGAGCTCGACCTCAGGTGGCTCCACCTCGATGCTGTCGGGCTCGGTGCTGTCGGGCTCGGTGCTGTCGGGATCGGCCAGCTCCGCATCCGGGACGGGGTCGGGACCGGTCACCAGCACGCCGACACCGACGACCGCGAGGGCCGCGGCCGCCGCGAGCCCGACCGCCGGAACGGGCTGCCGCAGGCGTTCACGCAGGTCGCCCAGGCGCGCGCTCCAGCGCTCACGCCAGCCGGGCTGTTGCGCGGTCAGCTCGGCGCTCGCCTCCTCGGCCATCTGCATCAGCTCGCTGCGGGCCTGCGCCTTGCGCCCGGGATCTGGCTCCGGCGCATCCTCGGCGAGCTCACGTAGCCGTCGCAGCTCATCCATGGTTGACACCTCCGTCGGCTGGCTCATCGGCCTCCCCCGTCGGGGTCAGCTCCGAGCGCAGCACCTGGCGGGCACGGTGGATGCGGGAACGGACCGTGCCGACCGGGACATCGAGCACGTGCGCGACCTCCTCGTAGCTCAGGTCATCCCACGCGTGCAGGAGCAGGGGCTCTCGGTCGCGGACAGGCAACCCCATCACGGCCGCCGCGACCGGTGAGCTCGGCGCCAGCTCGTCGAGCCGCTGCTCCGGGCTCGCGTCCGGCGCGTGGACCGGGTCGGACGCGGACCGCAACGCGGCGTCCTCCGCCTTGGCCTCCTCGCGGTGCTGCTGCTTCGCCAGGCGCGAGGCGATCCCGAAGAGCCAGGGACGCGCCGAGGGGAAGCTGGGGTCGTAGCGATCGCGCTGCTGGAAGGCGACCTTGAACACCTCGGCGGTCACGTCCTCGGCACGGCGCCCGACCCGCGTCCAGAGGAAGCGGTGGATCGCGTCGTAGTGACGGTCGAACACCGTCGCGAAGCGGGTCGGCTCCGTGCGCGATCGGGCGATGATCTCCGCGTCGGTGAGGTCACCGTCCTCCACGCCACACCTTCCCTCGGTCCGGGTGGCGACGCCGGAGGCGCCTCGCACGGGCCGTCGCGGGCCCGCCTCACGCTCGAGCGTCGCCGCAGCACCTCGACCGTACTTGGCCCGACCCACCTCCGTGGGCCGGGCCGAGATCGTGAGCGTGAGCACCGACATGGAGCTACCTCGTCAGGCGGGCTGACGGTGGCGTCCGGTCGTGCTCCGGCCCGCCACCGTCAGCACGGCCTCATCCGTCGACGACATCGATGACGATACGGGCCGGGTCCTCGAGGTCGACGGCAGCGAAGTCCGCCTCCTCGCTCAGGCCGAGCACCCAGGTCATCTGACCGTGGTGGTCGCCGATCATCGCGACCTCGACGAGCGGAGCGCCGTCAACCTCGAAGTGCAGCGACCCCTCGTAGGTCTCGACCGCCTGCTCACCGGAGAGGTCCACACGGGTGCCAGAGGTGACCACCTCGAGGTGGTCCTCACCGGCGACCTCGATGTCCTGACCGCTGGGGAAGGCGACGATCGGCTCGTCGGTCGGCGCCACCTCGTAGGCCGGCAGCTCCTCGTCGAACTCGAACGTGACGCGGGTGAAGCCGTCGTGGTCGCCGGTGCGGACGTCGACCAGGTAGCCACGGCCATCACCGCCGCTACGGGTCTGCCGGCTCGCCTCGCCGATCATCGTGGTCTCAGCGTC
>CAYVJT010000007.1:17102-22517 GCA_964451855.1 uncultured Actinomycetota bacterium
CGGTCGCTGGTCTCGTCCTCGCCGCCGTCGCTGGCCACGGGCTCCAAGCTGGCGAGCATGTCCACGATGAGCTCGCGACGGGCGTCCAGGTCGACGTCACCCAGCTCGTTCGCGGCGGCCACGAGGGTCCGCCCCTCGAACGCCACGTACGTGCGGTGGACCTCGATGCCCTCGTCGAGGTAGGCCTCGCCGGTCGCGGTGCCGTCCACCCGAAGGGCCGCCCGACCCTCGATCTGGGTGTCCTCGAACCCACCGACGTCCATCGCCGGGTCCTCGGTGATGACCTCCCGCGTCTCGTCGAGGTCACGGTCCTCCACCATGATCAGCACGGCCGAGGCGAGGGGCAGGACGGTGTTCGCGTGGATCTCGGGCACCGCGACGTCGAACACGGTGCACGCTGCGGTCACCTCACCGTCGTTGGCGTGCCAGCTCGCGGGATAGGCGATGCGGTAGCCGTCGACGGGGTTCTCGCAGTGCTCGCCGAGCTCGAGGTCCGCAGCAGCACCGGCGGCGGAGCCGTCGTCCTGCCCGTCCGCGGTGCCCTCGTCGTCGGTGGACGACGCCTCCTCGGTCCGCTCACCGTTCGCCGAGCCACCGTTGGGGTCCTCCACCTGTACGCCGCAGGCGGCGAGCAGCAGCCCGATCCCGGCCAGGGTCGTGGTCAGCAGGGTGCGCATCGTCGGGTTCCTCCTCAGTCTCGCGTGCAGGCGGACGTGATCTCGTCCGCCGCCGTCACCCGTGGTTGTCGAGGGGCGGGGCTGAGGTTCACGGCGTCCGGTCACCGCACGGTCCCGCCCGACCGGGTGGCCGGCCGGGGACGTTGCTGGCGCCTCCTCGCTGCCGGTCCGACGGCGAGGTGGAGCGCTACCGTGACGGTGGGCGGTGGAGCTACCGATGACCTGCGGGAACTGTGGCGCGACGTGGAAGCGGCGCGAGGCGCGGTTCTGCGGGCGGTGCGGGGCCGTGCTGGAGACCTCGGCTCCCGGCCGTACCGACAAGAACCGGTCACGAGCTGCCCGGTCCCGTTGGCGGGCGATCGTGGCGGCGATCGGTGCCGTGGCGCTGGTCACGGCCGCGGTCGCCGCCACCGTGGCCGGCGTGGCCGAGCCGGATGGTCCTGGCGCGTCCGGCGCGACGCCCTCACTCGACGTCGAACTGCCGGAGCAGGCGGAGAGGCGGCCACCGCCGCCCTCCGACGAGCCCCGAACCTCCACCGGTGAGCCGCGTGGACCGGCGTTGACCTGCGAGCCTGAGCCCTGCCAGCGATGGCACGTCGAGCTCAACCCCGGCTCCACCGTGGTCGACGACGCGGTCTACCACGTCGGCCGGAGCGACTGGCGCCTCGAGTTGACCGCGCTGGCGCTGGCGGATGGATCGCGCCTGTGGAGCGAGCCACTCGCCATCCCGGATACCACCAACGGTGAGCCGCTGCCCCCGCGTCCGCCGCAGATCATCGCAGAACCGGCGGACGTGATCGTCGTCGCTGCCGGGGGGCTGCTCCAGGCGAGATCACGCACCGACGGTCGGCTCGTCTGGGAGCGGGAGGTGGTGTCCGTGGCGGGTCGGACCGGCCCGGGTACGCCGTTGCTCGTGTTGGAGGCGTCGGGCGATCCCGGACGCGAGCACCTCGTCGCGCTCGATCTCGCCTCAGGGCGGGAGCTCTGGCGTCGCGATCTTCCGCGGGACGGCTTCGTCCTGAACCTCGCTGGATCGGAGCTCCGGGTGGAACGTGACGACGGGAGCGAATCCTGGGACGTTGAGACGGGCGAGGTACTGAGCCATGCGGCGTCGGCCGACGGCGTGGGAGATCGGATGGACGTCGAACGTCACGGCCGCCTGCTCGTCCACCGACGCCCTCACGATCACCCGGCGAACGTCGGCGACCGCGAGGCTCGCGTTGGGCGGGCGGTCATCCTCGACGCGCGCGACGGGACCGAGATCCTCACCGCGGCCGGCGTCGGCGGGGTCCCTGTCGTCCCACTGCCCTCCGGCGGGATCGTGATCGTCTCGGGGACGGCTCGGACCCTCACGCTGACCGTCCTCGACGACCAGGGTGAGCTGTCCTGGGAGAGGGAGTTCGGGATCCCGCAGGCGCAGTGGCCGCGCTGGCCGGAGGTGACCGAGGACGGATCGCTGATGTTGCTCACGTCCACAGGTGTCGGCGAGACCGATGTCGTGGCACGCCGGCTCGATCCGAGGACCGGCGGTGACCTCTCCGTGTTCCCGGTCGAGCTCCGCTCTCAGGAGCACGACCAGGGATCGGTGTACACACGCTCACCGGTGGTCGTCGAACGGGATCCGACGGGAACCCACCTGCACGGGCCGGCGGGTGTCCTGGAGCTCAGCCGGCGGGCACAGCTGCTCACCACCGACCCGCTGATCGTGGCCACATCGGATGGCGCGATCGTGCGGCTCGACGAGCGGCTGGTGCTCGGCGGCCCGTGAGCACCTGCCCGTGAGCACCGGCACGTGAGCACCGTGGCCGACGTGGACCACCTGCCACGCCAGAGGTGGCCGTGATCGCGAAGGCCGCCGGGGAAGGCCGTGCACTGGGAGCCGGACGCGCCCGGGTGGCAGACTCCGGACAACCGAGACCGGAGCAACCACGTGCGAAGCCGTCTGCGCCTGGAGACCAACCCCGTCGTGTTCACCACCTCCGTGGCGGTGATCGGCGTGTTCCTGCTCGTCGGCGTGGTGGCGACCCCGACGCTGGGCAGGGTGTTCGAAGGCCTGCAGGCCGCGATCGCGGGGAACCTGGACTGGTACTACGTGCTCGTGGTCACCGCCTTCCTGATCTTCGTGGTGCTCGTGGGAGCGAGCCGGTTCGGGCGGCTGCGGCTCGGCGGTCAGGATGAACGGCCGCGCTACCGCTACGTGAGCTGGTTCGCGTTGCTGTTCACCGCCGGCATGGGCATCGGCCTGGTGTTCTGGAGCGTCGCGGAACCCCTGTCACACCTCGCCGACCCGCCGATGGCCGAGGCTGGCACGCCGGAGGCTGCCCGCGAGGCCATGCGGTTCACCTTCTTCCACTGGGGGCTGCACGCGTGGGGGGTCTACGTCGTCGTCGGGCTCTCGCTCGCCTACTTCGCCCATCGGCACGGGCTGCCCTTGACCATGCGCTCGGCCCTCTACCCCCTGCTCGGTGAGCGGATCCACGGCCGGTTGGGCGACGCCGTCGACGTCTTCGCGGTCTTCGGCACGATGTTCGGGGTGGCGACCTCACTGGGCTTCGGGATCCTGCAGGTCAACGCCGGGTTGGCGAGCCTCGGGCTGGTCGAGCAGACAACGACGACGCAGCTGTTGCTGATCGCTGGGGTGACCGGCGCTGCGATCGTCTCGCTCCTCCTCGGGCTGGACAAGGGCATCCTGCGTCTGTCGCTGACCAACCTCGGCGTCGCCACGGCGCTGATGCTGTTCGTCGTGGTCGCCGGCCCCACCGTGTTCGTGCTGCGCAGCTTCGCTGAGCAACTCGGTGTCTACGTGCAGGGGCTGCCCGAGCTCGCGTTCTGGACCGATGCCCAAGCCGACACGGGCTGGCAGGACACCTGGACGATCTTCTACTGGGGGTGGTGGCTGTCGTGGTCCCCCTTCGTTGGGATGTTCATCGCCCGGGTCTCCCGGGGCCGCACGGTGCGCGAGTTCGTGTTCGGCGTGCTGCTCGTCCCGGTGCTGCTGACCTTCGTGTGGATGGCCGTGTTCGGCAACTCAGCGATCGCGGTGGACCGCGCCACCGACGGTGCCCTGACCACAGCCGTCAGCGAGGACCCGGCCGTCGCGCTGTTCGTCCTGCTCGAGCAGCTGCCGTGGACCACGATCACGAGCGGTCTGGCCATCCTGCTCGTCGCGGTCTACTTCGTGACCTCATCGGACTCCGCGTCGCTGGTGATCGACCTGCTCACCAGTGGCGGCAACATCGATCCGCCCAAGATCCAGCGGGTGTTCTGGGCGCTGTTGGAGGGAGCGGTCGCGGCCGTGCTGCTGCTGGCCGGTGCCGGTGGCCTGCAGGCCCTGCAGACGGCAGCGATCACCACAGCCCTACCGTTCTCGGTCATCATGCTGCTGGCGTGTGCCGGCCTGGTCAGGGCGCTCTACGCCGACGAACGTGGCCGGCCGTTGCAACGGATCGTGCTGTTCGACGCCGACCACGAGCCCGTCCCCGAGGTCCACGGCCGCGAGAGCCCGACACGCGACGGCGTGCAGGGCGCGCCGTGACCGAGCAGCCTCCGCCGAGCTCCCGGCGGACCTTGACATCGTCGGTCACGTCCACTCAGGATGGCTCGTCGGTCTGAACCCAGGCAGCGAGGGTGGCATGGCGGAGCTAGCGTCGCGAGCGCAGGGCTACAGCCAGGCGGAGCTGCAACTCGCGACCCGCAACCGCGGCATGCCGCTGGAGGCGCTCCGCTACGACCTGACGCCGACGGGGATGCACTACCAGCTCGTGCACTTCGACATCCCCGAGGTGGATCCGTCCTCGGCGTGGGTGCTCCACATCGGCGGGAACGTTCGCCGGCCGATGGATGTGACGGTGGACGACCTGCGGGCACGGCCGGCACAGACCGTGCCGGTGACCATGGAGTGCGCCGGCAACGGTCGTGCACTGCTCGAACCACGCGCGATCAGCCAGCCGTGGCTCGTGGAGGCCGTCGGGACCGCCGAGTGGACCGGGACGCCCCTGGCCGCGATCCTGGAGGCCGCCGGGCTCGACGACGACGTGGTGGAGCTCGTGTTCACCGGGGCCGATCGAGGCTTGCAGGGCGGTGTCGAACAGGACTACCAGCGCAGCCTCACCGTGACGGAAGCGATGCGCCCGGAGGTGCTGCTCGCCTACGAGATGAACGGCCGTCCCCTCGAACCGCAGCACGGGTTCCCTCTCCGGCTCCTGGTCCCAGGCTGGTACGGGATGGCCAGCGTGAAGTGGCTGACATCGATCGACGCGGTGACCGAGCCGTTCGAGGGCTACCAGCAGGCTGACGCCTACCGCTTCCAGACGAGCGATGACGACCCAGGTGAACCGGTGACCCGCATCCGCGTACGGGCGCTGATGATCCCACCGGGGATCCCCGACTTCGTCACCCGCTCCCGACTCGTCGACGCTGGCCCGACACGGTTGCGCGGCCGGGCATGGAGCGGCACCGCCGAGGTTGCCCGCGTGGAGGTCGGCGTCGATGGGAACTGGGCCGACGCGGAACTGGAACCGCCCGTGGGCGGGTTCGCGTGGCGGGGTTGGCACTACCCCTGGGACGCCGAGCCAGGGGAGCACGTCCTGACGTGCCGCGCGACGGACGTCGATGGCGAGACCCAGCCGATCGAGCCGCCGTGGAACGTCCAGGGCATGGCCAACAACCGGATCCATCAGGTGGCGGTCACGGTGCGATGACGTGCTTGTGCTCACTGCGAGCGCACATCCACGTCCGA
>CAYVJT010000007.1:22617-34509 GCA_964451855.1 uncultured Actinomycetota bacterium
TTGTGCTCACTGCGAGCGCACATCCACGTCCGAGCGAGCGCACATCCACGTCCGACGGTGGTCCCTGGGTCCTGATGCCCAGGACGGGCGCGGCTCGACCGCGTGAGGGCCGAACGGCCCGCACGGGTCCGGCCCGACGGCCCGGTCGTGGTGATCGGGCAGTTGGCAGCATGCAGATGTGGGCCGATCCAGCTCGAACAGGTGGCCGTCGCATCCCTGCGCCTGGGCGGAAAGCACCCCTTGGTGCGACGCACACCGACCGTAGGACGAGCACCGTCCACCGAGGTCAACCCTGGAGCTCGGACGTGACCGGTGGGACGCAGCGAGGAGACAACATGGACGTGGCGAGCAAGGTCATCGTGGTCGTCGGCGGAGGAGACGGGATCGGCCGGCACGTGGTCCTGGAGCTCTTGCGCCGGGGTGCCCGCGTCGCGGCCGTCGACATCCGGCAGGTGGGGCTCGACGAGACCGTTGAACTCGCCGGTGCAGGTGACCGGCTGGCCACCTTCCAGGTCGACATCACCGACCGAACGGCCGTGGAGGCGCTGCCGGACAAGGTCGTAGACGCCCTCGGTGACGTCGACGGACTGATCAACGTCGCTGGGATCATCCAGCCGTTCGTACGCCTCGTCGACCTGGACTACGCAGCGATCGAGCGTGTCGTCAACGTCAACCTGTACGGCACGCTGCACACGGTCAAGGCGTTCCTGCCGCACCTGCTCCAGCGCCCGGTCGCCCACGTGGCGAACGTCTCGAGCATGGGCGCGTTCCTCCCGGTGCCGGGCCAGACGATGTACGGAGCGAGTAAAGCTGCGGTCAAGCTCATGACCGAGGGACTCTACGCCGAGTTGTTGGACACGAAGGTCGGGGTGTCGCTCGTCCTGCCGGGTGCCGTCGGGACCAACATCACCGCGAACTCGGGCGTCGAGATCCCCGGATCCGGTGCCTCGGAGGGGGGATCGACGCGCAAGACGACCTCGCCGGAGGACGCGGCGAAGACGATCGTCGATGGCATCGAAGCGGACCGTTACCACATCTACGTCGGCCGGGACTCGAGCATGATGAACAAGCTGAGCCGGCTCGCTCCGCGACGAGCAACCCACCTGATCCAGAGCAAGATGAAGGACCTTCTGGATCCGTGACCTGGACCGACGGCGATCCCGCCGGGAACCGCGCCACCGTCGTCTGGCGCGGCGAGCGCCGCTCCACCGCTGAGACCCGGGAGGTCGCTCGACCTCCCGGGTCCGGGTCGGTGCCGCGGGTCAGGCCAGATCGAACCGATCGAGGTTCATGACCTTGTCCCACGCGGCGACGAAGTCGCGGACGAACCTCTCCTCCGCGTCGGCGGCACCGTAGACCTCGGAGATCGCTCGCAGCTGGGAGTTCGCGCCGAAGACGAGGTCGACGCGGCTACCGGTCCACCTGACCTCGCCGCTCTGGCGGTCGCGGACCTCGAACACCTCATCGCCCTCGCCGACGGGCTCCCACTCCAACCCCATGTCGAGCAGGTTGGCGAAGAAGTCGGTGGTCAGCGTCCCGGGCCGGTCGGTGAACACGCCGTGCTTGGCGTCCCCAGCGTTGGTGTCGAGGACCCGCATGCCGGCGACGAGCACCGTCATCTCGGGAGCGGACAGGGTGAGCTTGTGCGCCTGGTCGAGCAGCAGGTGCTCGGGCGGGACCGGGCCGTCCTTCTGCAGGTAGTTGCGGAACCCGTCCGCCTTGGGCTCGAGGTAGCCGAACGACTCGACGTCGGTCTGCTCCTGGGTGGCGTCGGTCCGGCCGGGTGTGAAGGGCACCTCGACGTCGTGCCCGGCGGCCTTCGCGGCCGCCTCGACCCCCGCGCAGCCGCCCAGCACGATCAGGTCGGCGAGCGAGACGCGTTTGCCGCCCGACTGCCGGCCGTTGAAGTCCTGCTGGAGCTCCTCCAGCTTGGCGATCACGGTCGAGACGTCCGAACGGACGTTGATGTCCCACTCGGCGGCCGGTGACAGACGGATGCGGGCACCGTTGGCGCCACCGCGCTTGTCGGTGTCGCGGTAGGTCGACGCCGAGGCCCAGGCGGTCGACACCAGCTGGGACGTCGACAGGCCGGAGTCGAGGATCGTCGCCTTGAGCGACGCGACGTCGGCCTCGTCGATCAGCTCGTGGTCGACCGCGGGGACCGGGTCCTGCCAGGTCAGCTCCTCGTCGGGCACGAACGGGCCGAGGTAGCGGTCGACCGGCCCCATGTCGCGGTGCAGGAGCTTGAACCACGCCCGGGCGAAGGCGTCCGCCAGCTCGTCGGGGTTCTCGTGGAACCGCTCCGAGATCTCCCGGTACGCCGGGTCCTGGACCATCGAGAGGTCCGTCGTCAGCATCATCGGCGGGACCTTCGTGGACGGGTCGTGCGCCATCGGCACGAGGTCCTCGTCCCGGACGTCCTTGGGCGTCCACTGCTTCTTCCCGGCGGGGCTCTCCGTCAGCTCCCACTCGTACCGGAACAACAGGTCGAAGTAGCTGGAGTCCCATCGGATCGGGTTGGGGGTCCAGGCACCCTCCAGGCCACTGGTGATCGTGTCGTCGCCTCTACCGGTGCCGTAGCTGCTCTTCCAGCCGAGGCCCTGTTGCTCGAGGCCCGCCGCCTCGGGCTCGCGACCGAGGTGGGACTCTGGCGCGGCACCGTGGACCTTGCCGAAGGTGTGACCACCGGCGATCAGCGCGACCGTCTCCTCGTCGTTCATGGCCATGCGGCCGAACGTCTCGCGGATGTCGTGGGCCGCGGCGAGCGGGTCCGGGTTGCCGTTCGGCCCCTCCGGATTGACGTAGATCAACCCCATCTGCACGTTGGCGAACGGCTTGGCGAGCTCGCGGTCACCGCTGTAGCGCTCGTCACCGAGCCACTCGGTCTCCGGTCCCCAGTAGACGTCCTCCTGCGGCGCGTAGATGTCCTCGCGGCCGAAGCCGAAGCCGAAGGTCTCGAACCCCATCGTCTCCATGGCACGGTTGCCGGCGAGGATGATCAGGTCGGCCCACGAGATCCCGCGTCCGTACTTCTGCTTGATGGGCCACAGCAGCCGACGCGCCTTGTCGAGGTTGGCGTTGTCGGGCCAGCTGTTCTCCGGGGCGAACCGCTGGGTGCCCGCCGCGCCACCGCCACGTCCGTCCTCGACGCGGTAGGTGCCGGCGGCGTGCCACGACATCCGGATGAACAGCGGCCCGTAGTGCCCGTAGTCCGCAGGCCACCAGTCCTGCGAGTCGGTCATCACGGCGTCGAGGTCACGGATGAGCTCGTCGAGGTCGAGCTTCGCGAACTCCTCGGCGTAGTCGAAGTCCGGGCCGTAGGGGTGGGCGTCGGGGTGGTTCTGGTGGAGGATCCGGAGGTTGAGCTGCTCCGGCCACCACGTCTCGTTGGATGGGCCCTGGAAACTCGTGCGGGCCCCCAGGAACTGGTTCGCGGATGCTGACACGTCATGCTCCTCATCGGGAAGGTGGGGTCGCCGGTTCTCGAGGCGCGCCCTGTCGCGGGTCGATCCGTCGCACCGACCGGGCTCACACCCTGGACGGACGCTGAGACTGGAATGGGTCCAGCATAGCAAGCGGTTCCGGTACCCTCCGGCCGCATCGAGGAGGGACCGCGACCGTGACACCGCTGATCGACCGACTGCGCCACCGAGGGTGGCGACTGACGGCGCAGCGACGCGTCATCGCCGAGACGATGTCCGGCGAACACGTGCACCTGACCGCCGACGAGGTGCTCGAGCGCGCACGCGAGGCCCTGCCCGAGGTCAGCCGCGCCACCGTCTACAGCACGCTCAACGAGATGGTCGGCATCGGCGAGGTCGCGGAGATCACCCACCCCGACGGCCGCAAGCGCTACGACCCGAACGTCGCCGAGCGCCACCACCACCTCCTCTGCGTGGGATGCGGGCGGATGCTCGATGTCCACGCCGACGATCCGCACCTGCCGGCCGATCAGCAGCACGGCTTCGAACTCCTCGGCGTCGAGGTGACCTTCCGCGCCCGCTGCCCGGAGTGCGCCCGGACCGCCTGACCGTGGTGACGCGCGGCGCACGCTGACCGGCCGGGTCGAACCGGGACAGCGCGCGACAGCGCGCGACGCTGATGCCCCGCGTATCGACGGCGGAGCCGAACGGGGTCGGTGGCTGCGACCAACGCCGTCACGGCATCGGCCCCCGGTGGGGGCCGATGCCGTGCCCGTCAGCTGTCTAGGGGCCGACCGGGAACGGGAGGGCAGCCTCGAGGGCAGCGCAGTCGGCCCAGGGCGTCAGCGGCGCGCCCGGCACCACCGCATGTCCGGCGTTGGCGAACAGCGCGGCCCCGGCCGAGCCGGTGTGGATGTTGGCGTGGTGTGCACGGTTGGGCACCGGGTGGTTCGCGGCCAGATCGACACACCGACGGAAACCGACCAACGACGGGACGCCGTCGACCAGAGCGACATCCGGGTGGATCAACAGCATGTGCGGGTGGGGCGGAGGGCCGCCTTCGGAATGCGGACCTCCCGGCCCTCCGGCGGCGAGGGTCGGTCCGGCGAACAGGCCGACGGTCAACGCCAACGTCAGCCCGAGGATCAGGGTGGTTCGTCGCATCGTGCTTCCTCTCTGTTGCATCGTGGTTCCTCTCTGGTGTCACGGGAGGTCTGGTCGCTGAGGCATCGGCCGGGGCGTCTGCGTCACTCGACGATGAGCTGGGCAGACATGAACTCGTGGCCCGGGATGTCGCAGATCACCTCGTAGGTGCCCGGCGCGAGGTCGACCGTGAAACGCACCGCGGTCGTCGCCGGCAGTGCGACGTCCAACGGCGTGCCAGGGACGGTGTAGGTGTGGCGGAACCGGTCCCGGTTGTCGAGGTGGATCACCCCGCCAGACGAGACGGTCAGACTCGGAGGGAAGGCCGCGTCGGTGAGTTCGGCCTGCACGTCCCCGGCGATCTCGCTGGCGGACACCGTGGTGGTCACCGCGACACCCGATACGACGAGGCTGACGGCGAGCAGCGCCACCACCAGGGTGGCGACGCGCCGGCCGATCGCCGGGGAAGCCTCACGCCACGCACCGATCGCGGCGACCACAGCAGCCGTACGGCCGAGGAGCGCGATCGCGGCGTGGGTGAAGTCGATCGGGGAGCTCGGGTGTGGCAGGTGTGCAGCGACGAAGGGCAGCATCGCGACCAGCAGCAGCAAGCTCGTCAACCCGAGGACCACGACCGCTCCCCGCCGGAACCGCGGCAGGAGGACGATCCCGATCACGGTCAGGACAGCGCCAGCCAGCAGTGGCGGGATCACCTCGCCGATCAAGGTCAGGAACACCAGGTCGTAGGCGGCGACCACGGCGACGCTCGCGACGAGCAGTCGGCGCCAGATCCCCCATGGCTCAGGCGACGGTCCGACGCGGCCCTCGGTTCGTGGCTCGGTGGTCGCCATGGCTGGAGCTCCGTCCATCCCGTGGCGCCGGAAGGTCCGGCTGCCCAGCGCAGCGTCCCAAGACGACCCCGGACCCGACAGGGAGCTGCCACCCGAACCGAGGTGTGGTTGACCGCACCACTCCACGGGGGTCAGCCACCTCGTCGCCCCCGAACCGTCCGGGCAAGGTGAACCCGACGCCCGGGGCACCAACCCGTCACGGCCGACCGGCGGTCGCAGGCCCGGCACCACCCACCAGACAGGGAGGCTGGCGATGACCACCCTCGACACCGGCACGGCCCTCCGGACCACTGCGAGCGACCTCGTGCGCCCGTGCCTCGCGGCAGCCGTCGTGGCGCCGACCCTGCTCTTGATGGCGAGCGTGATCGGGATCGCGTCCGGTGACGTGGACAGGTCCGGATGGGCCGGCGGCGTCATGATCCTGGCGTTCGCGGCCTACGGTCCCGCGTTCATGGGCATCGCACTGGTCGCGTCGCCACGCGTCCCGGCCCTGGCCCGGTCGATCCTGGTGATCGGCGGACTGGTCACCGCAGCGGGTGCCGGGTTCGGCGTGGACCTCATCGCCGCCGGCCGGTTCGGTGAGCGCCTCCCCATGCCGCCCGACTTCGCTCCCGGCACGGTCTTCCTCGCGATCCCCGGGCTGATGCTGCCCGTCCTGTTCGTGCTCATCGGCATCACCCTCGTGCGGGGCCGCCTGGTCCCGGGGTGGCTGGGCGGACTCGTGGCGATCGGTGGTGCGCTGTTCCCCGCAGGCCGGGTCCCACGCCCGCCGCTGCCCGCACTGATGCTCGCCGCCGATCTGCTCCTGCTCACGGCGTTGGTGCTCGTGGTGGTGCGCCTGTGGCCCGCGGCAGCACCTGACCGCACGACGTCCGTGCCACGGGGCTCGTGGCTCGAGGGACCGCGACCGCGGACGGGTCTCACGTGACACTCCCCAAGGGGCGGCGAACCTGCCATGATGGCGACCATGGACTCCAGTGAGGTCCGCTCACCACCCGCGGGCGGGCATCCGATCCGGGCCGAGGGTCATCACGGCCGTGGGGAGGCGCCTTCGACGCCGGCCCTGACGATCCTTGCCTCCACCGGCACGGTGCTCGTCGTTCTCGCCTTCGGGTGGATGCTGGCTCGGGGGCGACCGCTCGAGGCCTTCTACGGCTGGTGGATGTTCCACAACGGGCCGCCGGGGGTGCTGGTCCTGTGGCTGGGGCGGCTGATCCTGCGTCGGCGACCGGGCCACGGCGCGGGCCATGTCCTGCTCGTCAGCGGGACCGCCGCGGCCATGCACGTGCTCATCGCCGCTGGTGCCGACGCCGGGATCGCCGCCGCCGGCATCGTCTTGGGCCCGGAGGTGTCGTTCCGGCCTGCGGACCTTCCCCTGGCGGCATCGATCCCCTTGTGGGTGACGTCGTGGCTGTGGCTGGTCATCGCGGTGCCGCTGATCGTCTGGCTCCCCGCGATCTTCCCGGATGGGAAGCTGCCGGGACCGCGCTGGCGGTGGCTACCCGTGACGGCGTCTCTCGGCACCCTGTTGCTGGCCATGGCACACGCGATGGTGGTCTGGCCGACCCGTCGGGTCCCCATCACGCAGGACGAGTTCCCGCTGGATCACGACGCGGTGACCGCGAGCCTGGCCGGTGTCGGTGGGGCCCTGGTCCTCGCCAGCGCGCTCGGAGCCATCGTGGCGCTCGTGGTGCGGTGGCGCCGCACCGCACCGGAGCAACGCGGGCAGTTCCGCGCCGTCGGGAGCGCGGCGATCCTGCTGACGGCGATCGGTACGGGCGCCTGGCCGTGGCAGCGGATCTGGGCGCCGACCATCCTGGCGCTCATCCTCATCCTGTTGGTGACCTACGCGCTCGCAGCCGCCCGCTACCGCGTGCACGATCTGGACCCGTTCCTGGGTCGCGCGGCCGTCGCCACGATCCTGGCCGCAGGCATCACCGTGGTTTACGTGGCGATCGTGGTCGGCATCGGCGCGCTGATCGGTGGACGGGGAGAGTCGACGCTGCTCCCACTGGTCGCGGTGGCGGTCGTCGCGATCCTCGTCGAGCCGGCGCGACGACAGGCCCGTCGCCTCGTCGATCGGCTCCTCTACGGGCAGCACACCGACCGCGACGAGCTGTTGTCGAGGCTCGCCGAACGGACCGCTCGGCCCGGCACCGGCCAGGAGGCGCTCGTCGACGTCACGGACCTGCTGCTGCGCTCGACCGGTGCCAACCGGGCGGAGGTGTGGGTGGACCGCGACGGGGAGCTCGTCCTCGGTGCTGCCAGCGGTGCCGACCACTTCGTCACGCCTGTCCTGCGCGAGGCGATCGTCCACCACGGCGACCGGCTCGGCGAGATCCGCCTGCACGCCGAGGTAGCCGGTGACCTCTTCCGTGACGCCGAGAAGGTGGTCCAGGACGTCGCGCGGTTGCTCGGTGTGGTGCTGCGGAACCAGCACCTGACCGAGGAGCTCCGGGCGCAACTGACCGAGTTGCGCGGGTCCCGGCAGCGGCTCGTCACGATCCACGACCAGGCACGGCGAGAGCTCGAACGCGACATCCACGACGGCGCCCAATCGCAGCTGATCGCGCTGAAGGTCCGGGTCGGGCTCGCCCGCACCCTGACCGACCCTGAGGATCGTGCGCTCGCTTCGGAGCTCGACGCGATCGCTGGGGAGATCGACACCGCCGTGCGCTCGCTGCGGCGGCTCGCTCGCGGCCTGCATCCACCGATCCTGGAGGAGTCGGGGCTGGTCGCCGCCCTGCGCTCTCACGCCCGGGAGGTACCGACCGCGGTCCGGGTCCGCGCGGAGGACCTCGGCCGCTTCGACCGGGCGGTCGAGGGCGCGGTCTACTTCACCTGCCTCGAGGCGATCCACAACGCGCTCCGCCACGGCCACGCTTCCGTCATCGATCTCCACCTCGACGTGGATGCGGACAGATTGCGTTTCACGGTGACCGACGACGGCGTCGGGTTCGACGCGTCGCGACGCAACGGTGGCAGCGGGCTGACCAACATCCGCGATCGTCTGTACGCCCTCGACGGGTCGGTCGAGGTGGTGGCAGAGGTGGGGCGTGGGGCCACCCTGCGAGGGGAGCTCCCCGTGCGCCCGACGGTGGGGGCGGGCGAAGGATCGGCCGAGATGTAGCGCCTCGGCAGCGGTGCGGGATCAGGTGTCGCTAGCAGCGAGGTAGGCGAGAGCGGCACGGACGCGTCGGTGCACCGCGGTGTCGTCCGGGTGCAGGTCGAGCTTCTGGAAGATCGCGGTGACGTGTTTCTCGACGGCACGGGACGTGAGGGTCAACGCGTCGGCGATCGCCGCGTTCGACATGCCCTGTGCGACCAGACCGAGCACCTCGTGCTCCCGCGGGGTGAGGCGCGAGCGGACGGGATCCTCACGGCGCGTGCGGGCGTCCACCAGCGCGTCGACCACCAACGGGTCCAGCACCGAGCCGCCGTTCCCCACGGTCGTGATCGCATGACCGAGCTCCTTGAGGTCACCCACCCGTTCCTTGAGCAGGTAGGCGCGCCCGCGGGAGCCCCGATCGAACAACCGGAGCGCGAACTCGGGCTCCATGTACTGCGACAGGACCACCACACCGACCGCAGGGTGCGTCGTCGCCAGCCGCTCAGCGGCCTGGATGCCTTCGTCGCTGCCGCCGGGCGGCATGCGGATGTCGGTGATCACCACGTCGGGGTCGTGGGTGTCGACGGCCGCCAGCAGGTCCGGCAGGTTTGCGACGGTCGCGACCAGCTCCAGGTCGTCCTGGGCATCCAGGAGCAGACGCAAGGACTCACGGATCAGGTAGCTGTCCTCCGCCGCAACGACGCGCACCGCCACCGTTCGCTCCCCACTCGGCCCGGTCGACCGCATCCCGTTGGCGGATGCCGCTCTCCCCGCAGCGAGTCTACGCCTCCATCGCTCCGCGGTCGCCTCCGTGGCGGTCGGCACTTCCGCGGAAACCGTGGGTGGACCGGTCGAGCGGCGGCGCTGGACCATGACACGGCATCCAGCGATCGAGGGGGCCGCGCCGGTCCGAGCACGATCCTGCGTCCAGGAAGATCACCAACGCAGTCCTCGTCGAGTCCCTGGGTCCTCCCTCGGCCGCGACGCGAGGCCGTCTGCTTCATGCCGGACGTCAGCCTCCAGCATCGAGGCACCCGGTCATACGGCTGCGGGGCGTGGTGCTCGAGGGGCCAGTCGCCGACGGTGCGATGGTTGGCTGGACAACTCGGCGTAGTGGTCGCCGTGCCCCGGCCAGGCTGAGCTCATAGTGTTCGCCATCAGGTTCGTGGGCCAACCGCATCGAGTGCCGGGGGAACCATGGAGCTCAGTGTCGTCGTCGCGTCGCGGCCCAACGTCACGCCTCAGGAGGACATCGAGGTGGGCGTGATGGCTGATCGCCTCGACTTCGGTGAACTGTGGATCGGCGAGGGATGGGTGTGGGATGCCTTCGTTCTGGCAACGAACATCGCCCTACGAACCGATCGGATCCCGATGACCGTAGGGCCGATCCCCGTGTCCGTACGCGACCCGGTGATGATCGCACGCGCCGCCGCGTCGACCGCCGCCGTGGCAGGCAGACCGGTCGGCGTCGCCCTCGGCACCTCGAGCGTCCGCTCCGTGGAAGGTGCACACGGCCGATCACGCCGGCGTCCCGTGACTGCGTTGTCGGAGAGCGTGCAGGCGGTGCGCGCCCTGTTCAGCGGTGATCAGGTCGACTTCGACGGTGACGTCATCTCCACGCACGGGTACCGGCTACGCATGGACCCGCCCGGCGGCCCGATCACCGTGGCGGCGTTCGGGGACCGGGCCATCGAGGTCGCGGCCTCGCGTGCCGATCGGATGGTGCTCGACCTGGTCTCACCGGACATGGCAGCTGACTTCCGCACCAGGCTCGATGCCGCAGCGACACGAGCTGGCCGTCCAGCGCCCCGCCTCGCGGCATGGATCCCGGCAGCCGTCGATCCGGATCCGGACTCGTACGAGCAGATGATGTGGAGCATCGTCGGGTATCTCGAGGTGGCTGGCTACGCGGAGATGTTCCAAGCCGCAGGCTTCGGGCCAGCCGTGGAGTTGGCGTCAACGGGCGCTGACCGGCAGGCTCTTCACGACGCGCTGCCATCCGACGCGGCGTACAGGGTCGGGCTGGTTGGCGACACCGACACCGTGCGGACGCAGCTGGCCGCGTACGCCTCCGCCGGCCTGGACGAGGTCGTGGTGGTGCCCGCCACGGCGGGCGACCCGGCAGGCGAACGAACACTGACCGCCTTGGCCACGCTTCGGTGACGAACCACCGGGGGACTCCCGCGCGCTCCGAGGTGGCCGACGGATCGGTGACGCGTGGTAGCTCGCCTTCAGCTGTGCATCGTCGGGAGATGTCAGTGGCCGTTGGTCAACGCGCTTCAGTGGCTTGTCTTGACTGGACGTCATCGGCAGCGTGCCTTCGGACCGCACCGTGCCCGCGGCCGTGAGGATCCGCGCCATCCCCCGACCCCCGAGCGTGCGACGGTGCGTAGGAGCCTGCGTCGGTAACGGCGAGCTGGTGCCATAGGCCGACGTCGGCGATGGTGGTCGTGGTGGCGGTGGGGTTCATGGGGTGGCTAGTGTCGGGTTGAGGGCTGCTACGATTCCTCGAAGGGCTTGCCCGACGTCGTGGAGCATGTCGGAAGTGCTTCCGCGGAAGCACTTCGCAATCCCGGCAGAGGCGGTGCGGCGGACCTGCCAGCTCGGTAGCGAACCGCAACTCAGCAACCGACCATCTCTACGGAACCTAGCGAGCTCTGCCGGATCTACCGATGTCTACCGTCTTCTACCGAGCGTGGTGGAGATGTCCCCTCCTGGCGCACAAGACCGGGGTTCAGCCCACGCCCCCGGACGTTCCCCCGTGTGGTCGCGTTGGGAAGAAGTCGCGCTCCGACCGTGCCCCCATCACCCCATGAGGCGGTTGTCGCCCGGTTCGTCGATGCGGTCCTTCGGGTGTGCGCCAAGGTCCGTAGTGTGCCCGCCACCGTCCCCACTCCTCGAGGTCGCAGCCAGCAGAGCCGGTGATTGCGGGGTCCACCCGCACAGCGTCCCCGTTGCGGGTGGCCGCCGCAACGCACCTCCGTCGCGGGAGACGAGCAGCAACCTTCACCGCCGACCACGACCCCACCATCATCGCGGTGACCCGCCGCACCCCGTTGCAGCGCCAGATCTCGGCGTGCTCGGTGTCGACACCCGCGGCTGGGCCACGCCCACCTTCCACGGCTGACCCGGTCCGCCCGTCACCCTGCACCGACAACATGTGGTGGGTGTAGGGATGAACGCGTTCACCGGCAACGCCTGGACCAGCACGAACGCTGTGCAGCTCTCAACCTCGGGCCTGATGTCGCTGCGAACGCGGCCCATGTGCTCTGTCGTCGCCCATCCAACGCCGCCAGGCTCCGTACTGACGGTCCTAGCGCACCCCTAGCGCACCCCATGGAGACACCGGGAGCCATGGAGACACCGG
>CAYVJT010000007.1:34609-36909 GCA_964451855.1 uncultured Actinomycetota bacterium
CCTAGCGCACCCCTAGCGCACCCCATGGAGACACCGGGAGCCATGGAGACACCGGGAGACACGGGCAGACAAGGGTCGGTTCACGCCTGCGGTACCGCTGATCCCTTCAGGGACAGGGGCCGTCCCCCGACGCGCGACACCGTTCGGTAGGACGAGGTGCGACATGCCCGACACAACAGGAGCGACTCGGATCGGCATCCCCCGCATGGGGAGGTACAGCGCCGTCCTCAAACGCCTGATCGAAGGTGCACTGCGGGACGAGGGGGTGGACGACTTCCACCTTGAGCTGGCACCACAGATCACGCGACGGACCGTCGATCGCGGTGGTGGGCTGATGGATGAGAACGTGTGCCTGCCGGCGAAGATCATGCTCGGGAACATCCTGGACTTGAAGGACGTCGGGATAGACACCGTCGTCGAGTGGGACAACTGCGGGGACTGCCGGCAGAAGGCCTACTGGCTGATGCACAACAGCGTCCTGCGGCAGATGGATGTCGAGGTGACGATCCATCCGATGCAGCCGCGGAACCCGACCGGCTGGTTGGAGGAGGCCATCCCCGACCTGCCCAACGGCACGAAGCGTCGCCTGCTCCGCCGGTTGCTCCGCGAGCTGTGGGCATCCGACGTCCCCACCATGCAAGCGCAGGCCCGTCGGTTGGAGGAAGCGGATGCCCAGGGCCGGCCGAAGATCGGCGTCTGCGGCGAGATCTACACCGTCCTGGAGCCTGCCGCCAACCTCGACCTGTTGAAACGACTCCGGGACGCCGGAGGGTACGTCCACAACGCACTACCGCTGTCGCAGTTCCTGTTCCACCAGCTGCTGGACGACACCGGTGACGGGCCGCTCACACGGGGGACCTGGCAGCGTGTCAGGTGGGCCGCAGCCTTCGCCTACCTCGGCATGTGGCGGGAGATCGGGAGCTGGTGCCTGCAACAGATGACACGCCCGGACGTCGATCCCGACCTCTACCACCGCGCCGTCCGGGAGGCCGATCCGTACCTGCCCAAGGCGGGGGTAGGCGGTCACGGTAAGGAGAGCATCATCTGGACCATCTACTACGCGTTGGCCGGTTTCGACAGCGTCGTACACATCATGCCGTTCCCGTGCATGCCCGAGGCGACCACCTCGGTCATCATCGACGAAGCCGCCAACGACTACGGCATCAGCGTCAACCACTTCGTGTTCGATCAGCAGTTCGGCGAGCAGAACGTCATCACACGCGCCGAGGCACTGGTCAACATGACCCGGTTCAGGCGGCAGGGGACAAAGGATCTGGTCGACCGCCGCAGGAGCGGCTACTGGCTGGGCGTGGACATCGGCAGCACCTCGACCAAGGCGGTCCTGCTGGACGGTGACACCCTGGAGGTCGTCGACGAACAGTACGAGCTCAACCAGCGCGACCCCATGGGCGCGATCAGGACCGTCGTCACGGCCATCACCTCCCGCCATCCCGACAGGCCCATCAGCGGTGGTGCGACGACCGGTTCGGGACGACGTCTGGGCCAGGCCCTGCTCGACGCGCCGCTCGCGATCGACGAGATCAGCTGCCAGGCCGTCGGCTGCATGTTGAGCGGCCGCAAGGTCCGCTCCATCATCGAGATCGGTGGCCAGGACAGCAAGTTCATCTCGCTTGACGACGACGGCGTCCCGAACTGGTTCGGTATGAACAGCATCTGCTCGGCGGGCACCGGTTCGTTCCTGACCTCGGCCGCACGCGAGTTCAACCTGGCCGTCGAGGACCTGGGCGCGTGTGCTCGCTCGACATCCTGCGGGGTCAACATCACAGGCCGCTGCGGCGTGTTCGCCGAGTCAGACATCGTCTCCAAACAGCAGGCGGGCTATCCGGCGAGCGACATCGTCAAGGGCATGTGCCGCGCGTTGGCTCAGAACTACCTCCACAACATCTGCCGCTCCCGCCGGGTCGAAGGGCCGATCATGTTCACCGGTGCCGTGGCACTCAACGAGGGGGTGGCCGACGCGTTCGCCGAACTCTGTGACCAGGAGATCATGATCCACGATCGACCACGTGTCTCGGGCGCGCTGGGGGCGGCATTCCTCGCCCTGACACGAGATGCGACCGGCGGGTTCACGGTCTGCCGATCCGAGACCGAGTTCGATTCCCACACCTTCCAGTGCCGAGGCTGCAGCAACGAATGCGAGGTCTCGCTGGTCCACCGGGACGACCGGATCGTCTGCGTCCTCGGTAGCCGCTGCCGCGTGCACGAACGGCACTGTGGCCGCGACGTCCAGTCGGTTCTGGCCGACCCGGACCTGGCGCAGCCGGTGCCCCAGCCCTCCT
>CAYVJT010000008.1:0-1469 GCA_964451855.1 uncultured Actinomycetota bacterium
AGGCGGTCTCGGAGCAGCTCACATGACGTCGCCGTTGTCGTGGCCACGGATCCTCGACAGGCTGGTCGGTGGCCAGGACCTCGATGAGGATGTCGCCGCGGACGTGATGTCCGCGGTGATGGGGGGAGAGGCCGAGTCCTCCCAGGTCTCGGGGCTGCTCGTGGCCTTGCGTGCCAAGGGTGAAGCCCCAGCGGAGATCGCGGGGTTCGTCCGCGCGATGATCGCCAACGCGACCGATGTCCCGCTGGACGCGGCGCTGATGGATCGCACCGTCGACGTGGTCGGTACCGGGGGGGATGGCGCCGACACCTTCAACATCTCCACGGTGGCGGCGGTGGTCGTCGCCGCGAGCGGCCAGCCGGTGGCCAAGCACGGCAACCGGGCGGCGTCCAGCGCGTGCGGGAGCGCCGACCTGCTGGAGGGGTGGGGCATCGAGCTCGACATGCGACCAGCGGACGTCGCGTCGTGTATCGAGCAGCTCGGCATCGGTTTCCTGTTCGCGCGCACCTTCCACCCCGCCATGCGTGTGGTCGCCCCGGTGCGCCAGCAGCTGGGGATCCGCACGGTGTTCAACGTCCTCGGCCCCCTGTCGAACCCCGCGCACGTCCCGGCGATGGCGGTGGGCGTGGCCGACGCGCGCCTGGCCCCCGTGATGGCCGAGGCGTTGGCCCGGCTGGGCAAGCGCCACGTGCTGCTGTTCCGCGGGGCGGATGGCCTGGACGAGCTGACCACCACCGGACCGTCGCAGCTGTGGGAGGTCCGCGATGGCCAGGTCAGCACCTTCGACCTCGACCCCCGGGACCTCGGTCTGGCGCTGGCGAGCCCGGAACAGCTGCGCGGCGGCGACGTCGCGACGAACGTCGCGATCGCGGACGCGATCCTCGCGGGCGAGCCCGGACCGCGACGTGACATCGTGGTGCTCAACGCGGCCGCGGGTCTCTTCGCGGCAGATGCGGTCGACGACCTCGCGTCGGGGATCGCCCGTGCCGAGGAGACGATCGACTCCGGTGCGGCCGAGGAGCTGAAGCACCGCTGGGTGGCGCACAGCGCCGAGCTCGCGGAGGACGGCCATGGCTGAGCAGCACCGAGTGGACCCCGACGCCGCTCCCTACGATCCGGAGGCGAACCCGCGCAAGCCCGAGGTCGGCTTCGCGGGGTTCCTCGCGTTGGATCTGCGGATCGGCGAGGTCACCTCCGTCGAGCCCTTCCCTGAGGCGCGGGACCCTGCGTGGAAGCTGACCGTGGACTTCGGACCCCTGGGGGAGCTGCAGACCAGCGCGAAGATCACCAACTACGACGCCGAGGAGCTGCTCGGCCGTCAGGTCGTCGGGGCGGTCAACCTGGGTGCCAAGCGGATCGCCGGCTTCGTCAGTGAGTTCCTGATCCTCGGCGGCCTGGAACCCGACGGCACCGTGCGGTTGCTCGGCGCCGACGCGGAGCTCGCCCCGGGCTCGGTCGTCGCGTGATGG
>CAYVJT010000008.1:1569-6354 GCA_964451855.1 uncultured Actinomycetota bacterium
GATGGCCGGCAGGGGCTGCACCTGCCGCCCGCGGCGTTCGAGGGCTTCGACGTCCAGGTGCTGGTCGACCGGGCGGTGTACGCCCCGGGGGAGACGATCCGGATCACGGTGACCGCCGCGAACCAGGGCTCGAGGTTCGTGGAGCACCACTACCCGGGCTGGCAGCGGTTCACCACAAGCGTCCGCGACGAGCACCACCGGGTCGTCGCCGACGACGAGGTGGCACGCGCCGCTGACGGCCCGGCGACCGACCGCTGGCTGCCGGGACAGATCGCGATCTGGCCGCTGTACTGGAACCAGCACCGTGGCGCGCTGGTCCCGGCGTGGACCGGTGAGGCGCCCGGTCTGCCGGTCGAGCCCGGCAGGTACCGCATCAGGGTGACCTGGCTGGGGCGCGAGCCGGGCTCACGCGACCAGCTGCCCGACGTCTGGAGCAGCTACTTCGAGCTCACCTGACGAGCCCGCAGACCGCACGCCACGTCACGCCGTCACCGCGAACGCCCGGCACGTCGTTCCTCGGCCGTGGTCAGCCCGCACGCTGCCCGTCGGCCGGCTCGCGCCGACGCACCTTGGCACCGTCGAGCAGCTGGCGATCGCGACGGACCGTCCGAGCGACCCGCCGGGACTCGACCTCCGCCTCGTACAGGACCTGGCCGGCGACCACGGGTTCGGCCAACACCCCGGTGCACCGCACGAGGCGCGGTGACGTCCGCTCGATCCAGGTGCGGACCAGGTCGATCTCCTCGTGATGCTCGGGGCCGGGGTCCTCGGCGTGCTCCTCCAGGGGCAGCAGCGCGAGCCGCTGGGCCAGCACCGTCGGCTCCAAGGGAGCGGCCACCCGCAGCGAGCCGGCGAACCGACCATGCCGCACGACCACCACCTCGACGTCGCCATCGCCACCGTCGTCACCACGCCGGCCGCCTGGGTCATCGCATCCGCCGGCATCTGGGTCGGCGCCCGGGTCGTGGACCAGGACCAGCTCCCCGGCGGCGACCAGGGTCGAGCGGCGTCGCAGCACGGTGAGCGCCCGGGCGAGCGCCTGCCACCGGTCACGCTCCAGGGTCGCGCGCTCGAACCGGCCGTCGCGGGCGAGCTCACGCATCCGCTCGCGCAGGCGCGCCAGGACGGGGGAGGGGTCCAGGAAGGCGGCCTCGACCGCCTGGACCACCTCGTCGTGGTCCTCACGCGACACCGTGCCGTCGCAGGGAGCAGCACACCGACCGAGCTCCTTCATCACGCACGCGGCGTGGTCCTGCGCCACGCGGAGCCGGTCCGTGCAGGTACGCACCGGGAAGGTGGCCTGGAGGGCCTCGACGACCTGCTCGGCCACCCGCCGCGACGGCAACGGCCCGAGCACGGCCCGGTGCGCGGGGCGGGGCGCCGCGACGATCGAGAGGCGCGGGAAGGGCTCGCGTGTCATGGCGACGTACGCGGGCTTGCGGGCACGCTTGGAGCGGCGGTTGTAGCGGGGCTGGTGACGGCGGATCTCACGCAGCTCACGGACCTCGGCCTCCAGCAGGCTCGAGGTGGGCGTCCACGTCACGCGTGCGGTCTCGCGGACCAGGTCGTCGGTACGCCGCCGCCCGTCGCTGCCGAAGTAGGTACGTAGCCGGCTGCGCAGGTCGGTGGCCTTGCCGACGTAGAGCACCTCGTCCCTCGCGTCGAGGAAGCGGTAGACGCCGGTGGTGCTCGGTGCGTCCCGGACCAGCGACATGCGCCGGAAGCGGCGGTCCGACCGGGAACGGGTCAGCTCCTGCAGGTCCTCGACCGTGGTGGCACCGAGGGAGCCCGCACGCTCGATCAGCCCGTGCAGCACGTCGACGGTGGCTCTGGCATCGGCCAGCGCCCGGTGGACGGGCACGTGCCTGCTGCGCAGGTGCTGGGCCAGTGTGGCGAGCCTGACGTTGCGGACCTCGTCGCGCAGCAGTCGTCGCGCGAGACGGGCGGTGTCGATCACGGTCGGATCGAACCCGAGGTCGCTGGTCCGCTCGAAGGCGGCGCGCAGGAACCCGACGTCGAAGCCGGCGTTGTGGGCGACGAGCACCGCGTCGCCGAGGAAGGCGCGTAGCGTGGGTGCGACCGCCGCGATCGGTGGCGCACCCCGGACCATGGCATCGGTGATGCCGGTCACCGCGGTGATGGCCGCCGGGATCGGCCGCTCGGGATGCACGAAGGTCTGCAGCTCACCGAGCACCTCGCCGCCCCGCACCTTGACCGCACCGATCTCGGTGATGCGGTCGCGGGCTGCGGTCAACCCGGTGGTCTCGAGGTCGAGCACGACGAACGTGGTGGCGAACAACGGCGTGCCGAGCTCGTCGAAGCTGGCTTGGATCGTGGCCATCGCACCCTCTCTGCTGGGGTGTCGGCTCGGGTGTCGGGTGGGGTGCCGGCTCTGGTGTCGGCTCGGGTGTCGGACCTGGTGTCGGACCGGGTGCCGAACGTACGTTCACCCCTCGGTTCTACCACCCCCGTGGGACACCACGCCACCACCCCGAGCCGCGCGCCGGTGACCCGTCACCCCGCACGCACCCGGATCACGCCGCCGGAACGTGGCGCGTACTAGCGTTCCGGCACCGATGGGCAGGAGCGCACGGTGAGCGACGACGAGGTGGATCGTGGTCCCCGGACGGGTCGTCGTGAGGACCTGCTCGTCGCGGCGGCCCGCCGGTTCGTCGCCGTCGGCATCCGTCGGACGACGATGGAGGACATCGCCCGCGAGGCGCGCGCCGGCAAGGCGACCCTCTACCGCCACTTCGCCAACAAGGACGCGGTGGTCGACGCGCTGCTGGAACGCGAGGCCGAACGGTTCGTCCGCGAGCTCGCCGAGGCCGCCGCCGTGCACGCTGACGCGGCGAGCAAGCTCGAGGCGGCCTTCCTCGCCGGGGTGCGCTTCTTCGTCGAGCACCCGGTCCTGACCAAGGGGCGCGACGAGGAACCGGGGCTGTTGCTCCCGCGGGTCACGGCAAAGGGTGGGCCGATGGTCACCCAGGGCCTCGGGTTGTTCCACGACCTGATCGACGAGGGGGTCGAGCGCGGCGAACTGCGCCCGGTCGAGCCCAACGCCGCGTCGGAGGTCGTGATGCGGTTGATCCTGTCGTACTTCACGTTCCCGCCGATGCACGTCCGTGTCGACGACCCAACGGAGGCGTCGAGGTTCGCGCACGCGCTGGTGGCCGGTGCGTTCCGCGCGACGCCGACGCCGTGATCCAGCGACCTCGACGTCGTCAGGCGCGCTGGCAGCGGGGACAGTAGGTCGTGCCCCGCTGTGCGATCACCGTGCGACGCATCGCCGTCCCGCACCGCCGACACGGCAGGTCGCCCTGCCCGTAGGCGTCGAGGTGGTCCGCGTACCGTCCGCTCGCGCCGTTGACCATCTGGTAGTCGCGGAAGGTGGTGCCCTCGCGGTCGATCGCTGCGGCGAGCACGTCGCGGATCGCCTGATGCAGCGCGGCTGCCCGGGTGGGTCCGACCCGCCGGGACCCGGGGTGGATCCTGGCGCGCCAGAGCGCCTCGTCGGCGTAGATGTTGCCGACGCCGGCGACCAGGCGTTGATCGAGCAGCTTCGCCTTCACCGTCGCCGAGGTGCGTGACAGAGCGGCGGCGAAGGCGGCCACCTCGAAGTCGTCCGACAACGGTTCCGGGCCCAGCGTCGCCAGCGTCGGGATGTGGTGTCGGTAGTCCCCGGTGCGCACGACCGAGACCCGCCCGAAGCGGCGTGGGTCGCGGAACAGCAGGACCCGATCGTCGTCGAGCGCCAGGCTGGCCCGGATGTGCGTCGGCGCACCGGGGCCCTCTTCGGGCGGAGCACCTTGGCCGTGGATGGGCACCACACGCAGCGATCCCGTCATGCCGAGGTGCAGGACCAGTTCGTGGCCGCCCGGGTCGTCGGGGTGGGACAGGGTCGACAGCAGGAACTTGCCACGCCGCCGGACGTCCTCGATGCGCCTGCCCTCGAGCAGGTGGACGTCGGAGAACCGGGCGTGGGGGTGGGCGTCCCACCACACGCTCACGACCGTGCGACCGGTCAGCTCGGGGACGAGCTGCCGACGTACGGACTCGACCTCGGGGAGCTCTGGCACGTCACGGAGGCTACCCCGGTCGCGGGGGTTACCCTGGCCGGGACCGACGAACGAGAGGGCCACGTGGCCGGCGGAGAGCGAGATCGACGCGACGACGGGCGTCCCGAGCAGGCGCGGCCGCGTGACCGCACCGGACGTCCGCTGCCCTACGACACGACAGGCGTGCCCCTGACCGAGGACCACGATCCTGCGACCGTCGAGGAGGCCCTCGTGCTCGGACAGCGACTGTGGAACGAGCAGCGCTTCTTCGAGGCCCACGAGTGCCTGGAGGCGGTCTGGCACGCCTCCCCGGAAGCCGACCGGGACCTGTGGCAGGGCGTCATCCAGGTGGCGGTCGCCGGCGTGCACATGCAACGCGGCAACCCGGTCGGTGCCCGCAAGCTGCTCGAGCGCGCTCACGGTCGGCTCGTGGACTACCCGGAGCAGCACCGCGGTATCGACGTCGAGGCAGCCCGTCGGACCTGCCGCGAGCTCGCCGAACGGATCGAGCGTGACGGCCTCGACGAGGTCGAGCTTCCCGGCCACTTCCCGGCGAGGCCGGAAGGGGCATGGTTCACGCCCGACCCCGGCGCGCTCGAGCCGCCGTCCGAGCCGACCCCCGTCCCGGACGAGCCGGTGTGGTTGGCTGCCGGCCAACCTCGACGTCCTCGTCAGCGCTGACACCGCGGGCCGCGCCCGCACGGGCCATGGACGCCGACCCGTCCCG
>CAYVJT010000008.1:6454-18956 GCA_964451855.1 uncultured Actinomycetota bacterium
CATCCGAGCCCGTCCGCCCCCGACCACATCCGAACCCGCCCCAGCAGGAGCCCGCATGACTGACACCGCGCCGTCCGACACCTCGCCTCACCACGACGGCGACGCTGCCGGTCTGCTCCGTGCGCTCGAGCCGAACCACCGGTTCCGGTGCGAGGCCTGCGGCAACGTCACACGGTTCGACGTCACCGTCACGGAGACGACCCGCCGGTTCCACCACTTCGACCTCGGTGGTGATGATCAGGTGGAGGAGGAGACGGTGCTCGAGCGCTCCGTGCGATCGGTCGTGTGCCGCTGGTGCGGGCGTGACGACACGGTCAAGGTGGAGCCTGCCCCGCTCGCCGGCACCTGATCGCCGGGCTGACGATGGACCCGATCGACGCTCCACCACCACGGAGGAAGCTGGGTGCGCTGTCGTCGGACGCCTGGGCCGTGCTCCTGGCCCAGGTCCGGGCGGCGCTCGCCGAGGTGCCCGACGACCCCGGGCAGCCACTGCGTGAGCGGCTCCGGGGTTCGTCCACGGGACGTCTCGCGGGCGGCAAGGGGCGCGATCGCCTGGTCGACCTGCTGGCCTCGGATCCGGAGCTGTGGGCTGCCGTGCGCGAGCGACTCGATAACGCCGCGGAGGGCGATGCGGTGCTCACGGCGCTCGGCGACGACGCACCCGGTCGGGCCACCGACCCGGCCGTCGGGGAGGGGCCCGCCGACCTCACCACCTCGGAGCGTGGGTCGGAGCAGGCCCGCGAGCAGGCGCTGCTCGACGCCAGACGGCGAGCGGAGCGCGACCGCGCCAAGCTCAAGGAGGTCCGCCGCGAACGCGACGAGGCACGGCGCCGCGCTGAGGGCGCCGAGCGGCGTGCCGAGGCGATGGCCGCCGACCTCGCCGAGGCGCGGGACCGGGCCACCCACCTGGAACGACGGGTCGAGGAGCTCCAGGAGCAGCTCGACGCTGCCGGGCGCGATCGCGACCGCGCCGTCTCCCGGGAGCGCCGACGGCGCGAGAGCGAGCTGGCCGAGCTGCGCAGCGACCTCGCGGAGCTGCGTCGTGCCGACGAGCGGCGCCGTGAGCGACGACGCCGCGACGCCGAGCGGGACGAGGCCCAGGCGGAGGCCGCCTCCCGCCAGCGACCGGACCCCAGCCGCCAGGAGGCGTCGTCTCGGCTCGTGCCGGGCCGGCCGAGCCAGCTCCCGACCGGCGTCGCACCGGGGACGCGTGAGGCCGTCGAGCTCTACCTGCACCGAGGCCGCCGCGTGCTCGTCGACGGCTACAACGTCACGCTCAAACGGTACGGCCACCTCGACCTCGAGCAGCAGCGCAGCTGGCTCGTCCAGGCCCTGGCGAACCTCGCACGCGCACGAGGTATCGAACCCACGGTGATCTTCGACGGCGAGCGGTCGGGGGGACGTCGAGGTGGCTCGGGGCAGCGTGACGTGGTGGTGCGCTTCAGCGACGCCGGGATCACCGCCGACGACGAGATCGTGCTGGAGGTCGAAGCCACCGACGGACCGGTCCTGGTCGTCACCGACGATCGGGAGCTCACCGACCGGGTACGACGCTCCGGAGCCGACACGATCGGCAGCCAGCAGCTGCTCTGGCTGCTGTGACCCGTGGCCCGCTGCTCGTGCTCGGTGCTCGCACCGTCGGAGGGTCGCCTCGCCGCAAGATCGCCCTGGCGGATGCTGGTTTCCGCGGTGTACCGCGGTCGTGGCGAGCTAGTCCGCTGGCATCAGCTCGAGGACCGCGACCATGGGGCGGCGCTCCGACAGCTCGACCTCCAGCACCTCGGCGTCACGGAGGCGGAACTCCTCGGTCGTGAGGATGTGGTCGACCTGGTCGGTCGGGTCCGATGCGGGCCGCGTCGGGTGGCCGCGCGGCAGCACCGAGCGTGTGGTGTCGGTCAGCGTCGTCCACTCCGCATCGTCGGGCTCGGCGTTGAGGCTGCCCGCGAGGAGCACAGGGACGCCGCGGTCGCGGAGACGGACCATCGTCGCAGCGATCGACCGGGCCTGTGGGAGGCGGGTGTCCCCCTGCCGATCGACCTCCGAGAGGTGGGTCGCGATCACCGCGATCTGGTCCTCCGGAGCGACCTCGATCACCGCGATCAGCTGGGTGCGGTCCATCGGCTCGGCCCCGCGCGGGAGTCGTTCGACCGTCGACTCGGTGACCGGGTACCGGCTCAGGATGGCGTTGCCCCACACCTCGTCCGCGGCCGGACCGAACACGTAGGACATCCCGAGGGTGCCGCTCAACTGACGGAGGGTGTCGCGACCGCCCGTGACCATCCAGCCGCGATCGACCTCGTTGAGCACGACGATGTCCGGCTCCTGCTCGGCAAGCATGTCGCCGAGCCGGTCGACGGCGTACCGTCCATGCTGGTCGTAGCCCGAGTGCAGGTTCGCGAGGACGACACGGATGGGGGCATCCGGCGAGCCCACCTCGGCGGGACCACGCTCGGCCCCGTCGACGGACAGCGCCGCCAACAGCGCGAGCGACGCGGTGGCAGCCGTGGCGTTGGCCACCTGCCGCAGGAGCCCGCGCTCCCGCAGCGCATCGGCGTCACGTGCGGCACCGGCCCACAGGGCGCCGATCGCGACGAGGGCGGAGACCAGCAGCAGCACGATCCGGTTGGGGAAGGCCACGTTGACGCCGTAGCCCGCGTAGTACGCCACCGCGAGCAGACAGAACACGGTCGGGATCCCGGCTGCGGCCACGGCCAGACGTCGTGGCGGTAGCTCTCCCTGAACCCGATCGCAGGAGGCGACCACCAACCCGAGTCCGGCGGCGAGGCACAGCTGCGAGATCACGGCGACCACCGACGTCGTCTGCAGCGAGCCGGCGGTGCCCACCAGGGTCAGCGCCGCCCCCGCCGGACCGGCGAGCGACGGTCCCAGCCACCGTCCGATCAACACGGCGACCACGAGCAGGCCGGCCGCGACCACGATGACCGCCGCGACCCACGGGTCGGACCAGCGGGTCGACGTCGCTACCCGACCCGGCACGAGGACCAGCACGCCGAGCAGGAGCAGGATCGGGCCGAACAACCACCAGGGCCACGCCGCGTCACTGCGGTCGGCTCCGGTGAGCAGCGACGATCGCAGGGTCCAGGCGGCGGCGCCGGTGGCACCGAGCTGCACGAGCAGCGTGAGCCATGCCGCGGCCCCGTCGCGCCAGGCCAGATCGGTCATCCCCAGTCCCGCGTGGATCGCCCCGGCGGCCGCGAAGCCGATCAGCACGCTGAACCTCGTGGTGGCGCTCGAACGCGCGCCGCTCGCGAGGATGCCGATGGCGACCCCCGCGGCGGTCAGGGCCACCGAGGCGGCCATCACCTGGCCGGTGAGGCCGAGGTTGCCCTGCAGCAGCAGTCGAGCGAGCAGGAGCAGGCCGACGCTCCCGAGCCATGCTCCCGGCACCGCACGTCGCGGCACGGCCCAGGCCACCAGGGGAGCCAGGGTCGCGACACCGATGGCGAGCGTGCCACGCGTCGGCGCCGAGGCATCGATGCCGATGAGCACCGCTGGGAACCAGACGCGCAGGGTGTCGACCAGCAGCAGCGACACCAGCGCGGCTGCGGGGATGAACACACCCGGGCGATCGGTATCTGCCACAGCGGCCCTCCACCCGCCTGGCGGGGGGCGGCCCTCCACCCGCCTGGCGGGGGGAGCGTACGGGCTCGCGGGGTGTTGGTCGCAGTCGGGGACCGTCGGTGGACACCTGCGGCACGCCGTCGCTCCTGTGCGGCCTCGGGCGAGCGTCACGCTACGGTGCGCCTCGGTGGGCGACGGGCCGGACGAGGAGCCCTGGGGCGTGGTGAGCCCTGGGGCGTGGTGATCGTCCCGGTCGTCTCGGCTCGGTCGTCGAGGAGTGGATGGTGGACGCGGTCGTGATGATGCCCGGTGCGGAGCCGTGGTCGGCGGCGGGCCGGGGTCGTCGTGGGCGTGTCGGCGTGGTGGTCACCCACGGGTTCGCCGCTGGTCCACGGGTCACCCGACCGTTGGGGCAGCGGCTCGGGGCGGCCGGCTACACCGTGGACGTGCCGTTGCTGCCCGGACACGGCACCTCCGTCGGCGACCTCGCTCGCGCCAGGTACCGCGATTGGATCGAGCACCTCCAGCGCATCGTCGATCACCTGGCGGGACGTTGTGAGCAGGTCGTGCTGATCGGGCACGGGCTCGGTGGCACCCTCTCGCTCGATCTCGCCTGCCGACGCCCGGATCAGGTGGATGCGGTGGTGTCGATGAACGCCCCGATCACCGCACCTACCTCGCCGTTGTCGCGTGCGTCTGCGGTGTTGCAGTGGTTGGTTCCCTACGTCCCGCGTGGGGTCGCGGGGCTGCCGGCTGACGACATCGCTCGCCCCGACGTCGAGGAAGGTGCCTACCAGATCGTGGCGGCGAGGGCTGTCCGGTCGCTGTTCCGAGAGCTGCCGCGCATCCGCGCACAGCTGCTCGACCTGACCCAACCCTTGCTGGTGGTGCACTCCACCGTCGATCACACCGTCCCGCCGAGCGACGCCACCGAGCTGATGGAGCTCGTCGGGAGTGCGGACCTCCGCCGGTTGGTGTGCGAACGCTCCTACCATGTGGTCCTGCTCGACCATGATGCGCCGATCGTGGAGGACGCGGTGCTCGACTTCCTTGAGGACGTGACGGGTCGATGATCACGACGGTGGATGTCGACGACGCCGCCTTCGTGCGCGCCCCGATCCCCTTCGTGTACCGGCGGATCACCGACATCGGTGCGTGGCCGACCTGGTGGACGGGCCTCGAGCTGCGTGAGCAACCGCCCGTCGCGGGAAACGAACGGTGGGCGGCGTCGCTCAGGCTCGCTCCAGCGCGCCTGGTCCGCATCATGGTGACCTGCACGCGATGGCGGCACGATGCCGGGTTCGAGCTGCGACTCGCCGGCGACCTGGTCGGACGTGCCGAGTTCTGGTTGGAGCCGGCAGCCAGCGGCACGGTGGTGCATCATGTGGCCTCCGCGACGACGAGCCTGTACCGCGCACGTGGTGTCGCCACGGGCTACCGCAAGGCCGTGCGACGCGGGCTGTGGGGGCTCAAGGACGTCCTCCAGATGGAGATGCGCAGCTCGTTGGGGGTCCGGCCATGACGGGCAGCCACGTGTGGACCGATGCGAGCCGCCGGCGTGGAGCTGACGAAGGGCGCGGTCGTGAGATGTGACAACTGCGGAGCGCGCAACCCGGAGGCGGCGACCTGGTGCACCCAGTGCTACGCCAGCTTCGCCGACGACGAGCCGGTGGTGCCCGCGCCGGAGGAGGGTGCGTCACCACAGGCCCCGTCGACCGAGGGCGCAGGGGCTGGTGCCGCGCTCTCCGGGGCGGATGGCCCTGAGGGTGCGTCCTCAGGAGGCGGTGCGGCGGATGCGTCGGAGACGACCTCAACGGCCCCCGACGAGCCTCGTGGCGTCCCGGTCGAGGTCGGCGACGTCCGCGACGTCGACGGTGTCGTCGAATGGCGGTGCCGCACCTGCGCGAGCTGGGTCGCGCTCGAGCTCGCGACCTGCGAGGTGTGTGGCGCGGCCCGGGCGGGGTTCGGGGACGCGCCTCGACCGGAGGTCGCCGTCGCCCAGCTCGACCGCAGCAAGGTGCTCGCGGGCGGGGCAGCCTTCCCGGGGATCGGCCACCTGCTGGCCGGTCGGACCGGATCCGGGGTGACCCGCCTCGTGCTGGGGGTGCTCTGGCTCATCGGTGGGATCTGGTGGTTGGCGACCACCGGCGTCTCCGGAGGCGCGCCCGGGGTGATCCTGATCCTCGGGGCGCTGGTGCTCTGGGTGGCCTCCTACCTCGACGTCCAGTCGTTGCTCGACGGACGAGACGAGCGTTTCGGTGTGCGCGGTCTGCTGTGGCTGGTGGTCGGGGTGACCGCCCTGTTGATGATCGCTGTGGCCTGGCTCGCGACCGGTCCGACGCTCAGCTGAGCGCCGCTCCGATGCTGGCGGCCCCGCCCGGCGTCGAGGCGAGCGTCGCGCTGAGCCGTGCCGGGCCGTGAGCTAGCCTCAGGGGTCGAGGTGCACCGGTGCGACCGGCTGGACGCGCCGATACGGAGGCTGCCCTGACCCGCATCCTGCTCGTCACCGGCAAGGGTGGCGTCGGTAAGACCTCGGTCGCTGCCGCGACCGCGGTCCTGGCAGCCGTGGGCGGCGCGCGTGTGCTGGTCACCTCCACCGACCCGGCCCACTCGCTCGCCGATGCGTTCGGGCAGCCCCTCTCGGACGCACCGACACCCGTCGACGACGTGGAGGCGGGGCATGCCAGCCCGTCCGGGAGGTCGTCGGGCCGCCTGCTCGCACAGCAGATCGACGCGCAAGCTCGGCTCGAACGGCACTGGGGTGCGGTCCGTGGCTACCTGACGACGGTGCTGGCGGCGGGTGGCCTGGACGAGGTACGTGCCGAGGAGCTGGTGCTCCTGCCTGGGCTCGACGAGCTGTTCTCCCTGATCGACCTGCGGCACCGTGTCGCGTCCGGCGACCACGACCTGATCGTCGTCGACTGTGCGCCCACGGCCGAGACCCTGCGGTTGCTCGCGCTGCCCGACGCGCTGCGCTGGTACGCGGACCGCCTGCTCGGCGCCGGCAGGCGCGTCGCGCGTCTCGCCCGGCCGCTCGGGCTGCCCCGTGGCACCGACGGGCGCGGCATGCCGATCCCCGACGACGAGGTGTTCGACACCGTCGAGGAGGTGCATGCCGATCTCGCGGCGGTCCACATGCTCCTGCAGGACGCCGAGCGGACCAGCGTCCGGCTGGTCACCAACCCGGAGCGGTTGGCGGTCGCCGAGGCCATGCGGACCGCCACCTCGCTGTCGCTGTTCGGCTACGCGATCGACGCGGTCATCGCGAACCGGGCCCTGCCCGACGAGGTCACCGATCCCTACCTGCGGCGTTGGAAGCAACGGCACGAGGAGCACCTCGCGACCCTGCGATCGGTGTTCGGGCACCTGCCGGTGCTGGAGGCGCCGCTGCTGCCCGACGAGCCGATCGGTACGGCGGCGCTGGCGCGACTCGCCTCGGCGACCTACGGGGATCGTGACGTCACGGGGGTGCTCCACGCGAGCCCACCCTTCGAGCTGCGCCGCGACGGGGACGAGCACATCCTGCGGCTGGCGCTGCCCTTCGCGACGTCGGACGACCTCGACGTGCACCGGCGGGGCGATGAGCTGCACCTCAAGGTCGCAGGGGTGCGGCGCACGATCGCGCTCCCGGCGTCCCTGCAAGCCGCCGAGGTGGTGGCGGCGGGCCTGCGCGACGGGGCGTTGACGGTCCGCTTCCTGGCACCGAGCCGGATGGGGGCACCATGAGCGGCGCCGGAGGCCCCGTGGTGGGGTTGGAGGGGCCGGAGGCGGCCTCGGATCGGTGGGCTCCGGGAGAAGCCTCGGAGGTAGGGACATGAGCGCTGAGGACGCTCGGCCGTGGTGGGCCTCGCCCGATCCGGAGGTGGACCGGCTCGATCCCGACGAGGACCCGGTCGCGGCGGTCCGTGCGGCGCGTCATGCCCCTGACGGCGAGCCGGACGGCGAGCGCGAACCCGCACCCGGCCCCGATCCCGACCCTGATCCCGATCTCGGGCACGACGGGCGCCGGGCCGGTGCGGAGACCGGCGGGCAGCAGACCGAGGCGTGCGACGTCTGCCCGATCTGCCTCGGTTGGCGCTACGTCCGGGACCACCACCCCGACGTCGCCGAGCACCTCTCGGCAGCCGGACGCCACCTCGCCGACGCACAGCCTGAGGTGGCGGAACACCTCGCCGCTGCCGGACGGCACCTGACCGCGGCGCTCCGCCACCTCGTGGACGAGCGAGCTGAACACGCAGCGGACGGGGAGCGCGACGCCGAGGAGGGCACTGGCTCGGCTGGCGCCGATCGGGCAGGTCGTGGCAGCGCACCCGGTCGTACGGTCTTCGAACGCATCGTCCTCGATGATGAGGAGGACGAGGGTTGACCTCGGCGATCGGCATCGGCATCGACATCGGCGGCACCCGACTGCGGACGGCGACGGTCGCGGCCGATGGCACGATCCTCGACCGTCGGCGGCGGTCCACACCGGCTGCCGACGGTCCGTCGCTCTTCGCAGCGATCGAGGAGGAGGTCGCCGCGATCAGCGGGTCGCTACCGGACGCTCGCTCGCTGCCCGTCGGCATCGGGATCGCGGGACTGGTCTCACCCGACGGTCTGGTGCGGTACGGCCCCAACATCGGCATACGCGATCTCCCGGTCGCGGAGGAGCTCAGGGCGCGGCTCGAGCGACCGGTCGCCGTGCTCAACGATGCCTCCGCCGCCGCCCTGGGGGAACAGCGTGCCGGAGCAGGACAGGGGCGCAGCGACGTGCTGATGTTCACCCTCGGTACCGGTGTCGGTGGCGGGGTCGTCGTCGGGGGTCAGCTGGTGGTCGGCGCCGCGGGCTTCGCGGGGGAACTCGGGCACGTGATCGTGGAGCGGGGCGGGCGCCGCTGCCCCTGCGGCAACCGCGGCTGTGTGGAGGCGTACGCGTCGGGCCGGTCGATCGGTGAGCAGGCGATCGAACGGTTGGAGGCGGGGAGCCGAGCGTCGGGGCTTCGGGGCCTCGACGCGGTGGACGGAGCCGCGGTCAGCCAAGCCGCGGCCGACGGGGACGTCTTCGCGCAGGAGCTGCTGCGCGACGTCGGTGGCTGGCTCGGCATCGCGATCGCCACCTGCGTCAACGCCCTCGACCCCGAGATCGTCCTGCTCGGGGGTGGTGCGGCGTCCGCGGTCGCCGCGTTCGCACTGCCGATCACCAGGAGCACGGTCGACGAGCACGTCATCGGCCAGGGCTTCCGTGACATGCCACCGATCGAGCTGGCGGTGCTGGGTGACGACGCGGGCACGGTGGGCGCGGCCGTGTACGCGGCAGAACACCCTCCGGACCATGCCGCAGCAGGGGAGGGATCCGCATGATCCGCGTGGTGACCTACAACGTCAGTGGCGGGCTCGACACCGAGGCGATCGCCTCCGTCCTCCGTCGCCTCGATCCCACGATCGTGTGTGTGCTCGAGCGACCCGGTGGCGGCCGGCTGCGGTCGATCGCCAAGGGCTGCGACCTGCAGGTCGCGGCGCGGGCCGGACGTCGCGGCACCGGCACCGCGATCCTGGTCGACGACAGCGTGCGGGTGCTGGCCACCGCACGCGTCCCGCTCACGGTCCCGAAGGAGATCCCGGTCCGCGAGGCCACCCAGGCGATCGTGGGTGTCGACGGTGCGCGGCTCTCGGTCACCGCGGTCCAGTTCGGACTGCGCCCCGATGTGCGCCAGACCAACCGTGAGGAGCTGTTCGCGTTCCTCGACTCGATCGAGCTGCCCAAGATCGTCGGTGCCGACGTGAACGAGTCGGTGCGGTCCTCGGTCGCCGCGTCGCTCGCGCAACGCTTCCAGGATGCCTTCGGTGTCTGGGGTGCGCCCGGTGGTGAGACCTACCCGACGACCGATCCGAGCACCCGTCAGGACTTCGTGTTCGCCGATCACCGGCTACGTGTGATGAGCTGCCGCGTTCCCAGCGATCCCCCGATCGATGTCGCCAGCCACCACCGGCCGGTCCTCGCCGAGCTCGAGCCGGAGCGGGACGTGCCGGGGTTCGTCGATGAGGACGGCCGTTCGTGAGCTTCCCACGGCAGCTGGCGCGCACCCGCAGGTTCACCCTGGGTGTCCCGCGCTCGTTCAGCTTCGCCCCGGACGGGTCCCGGGTCCTGTTCCTGCGATCCCCGGCCGGGGACGACCCCGTCACCGCGCTGTGGCAGGCTGAACGCAGCGACGACGGCGGACTCCACGAGCGCTGCCTCGTCGACCCCCGCCACCTCGACGTCGACGACGCCGATCTGCCCGCAGAGGAGCGGGCACGACGTGAACGGGCGCGCGAGCAGGCAAGCGGGATCGTCGCCTACGCGACGGATCGGGACGCCGTGCTGGTCGCCTTCGCGTTCGGCGGGCGGCTGTTCACCCACCACATCCCCTCGGACACCACCGTCGAACACCCCAGTGCGGGACCGGTCTTCGACCCGCGGCCGTCGCCGGACGGCAACCGCGTGGCGTACGTCAGCGGGCACGGGCTGTACGTGCTGGAGCTCCCCGGCGGCCCGAGCCAACCCGGCGCCACCCGCCCGGTGCTGGTCGAGGACGGGATCACCTGGGGCCGCGCGGAGTTCGTCGCCGCGGAGGAGATGCGACGGACCCGCGGTTACTGGTGGGGTCCCGACAGCGTCCGCCTCGCCGCGACGCGCGTCGACGAGTCCGAGGTGGCGCTCTGGCACATCGCCGATCCGGCCACCCCCTGGGCGCCGGCGACGGAGCACCGCTACCCCGCCGCAGGGACCGCCGACGCCGACGTGCGGCTCGCGGTGGTCTCGCTCGAGGACGGCCGACGGGTCGACGTGGCCTGGGACCGGGTCCGCGCCCCCTACCTCACCCGCGTCTCCTGGGACGTCGACGATGAGGGCGGCGGTGAGGCCGGTCGTCTGACGGTGCAGGTGCAGAGCCGCGACCAGCGGACCGTCGAGATCCTCGAGGCCGATACCACGAACGGCCGGTCCTCGCTGCTTCGCACCCTGACCGACGACGCCTGGGTGGAGCTGGTGGTCGGCAGCCCTGCCTGGCACGGCGGGGCGCTGGTCACCGTCGAGGACCTCCCCGGGCACGGTCCCGGTGGCAGTCGCGCCCTCGTGCTCGACGGGCAGCCCGTGACCCCACCGGGCGTGCAGGTCCGGTCCGTGGTCGACACCGATGACGCCTCGATCGTGTTCACCGCCTCCGAGGACGATCCGACCCAGGTCGGCGGCTACCTCTGGGACCCCGACGGGGTGACCCGCTTGGATGGGCGCGCGCCAGGGGTGGCGGCCGTCGCCTCAGGTGGGGGGACCCACGTGCTGGTCACCTCCAGCCTCGAGCCGCCGGTGCCCACGGCGCAGGTGCAGTGGAACCCTGCGCTCGGTGGCGGTGCGGACGAGCTGGCGGTCCATGCCGAGACACCCCAGGTGACGATCGCGCCGCGGTGGCTGACGCTGGGTGAGCGTGGCCTCCGCGCCGCGCTGCTGCTGCCCTCCGACGATCCCGGGCAGGGATCGCTCCCCGTGCTCCTCGATCCCTACGGAGGCCCGCACGCGCAGCGCGTCGTGCGCAGCGCCACCGCGATGGCGACCCCACAGTGGCTTGCCGACCAGGGCTTCGCGGTGCTGGTCGTCGACGGACGCGGCTCGCCCGGTCGCGGACCCACCTGGGAACGCGAGGTCCACGGCGATCTCGCCACGGTGCCGCTCACCGATCAGCTCGATGCCTTGGACGCCGCGGCCGAGCTCGAGCCCCGCCTGGACCTCAGCCGCGTCGCGATCCGAGGCTGGTCCTTCGGCGGCTACCTCGCTGCGGTCGCCGCACTGCGTGCTCCCGACCGTTTCCGAGCGGCGATCGCCGGTGCGCCGGTGACCGATTGGCGGCTGTACGACACCCACTACACGGAGCGCTACCTCGGCACGCCGGACGGTGCGCCGGACGCCTACCGCGTCTCCAGCCTGATCGGCGCCGACAGCGAGCTCGGGCCGGCCGCACCGTGGACCCGGGAGTGCACCCCGGAGCTGTTGCTGATCCACGGCCTGGCCGATGACAACGTGGTGGCCGCCCACGCGCTACGCCTGTCGAGCGCCCTGCTCGCCGACGGTCGAGCGCACCGGTTCCTGCCCCTCTCCGGGGTGACGCACATGACCCCGCAGGAGGTGGTCGCGGAGCAGCTGCTGACGTTGCAGGTGCGCTTCCTCCAGGACGTGCTCGGGGTCGCCACGCCGAGCTGATCGTCAGCGGCCGCGGCCGGGGTCGTTGCCGTCGCCGTCCTGCACCTGCTTGCCCAGCACGTAGACCAGCGCAGCGATCGTGAAGATCATGATGGGCAGCCGCAACGGGGCGATCAGCAGCGCGAGGATCGCGCCGATCACGAGGATCAGCAGCGGGCGGGACAGCGATCCCAGGCGTTCCGTTGCCATCCGGCGCTCGCCCGAAGGGCCGCCCTTCTGCGGCCCCGAGGGACGGTTGCGCTCCTTGCGCGGAGCCTGCTGGCCGCGAGCCGCCTGTGCGATCGCGTCCATGTTCGCGACGAGGGTGCGGTGCGCCTCGTCTGCCTCCGCGTCCTCCACCGTCACCGAGATGCCCTCGCGCGTGCGTCTCGCCTTCGGGGACAGGCCGGCGCTCTGGAGCGCGTCCAGCAGCACACGGGCCTGCTCCGGCGGCCAGGTGCCCATATCTTCCGCCACGGTTCCTCCGGCTGACGTTCGCACGCGCCTCGGCGTGGTGCTGCGGGTCGTTCGCGAGTCTGATCTGCGTTTGGAGGTCCACGGAACACCCCGCGTCTGGACGCCTGGTCATCCGGACGGCTCGACGCTTCGTGCTCAGGGGCCTAGGCTAGCGGGCGGAGCCAGCGCGACGTTCACGATGACGTTCACGATGCCGGGTCGGTTCCCGGCGACCAACCGGTATCGCGAGACGTGCTAGACGCGCTACACCAC
>CAYVJT010000008.1:19056-36662 GCA_964451855.1 uncultured Actinomycetota bacterium
AGGAGCTCGGTCCGTCAGGCGACGACACGGGATCCGCGACCGGCACCGAGGACGGTGCCGAGGACGACTCGACCGGAGCCCGCGAGCCCGACCCCGGCGCGACCGACCGCGACGACGACCGGCGCGAGGCCTCCTGACCCCTGTGTGAGCTCCGGTCACGCCCTGGCTGGTCCGGCCGGCGTCGCGCCAACGGACGGTCGGTCCACCTCGGATGCGTCGTTTCGGATGCGTCGCTGACGTCAGCGGTCACGGCGTCGCTACCGGCAGCGTCGTCACCTCTGACAGCGTCTCTGGCAGCGTCGTCAGTGCCCGCCAGCGTCGCCTTCGGGCTCGAGCTCGAGCGCGGCGGAGTTGATGCAGTAGCGCAGACCCGTCGGCTGATCCGGCGCATCCTCGAAGACGTGGCCGAGATGGCCCCCACAGTTGCGGCACACCACCTCGATACGTCGCATCCCGAGCGAGTCGTCCTCGCGGTGATCGACCACGGCATCGTCGGCGGGTGCGTAGAAGCTCGGCCAACCGCAGTGGGCATCGAACTTCGTGTCCGAGCCGAACAGCTCGGTCCCGCAGCCTGCGCAGCGGTAGCGTCCCTCGGTCGTGGTGTCCCAGTAGGCACCGGTGAAGGGCGCCTCGGTTCCCTGTTCGCGCAGGACGCGGTACTGCTCCGGGGTCAGTCGTTCGCGCCACTGGTCATCGGTGAGGGGCAGGTCGGTCACGTTCGCCTCCGGGTCGGCTCCGGGTCGGCAGGGGCAGCATGGTCGGCAGGGGCAACGTGTGCCCGCAGCTCCGGGGGCGGGGCCGCGTCGCTGCACCGGTCACCGAGGGTACGACAGACGCCGTCGGGGGTCACCGGAGCCGATCACGACGAGGTTGCCGTGGGTCGCACGGTGCGCACGTGATGCTCGTGTGCCGGCGGCGTCCATCGGGCTCGTGCGGGGGCAGGTGCGGGAGGAGGTCCGAGGGGAGCAGCGGGGGGGTGGGTGCGGACGACCGGCTGCGCTCAGCGGGCCCCGGCGGAGGTCCTCGAGCTCACCGCGGTCAGGTGCGTGGCAGCGTCCGGGGCCAGTGCCACGTCGTGACCGAGGAGCAGCACCCGGCCGAGCTGGACGACCAGCTCGTGGTTGCGGGTCAGGTCGATCAGCTCCTCGCGCTGCTCGAGCGCGCCGACCAGCAGCGCGGCGACTGGCCCCGCGCCCGCCAGGTCCTCGACCTTGCCGTCGTCGACCGTCGGGTCGTCCGGGATCACCGGCGGGTGCAGCACGAGTTCGGGTCCCGTGCCTTCGAAGGGGTGCACACTGGTGGTCAGCGTGCACGGACCCTGGTTCGCGTCCGCGAGCGCGACGACGATCGCCCGCTGTCGCAGGTCACCCTCGGGGCAGACGGGAGGGATCGGATCGTCCAGGGACCACACCCGACCTGCCGCCCCGAAGGCGAGGCGGTCCGCGCCCAGGGGGACCAGCAGCGACAGCACCTCGAGCAACGCCTGGCCGACCTCGCCGGGGTCGAAGGGTCGCAGCCCGACGCTCGCGACCGGACCGTCACCGGAGAAGGCCAGGATCGTCGGTACGGGCTCGCGCTCCTGGAGCAGGTCGTCCGCGGCCAGGGCGACGAGGACGGACGTGGCATCGTCCCAGGCCAGGGCGTGCGGGTCGATGGGGAAGGCGAAGGGCGGCACCGGGTCGGGTCGAGGGGGCGGGGGATCGCTTCGGGACATCGTCGTGAGCTCCTCGGCGGGCACGGGCGGCCCGCCCGAGGACCACCATGCCGCCGTCCGCGGTCAGCTCGGCGATGGATGTGCTCGAGCCTGTGGATATCCCCGCCTCGTCACGGGCCCGGCCGCGAGCTGGCCGGGCCCGGGTGACGGCGTCCGCGAAGCCCCGCGATCGGCGCGGGCCTGCCTCGACGTCATCCCTCGATGACGTGAGCCCAGCCCCGGGACCGATCGACGGCGGCCCGCCAACCGTCGAGGAGCCGCCGACGATCGTCGCGCTCCATGGTCGGTGCGAAGCGTCGGTCGAGCTCCCACAGGTCGGTGAGCTCATCGGTCGAGGACCACACGCCCGCACCGAGCCCCGCCAGGAACGCGGCACCGAGCACCGTCGTCTCGGCGTTCTTCGGTCGCAGCACGGGCGCCCCGAGCAGGTCCGCCTGCAGCTGGCACAGCAGGTCGTTCTCCGCGGCTCCACCGTCGACCCGCAGCTCCTGGAGATCCTGCTTCGACTCGCGCTCCATCAGCTGGGCGACCTCGGTGACCTGGTAGGCCATGGCCTCGAGCGCGGCCCTCGCGAGGTGGCGGCGATCGGTGCCCCGCGTCATCCCCACGATCGTTCCACGGGCGTACTGGTCCCAGTGCGGGGCGCCGAGCCCGGCGAAGGCCGGGACGAGGTAGACGCCCTCGTTGCCGTCCGGGAGCTCGGCCGCCAGTTCCTCGGTCTGCGCAGCGGAGTCGATCACGCCGAGTTGATCGCGGAGCCACTGCACGCTCGCGCCGGTCACGAAGATGGCGCCCTCCAGGGCGTAGGTCGGCTCGCCATCGAGCTGCCACGCCACCGAGGTGAGCAGCCCCTGGTGCGAGTCGACGGCCTCGCCGCCGGTGTTGAGCAGGAGGAACGACCCCGTCCCGTAGGTGTTCTTCGAGGTCCCCGCGGCCCAGGCGCCCTGCCCGAAGAGCGCTGCCTGCTGGTCACCCGCGATCCCCGTGATGGGCGCTTCGATCCCGAGGAAGATGTCGGGGTCGCTGACGCCGAACCGCCCAGCGGTGTCACGCACCTCGGGGAGCAGGCCGGACGGCACGCCGAGCAGGTCGAGCATCTCATCGCTCCACGCCCCGGCCCGGACGTCGTAGAGCATCGTGCGCGAGGCGTTCGACGGCTCGGTCACGTGCTCGCGGCCACCGGTCATCCTGGCGACCAGCCAGGTGTCGATCGTGCCGAAGGCGAGGTCGCCGGCCTCCGCCCGGTCCCGGACGCCGTCCACCTCGTCGAGCAGCCAGGCGAGCTTGGTGCCGGAGAAGTAGGCGTCGACGACCAGCCCGGTCACCTGACGGATCCGCGGTGCGTGCCCGTCGCTCTTGAGCCGGTCGCAGCGGCCGGACGTGCGTCGGTCCTGCCACACGATCGCGTGGTGCACGGGACGGAGCCGTGCGCGGTCCCAGACGACGGTGGTCTCGCGCTGGTTGGTGATCCCGATGCAGGTGATCTCGTCCGCGGCCGTCCCGCTGTCCTCCAGCGCCCCTCGGACCGCCTCGAGCGTGGCGTCCCAGATCTCCTCGGCGTCGTGCTCCACCCATCCCGGTTGCGGGAAGTGCTGGGTGAACTCGCGGTACCCGCTCCCGATCATCGTCCCCGTCCCGTCCATCACGAACCCGCGCACCCCCGTGGTCCCCTCGTCGATCGACAGGATCCGCACCGCCATCGTCGGTCCTCTCCAGCGCCGGCTACAACGTCGAGGTGGCACCCTAGCCACCGCGACGTCGGGTCCTCGGTCAGCAGGGGGTTGGGCTGCCGCGCAGGTCACCTGCGACCATCTGCGACGATCCCCACCTGCGATCATCTGCCACGATCCCCCGTGCCCCGGACCGAGGAGACCTCGACGTGACGATCGACCTGCGCAGTGACACGGTGACCCGTCCTGGCGCCGGGATGCGGGCGGCCATGGCCGACGCCGAGGTCGGCGACGACGTCTACGGCGAGGACCCGACGGTGCGCCGCCTGGAGGAGGAGGTCGCCGACCGGTTCGGCCGCGAGGCCGCCATGTTCACCCCCTCGGGGATCATGGCGACCCAGACGCTGCTCGCCACCTTGTGCGCGCGAGGCACCGAGGTGGTCTGCGAGTCGGACGCGCACGTCGTCGCCTACGAGGTGGGTGCCGCCGCGATCGTCTCCGGGGTGCAGTTCCGCACGGTCGACGGAGACGCCGGGCGGCTGGGTGCGGATCGTGTCCGTGCCGCCCTCCGGCCGGAGGGCTTCCCCTACACCCACCTCGGCGCGATCTCCGTCGAGGAGACGACCAACCGGGGCGGAGGCGCGGTCCACGGTGTCCAGGAGCTCCGCCGTCTCAGGGAGGTCGCCGACGGCCGCGGTGTGCCGCTGCACGGCGATGGGGCGCGCATCTTCAACGCGATCGTCGCCGGCGGCGGGACCGAACGGGAGTACGGCGAGGCGTTCAGCGCCTTCAGCTTCTGCCTGTCGAAGGGGCTCGGCGCGCCGGTCGGCTCCGTGGTGGTCGCGGACGCCGAGGTGGTCGAGGAGGCGCGGATCTGGCGGCGTCGGCTCGGTGGTGCGATGCGCCAGGTCGGCGTCCTGGCGGCCGCGGGCCGCTACGCGCTCGAGCACCACGTGCAGCGGCTCGCGGAGGATCACGCGAACGCCCGTGACCTGGCCGAGCGGCTCGCTGACGCGGTGCCGGGCAGCGTCGACCCGGCGAGCGTTGCCACCAACATGGTCTACGTGCAGACCGGGCAGCGCCCGGCTGCCGAGGTGGTCGAGACCGTCGGGCGGTCGGGTGTGCTGATCGGCGCGATGGGCCCGCACCTGCTCCGGCTGGTCACCCACCTCGACGTCGACAGCGCCGACGTGCAACGCGCCGGTGAGGTGCTGGCCCAGGTGCTCGGCACCCGATCAGGCGCTGGCTGAGCGACCCCAGGCGCCGGGGCGACGCGGCTCGTCGATGGCGGCCACCTCGCGGTCGGCTGCCCGCGCGAACCGGAGGATCGTCTCGCGCAGGTGGATCACGTCGTCCTGCACGAGCGCCTGGGGGCCGTCGCACAGCGCCGTCTCCGGACGCGGATGCACGTCGACGATCACCCCGTCGGCGCCGACGGCGATCCCGGCGCGGATCAGGGGCAGGACCAGCTCACGCTTGCCCCCCGAGTGCGAGGGGTCGATGATGACCGGCAGGTGGGTCAGCGACTGGGCGACGGGGACGGCCGACACGTCGAGGGTGAAGCGCGTCGAGGGCTCGTAGGTGCGGATGCCGCGTTCGCACAGCACGACCTGCAGGTTGCCCGTGTGGGCGATGTACTCGGCCGCCATGATCCACTCGTCGACCGTGGCGTTGAGCCCGCGCTTGAGCAGCACGGGCTTGCCCGACATCCCCACCTCCTTGAGCAGCTGGAAGTTCTGCATGTTGCGGGCGCCCACCTGCAGCATGTCCGCCTTCGCCGCGACCGTGTCCACATCGGCGGTGGTCACGACCTCGGTCACGAAGGGCAGGCCGATGTCGCGCGCCACGCCGTGCAGGATGTCGAGGCCGGCCTCGCCGAGCCCCTGGAACGCGTACGGGGAGGTCCGGGGCTTGTAGGCGCCGCCGCGCAGGATCGTGGCTCCGGCCTCGCGCGCCATCTGGCAGGCGACGGCCGTCTGCTCCTCGCTCTCCACCGCGCAGGGACCGGCGATCAGCGTGACGGTGTCCCGGCCGATCGATGCCTGGCCGACGGTGATCGTGGACGGCCGGGGATGGGTCTCGTTGCTGACCAGCTTGTAGGGCTTGCTGACCCGGATCACGTCCTCGACGCCCGGGAACGCGTGCAGGGGCAGCTCGGCGAAGTGCGTGAGATCGCCCACCAGGCCGATGATCGTCTGGCTCTTGCCTCGTGACACGAAGGCGTCGCCCCCCACGTCCGAGATCGCCTTGACGACCTTGTCGATGTCGGTGCCGGAAGCCGTTCCACGCATGACCACGACCATCGTGGTGTCCTCTCTCATCGCGTGCCCGCCTCCCTCCGTCGATCCCACCCCCGGAACATGTCAGCCCCGGGAGGAGATCCCGGGGCTGCGAGCTACGTCGGGTGGTGTCAGCAGTCGATGACGCACGCCGCCTCACGGGCTGTCCCATACCAGCCCGTAAAGGTGAAGGAGCGCAACGCGGTCATCATGCGCGGAGCGTAGCACGAGCGGCGTGCGCTGCACGCGCCCACAGCGCCGGCAGACGTCGCAGAGGCGCCCTGCTGCCCGAAGGGGACGGGCTCGTCCGTCGCCACCAACTACGCTGGTCCCGCCGCGATCAGGCAGGGCGGAGGTGGATCGTCCTCGAGGGGCGGCACCGATAGGTGTGCAACGGCGTTGCCGGTGAGGATGACGAGGAGCCTGCGTAGGCGTGAGCGATGAGACGACGCAACTCCCTGCGACCGCGAGCAGCGCGGACGCCGAGGGTCGTCCACCCGAGCGGGCTCGGGTCTGTCCGTCGTGTGGCGCCTTCAACCTCGCCGAACGCGAGGTCTGCCGCAGCTGCGCGGTCGATCTGGCGACAGGTGATCGGCTCCCCTGGCCGAGCCCCGACCCTGAGCCGGAGGTGGCATCGACCAGGCTCCACGAGCGGCCCCATCCGCGACGGTGGTTGCTCGCGTTCGCCTCGGTGCTCGCGGTGGCTGGCCTGCTGCTGCTCGGGCTGGTCCTGGCCGAGGTGGGGCCCTTCGCCGATGGTCCCTCGGTCCCGGATGCAGGGTTCCCCCCGGAGGCCTACCCCGACGATGCCGGCCACCTCCTGCTCACCGACATCGCGACGATGACGACCCGTCCACCCGAGGGCGAGCGCACCTTCGTCGCCGCCCACATGGTGGACGACACGGCCGAGACCGCCTGGCGGTCGGGTGTCATCGGCGAGCAGGACGCCCCGGACGACGCGCTGGAGATCATCGACCTGTTCCTGGCCGAGCCGGCGTGGGTGAGCGAACTGCTGATCCGCAACGGCGATCAGCTCGACCTCGAGGCCTACGAGCAGGAGGGCCGGCTGCGGGAGGTCCTGATGACCTTCGACGGTGGTGCCACCTACCGCCTCAACCTGCTGGACGAGGGGCGCGGACAGCAGTCGATCGAGCTGCCCGGACCCGAGTTGACCACGATGGTGCGACTCGAGGTGATCGACGTCTTCCCAGGGAGCGAGAGCGACGGCATCGCGATCTCGGACCTCGAGCTCGGGGGATGGGTCGCCAACGACGCCGACGCCGAGCTCGCTCGGGAGCGCGCCGATGCCCTTCCGGCGACAGCACCCCGCGGCCCCAACGGCTGACGTCGCATCCGCTGCCCGGAACCGCGCAGCTCAGCGCTCAGCGCTCGTAGGCGAACAGCGTGATCGTCGCGCCGGGGAGTCGCTCGGTGCCAGGCGATGGGTTCTGGTCCAGGACCCGACCGGGTTGCAGGATCGCGCCGATGCCGCCGCGCCAATCGACCTCGACCTGGAAGCCGAGCCCCTCGAGGGTGGCGATCGCGTCGTCCACGTGCTCGTCACGCACCGACGGCACCTCGATCGGTGCCGGACCGGCCGAGACGACCACCTCGATCCTCTGGCCCCGGTGCACGGTCGTGCCCGGCTCGGGATCCTGCGAGATGACGTGGTCCGCCGGCACGCTGTCGTGGTGGCGACGGTCGATCTGTTCGACCTCGAGCCCCAGATCCCGGGCGGTGGCGGTCGCCTCGTCGCGTGGTTCGCCCACCAGTGCCGGCACCTCGATGGGAGTCGGACCCAGGCTCACGTCGATCGCGACGGTGCTGGTCTCGTCGACCATCGTGCCCGGCTCGGGATCCTGGGAGATGACCCGGCCCTCCGGCACGTCCTCGTGGTGACGGCGGTCCACCGCGACCTCGAGGTCCGAGCTGCGGAGCTCGTCCGCCGCCTCCGCCTCCGACCAGCCGCGGACCTCGCTCACCTCGACCTGGCGCGGCCCCGCTGAGACCACGAGCAGCACCTGCGTGCCGCGACGCGCTTCGCCGACCGGCTGCTGCTGCAGCACGAGACCCTCAGCGACGTCGAGGTGGTGCGCACTGCCGGCGATCTCGGGTTGGAACCCCTCCTCGACGAGTCGGTCGACGGCGGCCTGCTGCGTCTCGCCCTCGACGTTGGGCACCGGCAGGATCGGTGCGACGAGCCGGTCCCACAGCAGGTAGCCCCCGACCCCGGATGCCAGGATCAGGGCCACGATCACCAGGGCGGCCGTCCAGCCCGAACGTCGCCGCGAGACGCCGACGACCGTGGTGTCGTAGGCGTCGTCGCCGTACGCGTCCGGATCGTCGGCGGTGTCACCGACCTCCTCCAGATCGTGACCGTTGACCGTCCGGGTGGCGGTGCGTTCGGGATCGAACGGTGGCGGACCCCAGAGGTGCTCCTCGTCGGGTTCGCCGGTGTCGGTCGCCCCGCCGGGGGAACGGGCCGTGCGGTCGTAGGGCACGCCGGTGTCGAGCTCCATCGGCGGCACGACCTCCGGCACCGCGACCCCGAGCGCCCGAGCGAGGTCGTCGCCGGTCGGGTAGCGGGTGTCCCGATCGATCGCGGTGGCCCAGCGCACCACGTCGTCGACACCCGCGGGGATCCCATCCACGACCGAGGACGGCGCGGGGACCGTGTGGGTGGTGTGCCGCATCGCGGTGGCGAAGGCGGTGTCCGCCGAGTGCGGCGGGGCACCCGTCAGGCACTCGAACAGGATCACCCCCAGCGCGTAGATGTCGGCACGGGGATCGAGCCGGTCGCCCTCGACCGCCTCCGGGGCGAGGTAGTGGGGCGAGCCGATCAACACGTCGGTGCCGAAGGTGGCGTTGGCGCTCGCGATGGCGCGAGCGAGGCCGAAATCGGTGATGCGGACGATCCCGTCGCGGCCGAGGAGCAGGTTCTCCGGCTTCACGTCGCGGTGGACCATGCCGGCGGCGTGTGCGGCCCCGAGCCCGCGCGCCACGGGGATCAGGACGCCGGCAGCCTCCTCGGGGGTGAGCTGGCCGTGCTCGCGCAGCAGCCCGCGCAGCGTCGGGCCCTCGACCAACTGCAGGACGAGGTAGGCGCCCTCCTCGGTCTCGCCCCAGTCGTGCACGGCGACCACGTTGGGGTGGGACAGCGCGGCGGCGGCCCGTGCCTCGCGGCGGAACCGGTCGAGGAAGGCGTGGTCGTCGGCGAGGTGCGGATGCAGGAGCTTGATCGCGACCTGCCGGTCGAGCACCTCGTCATGGGCACGGTGGACCGTGGCCATCCCGCCACGTCCGAGCTCGCCGAGCAGGACGTAGCGACCTCCGACCTGGGTCGGGGTCGTGGGCGACGAGGAGGTATCGGACACGCTGCCGATGGTACGTCAGGCCTCGCGCTCCACAGCTCAAGCCCCCACGCCCATCCGGCCGCCGGTGGCGCGGAGCCCGGGGGAGGGGAGGCGGGCGCGGCAGGTGGTCAGTGGGTCAGTCGCCCCTCAGCTCTCGGAGGATCTCGACCTGGTCCTCGAGCACGGCGATGTCGCCGCGGAGCTCGTCGATGGCGCCACGCAGCTCGGCGATCGCACCGCGCAGGTCCTGGTCGCTCGCGTCGAACTCCTGGGCGAGCTGGGCACGCGCCGATGCCTGCGCCTCGAGGTCCTCCTCGACACCGGCCAACGCGTCGTCGACCTGCGCGAACCGGTCGTCGAGCTCGCCCAGTCGCGCATCGAGGTCGACCCCCTCGACCTCCTCCGTGACGTCCCTTGTGATGTCCTCGAGCTCGTCGATGCGGGACGCGAGCTCCGCCTCGACCACGATCCGCTCAGCGAGCCGGTCCTGCAACCGTTCCACCTCGGCGCGGAGCTCCTCGTCGCCGGGCGAGCAGCCGACGCCGAGCGCCAGGACCAGCGCGAGCACGGGGACGCGGAGGTAGCGGGAGCGGGCGGAGGTGGAGGCGGAGGCGGAGGTGGACATGCCGCCAGGGTAGGTCCGCGACGACCCTGGGCCTCGGAGGTGCAACGGGAGCGGTAGCGTTGGCGCCCAGCCGTCCCAGGACCGACCGGCCGACGACCGAGGTGCCGATGACCGAGCCGCCCCACGAGGCCTCCGGGACCACGTTCGACGACGAGCTCGAGCAGCTGGGTTTCCGCATGCAGGGCACGACCCGTCGCGGCGGACGGCAGTGGGTCCTGGCGTTCAACCGGTTCCTGAGCTTCACGCTCCACGACTTCGACGACACCGTCGTGCTGACCTGGTCCTGCGCCCTCGGCGACTACCTCGACGACCGCGGGTGGCAGCTGAGCGTCACCGACCTGTCGACCGCCGAGCTCTACCCCCAGCACGACGTGCGTCTGCCGATGGACGCGGCGGCGGTCCGCGGTGAGATCACCCGGGTCCTCGGGACGTTGCGGATCGACCTCGGGGACCCGGAGCTATGAGCACGCCCGACCCGGCCGCGCATCGCTCGCCCGACCGGCAGGCCGGGCTCGAACCCGGACGGCGTGCCGAGGCATCCGCCGAGGCAGCCACCGATCGCCACGCCGACGGTGCCGACGATCCCGACGCTGCCGCCAGGCCGCCGCTCATCGACTGGTCACGTACCGCGCGTCGGATGCGCCGTGTCGCGCTGGTGCTCGCCGTCGCGGTGGTGGCGGGCTGGGTCGTCTACGGCGTCGTCGGTGACGGCGGCTTCGGTGTGCGCATGCTCGGCGAGCTGACCGGGTTCGCCCTGCTCGCCGTGATCGTCGCCGAGGTGGTCGTCGTCGGAGGAGCTGCGCTCACCGGGATGCTGCGCGCTGGTGAGCGTGGCGAGCGGCTGGCCGGATCCGACGTGTCGCTCGTCCCGCCGCAGCTGCGCCGCCGCCGCTGACCCGGGCTGCCGACGCCGGCTCGTCGCTCACCCCTCACCGCGAGCTCCGTGCCGAGCTACGTGCCTCAGAGCTCGGCCAACGCCGCCGTCAGCTCCTCGATGTCCAGCACGTTGTCCCACCGGTGGCTGATCACCCCGTCGCCGTCGACCAGGAACACCCAGGGCTCGTTGCCCCCGGCGCCGCTCCGCGGCAGGATCCACTCGGCTGCCGCCTCGTTGAGCTCCTGTGCCTCGTGGTCCTTCCAGACCTCGAGTTGGACGAAGGTCGCGGTGTCCTCGTACTCGTGGGCGAGCTCCGCCAACTCGTTGGTCAAGGGACCGCAGAACCGGCTCACGCAGTACACCGGGGTCGTGACGGCGACCACCAGCGGGCGGCCGGCCTCCAGCTCCTCGGCGATCACGGCGTCGTGCAGGTGCTGGTCCGGGATCGTCCCATCGGTGCCACCGGCGCGCGAGTCGAGCGATGCTGGGTCGATGTCACCTGCCTCGGCGTCGGCCACGGTCGGGTTCTGGGTACGGGGCGCCTCATCGCCGACCGCGTGGACGCCCGGCTCCTCCTGGACCTGGAAGGTGGCCTGGCCCTGCATCACGTCACCGTCCTGCAGCTCGGCGATCACGCGCAGGCCCCAGAACCCCGGCCGATCCAGATCGACCTCGCCGGCGTAGACGCCGTTGCCGGTCTCGCCGTCCAGGAACCGCGGCACGTCCTCGTCGGCTTCGGGCTCCATCCCGGGGATCGGCAGGTAGGTGGCCGTCGCCTCCTGCGTCAGCTCGGTCTCGCCGCCGGGCTCGTCACCGAGGTAGCCGAGCTGGAAGGTGATCTCTCCGAAGGCGAGCAGCGCGCGGTCGGCGCCGAACACGCCCGCCAGCAGTCGCTGGTCCTCACCGACGGCGAGGTCGAAGCTCGCGACCGCGACCGACAGCCCGCTGCTGTCCGGGTCCGGTGTTGCCGTCACCCCGTCCGTGGTGGGGTCCGCTCCCGGCTCACCACCGCAGGCGACGGCGAGGAGGGCCAGGGCCAGGCCCGCGGCAGCCAGGCGGGTGCCACGGCCACGAGGGGTGCGCACGGAGCGGACCTTCCGATCGAGCATGAGGACCTCCTGCGGGCGACCGAGCGGCGACGGCGGTCGGGTGTGCTCCCTCGGCGCGAGGCAGGGTACGACGTCTGTGGGAACTCGCCGTACCGTGGGAGTGTTCCACCCGGCAACCTGGAGCCATGTCCAGCACACGCCCCGTCCTCGCCCTGCTCACCGCGGTGAGCCTGCTCGCGGCGTGCTCGGGAGCCGGTGGGATCGAGCCGGAGGGCACCGGCACCGATCCCTTCCCGTCGCCCCTGGACGGCGAGGACGCTCCCGAGGATGCTGCGGACGAGGCCGACGCCGAACCGATCCGTGTCGCATCCGGACCCGACGCGGAGACCATGCTGCTGGCCCACACGATGGCGGTGATGCTCGAGGCTCAGGGCCTGCCGGCCGAGGTGGTCGAGTTCGACGACGCCCGCGCGTCGCGCGTCGCGCTCGAGCGCGGTCGGGTCGAGGTCCGTCCGGGCTACACCGGAGAGACCTGGCTCGAGGCGCTCGGCCGCCCCGACCCACCGAGCGATCCCCTGGAGAGCTACGTCGCCGTCCGCAACCACGACGAGCAGGAGGGGATCCTGTGGCTGCGGCCCCGGGTGGGTGACGGCATCGAGGAGCCACCGGCCAACGCCACCTTCGCCTTCGTGGTGCAGGGGCCCCCGTCGGTCGATGCCGACCTGCGCACCATGTCCCAGCTCGCCTCACGCCTCTCCGAGCAGCCCGAGGCGCTGGTCTGTGTCGATCAGGAGTTCGGCGAGCGTCCCGACGGGCTGCCCGCCGTGCTCTCGGCGTACAGCGTGCGCAGCGATCGACCGTTCCTCGCCGCCGCGCCGGAGGAGGCCGTCCTCGGGGTGGCGGCGGGGGACTGCCTGGCCGGGCTCACCACCGCCACCGATGGTGCGGCCTGGCGTGCGGGGTTGCGTCCCCTGGTGGACGACCTGCGGGTCTTCCCGGCCTTCGTCCCGCTGCCGCAGATGCGGGTCGACGCGGTCTCGGAGCACCCGCAGATGCGGGTCGCGCTCGGTCCGATGGCGGCCTACATGTCCACGGCCGCGCTCGGTGGTTGGAACGCCCGCGTCGCGGCCGGCGAGCCCATCGAACAGGTCGCCGAGGATGCGGCCCGTGAGCTCTACGAGCTGGCCGACATCGGCGAGCTCGAGGAGGACATCGCCAGCCCCTCGTCCCCGCGCATCGCTCCCTGACCTCTCAGCGTTGCGGTGGTGGTGATCCCCGGTGCGGTGGGTGCTCATCCACGGGGTGGGGGTGGTGCATGTCGCAGCCGCGACGTACGGTGGCCCCTACGAGGACGAACATACGTTCGACCCTGCAGGATGTCCGCGTGGGTCGGCCACACGTGCGACCACGGGCGCGCCCACGTGCGCGCTCACACGCGTCGTGGCCATGTGGCGTTCGGGCGGCGGTGGCCGTCTCCGCTCGACGCGTCGTAGGTCAGGTCGTAGGTGAGGTCGTAGGTGAGGTCGTAGGTCAGGAGGTGGCGAGGATGACCAAGCGGTACCGCGAACGACTCGAGGACGTCGAGGTGGTCGCCGACGCACCTGCGGCGTTCACGTGGCGGGGACAGCGTTACCGCGTCCTGCAGGTGCTCGGGCACTGGTACGAGGACGAGACCTGGTGGCAGCGCGCCGATGGCGTCCCGGATCGGATCGAGCGCACGGACCTGTGGCGGGTCGAAGCACGCAACGGTGTGCCCAGCCGCGGGGTCTACGAGGTGGTCCGCCGTGGCGGTGTCTGGCGGCTCGACCGCATCTGGGATTGACTCCACATGACAGCTCACCCCGAGCGACGAGGAGGCAGGCGATGACCTCGACCCCGCTGACGGGTCCGGAGAAGGCGAGCCTGCGGGCGTTCCTCGACAAGCAGCGCGAGGTGATGCTGTGGAAGCTGGATGGGCTCAGCGATGAGCAGCTTCGCCACCCGGTCGTGCCGTCCGGGACGAACCTCCTCGGCCTGCTCAAACACCTGGCTGCGGTCGAGTACGGCTGGTTCTGCCTCACCTTCGGGCGCGACGTCGAACCCCTGCCCTTCGATGAGGACGACGAGGATGCGGACCTGCGCGTCGATCCGGACGAGACCACCGACGACATCGTGGCCTTCTACGCCCGGGCGCGCGCGGCAGCCGATGAGGTGGTCGACGAGCTCGACCTCGACCACACGGGGACCACGTGGACCGGCGAGACCGTCTCCCTGCGCTGGGTCCTGTTGCACATGATCGAGGAGACCGCACGGCACGCCGGTCATGCGGATCTGGCCCGCGAGCTGCTCGACGGCACCACCGGCTACCTCCCGAGCAGCACCACGTCCACCCGCTGATCTCGCGCCGGGGCGCCGCGACGGTCGTCCGTCGCGGGTGAGGCGCAGATGCCGCCGGCTCGTCGTCAGCCGTCCTCGGAGCCCGTGGCATCGAGCCCCCCGTACGGGGCCGGTAGAGCCGTTCGGGGTCGGCCGCGATCATCTCCTCCTGCACGCCAGGAGGCGCGGCGCAGATCAGCGCGAGCTCGAACGCATGGCGCGGCGGTGCGCGACCGGTTCCATGCCGAAGGTCTGGCACGTTGCTCAGCTCGCTACCGCGGACGCGAGGTAGCGTCGCTGAGGGTCCGTCCGGCCGAACGGCCCACACCACCAACGTTCGGTCTCGTCGCCGAGGGAGCCATGAGCGCGTCGCGTCGCGAACCCGTGCCCTACGTCGCCTTCGTGCTGGGCGGCGGAGGTGTCCACGGCGCCGCCGAGGTGGGCATGCTCCAGGCGTTGTCCGAGGCCGGGATCTCGCCCGACATCGTCGTGGGCACCTCGATCGGAGCGCTGAACGGCGCGGTGCTCGCCGACGACCCCGAGAGGGCCGTCGACCGGCTGACCGACCTCTGGATCAACGTCGACGAGTCCAGCCCCTTCGACGCTTCGTTGCTCGAGCGGGCCAGCACCTTCGCGCGGACGCGCACCCACCTGCACAGCGACCACCGCCTCCGACGCCTGCTGCTGACCCACCTCGACGCCCGTCGCTTCGAGGATCTCGTGCTGCCCTTCCAGTGCGTCGCCGCGAGCATCGAGCGGGCCGGAGCCCGCTGGTTCAGCTCGGGACCCCTGATCCCCGCGCTGCTGGCGACGACCGCCGTCCCGGGGCTGCTCCCACCCGTCGAGATCGATGGTGAGCACCACCTCGACGGCGGGCTGGTGGACAGCATCCCCGTCGCCCGGGCGGTCGAGCTCGGCGCACGTGAGATCTACGTCCTCCAGGTGGGGCGCATCGAGCAGCCGTTGACGCCGCCGAAGCGCCCCTGGGAGGTCGGGCTCGTGGCCTTCGAGATCTCCCGGCGTCACCGCTTCGTCGAGGCCATGGGGCAGATCCCCGATGACGTACGGGTGCGGGTGCTCCCGGCAGGTGTGGAGATCCAGCACACCGACACCTCGCAGTACCGCTACCGGGACACCTCCAACATCCCGGAGCGGATCGCCGCCGCGTACGACGCGACCCGTGCCGAGCTCGACGGCTCGCCGGTGTCGGACGGCGATGACCACAGCGACGGCGATGGCGGGTCGGATGGGCACGACGATCTCCAGCGACGCCGCCGGTGATGCTCCCGCGGTGGTTGCGCCGGACGGTGCTCGCACCTGCGGTCCCGCTCCTGACCCTGCTGCTGTTGACGTCGCTGCCGATCACCGCGCTCGTGGCGGCCTTCGCGTCCCGCTGGATGCCCGGACGCTGGCGCCCCCTCCGGCTGCTCTGGCTGCTGCTCGTCTACCTCGTCGTCGAGTCCCTCACCCTGCTCGTCGCCTTCGGCCTCTGGGTCGCTGCCGGGTTCGGTCGCCACACCCGGCGGGAGCGCTGGCAGCGCGCCCACTACGCCGTGATGCGCTGGTACCTCAGGATCCTGGTGGGGACCGTGGAGCGTCGCTTCCACCTGCGTTTCGAGCTGGACGTCGATGCTGCGGAGGTCGACCCGCACGTCGTCACGCGCGCCCGGCCTCGTGGGGACGCTGCCGCCGGGGCTCCGACAGCAGTTCCGACAGCAGTACGGGACGCCGACGAGACCGGGCCACCCGCCGCACGTGACCGCAGGGACACCGCGCCGCTGATCGTGCTCAGCCGCCACGCTGGCCCGGGCGACTCGTTCCTGCTCGTGCACGGGCTCCTGCAGGCGGGCTACCGGCCGCGCATCGTGCTCCGTGGCGCGTTGCGGTGGGTGCCCACGATCGATGTGATGCTGCATCGCGTGCCGAGCTTCTTCGTCGACCGTGGGGCGCCACGCGGGACCGGGACCTCCGCGGTCGCAACCCTCGCTGCTGGTCTGCGCCCCGGCGACGCGCTCGTGCTGTTCCCCGAGGGGCGCAACTTCACACCGGCACGACGCATCCGGTCGATCGTCAAGCTCGAGGACCTCGGTCAGCACGCTGACGCCGAGGACGCACGTGAGTTCCGTCACGTGCTCACACCACGTACCGGTGGGGCCCTGGCTGCCCTCGACGCAGCACCGGCCGCGGATGTGCTGTTCGTCGCGCACTGGGGTCTCGAGGACCTGTCGGGAGTGGTCGACCTGTGGCGGGGCCTGCCGATGGATCGGGCCATCGAGGTCGAGGCGTGGCGTGTGCCGGCGGCGCAGATCCCCCGCGCTCGCGAGGCGCGTGCCGCCTGGCTCGCCTGGTGGTGGCGGCGCATCGATGCGTGGCTCGTCGACCGGCACGGCGAGGACGCGGTCCCGGACAACGTGGTCGAGGCCGTGGCGGAGGAACGCGAGGAACTCGAGGAACTCGAGGAGGTGCCCCTCGACTTGGGTCGGTCCGAGCTGCCTTCGCTCGGGCACGACGGAGCGGCACACGATCGCGACGAGCGTCGGGTCGACCTCGCGGACGATCCGCCCCGGACGGATGCCGCACGCGGCGAGCGACCGGTGGAACCCACGGGAGATGGCCGCGAGACAGCCCACGATGACGCCGAGGCAGAGCGAGGCGAGGAGCTCGGCGATGACCCATGACCCGGGCCCCGCATCATGCTTCCCCGAGCTATCCGCTCGGCACGTGACCGTGATCCAGGAGGGCTGGGACAGCGAGGTGGTCGCGGTCGCCGGTGAGATCGTTCGCGTCCCGCGCCGGCGGGAGACCCAGGCGCTTGCTCGGGCCGAAGCGCGCATCCTGCCGATCCTGGCCGAGGCACTGCCCGTCGCCGTCCCTGTGCCCGAACGGGTGTGTCCGGAGCACGGGTCGATGCGCTACCGGCGGATCCCGGGTGAGCCTGCGTCGACGAACCGACTCACCGCGTCGTGCCTCGACGTCGTCGCGACACAGATGGCCACCTTCCTCGCCGCCCTTCGCCAGGTGTCGACCGCGACGGCATCACAGGCGGGGATACCCGACCTGTCCGGAGGGGCATGGCGAGCGCACCACGCGGACGTCGCCGCCCGGTTCGCGGACGTGGTGCTGCCGCACCTCCCGAAGGAGGTCGGTGCCTCAGCGAGGAGGCTGCTGGACGCTACCTGCGATCTTCCCGGGGACGTCTCGGCCTGCGTCGTCCACGCTGATCTCGGTCCGGCCCACCTGTTGTGCGACGACGCCGGCCTGCGCGGCGTCATCGACTGGGGCAACGTCGCGATCGGCGATCCGGCCATCGACCTGGCTTGGATGCTCAACGGCGCTCCGCGCGAGATCGGCCAGGCACTGCGGGATCGGCTGCGACTCGAGGAGGGCGAGGTCGATCGGGCGCGGCTCTACCACCAGCTCGGCCCGTGGTACGAGGTGGAGCATGGGCTCAGGATCGGTGACGAGCGTTTCGTCGCGTCAGGAGTGCAGGGCGTGGTGCGACGCCTCATGGCCCGGCCCTGATGGAGGTCGTCGCGTGGTCCGTGCTTCGCGCGCGCACTCACGTGGTTCGGGGGTGCTCGTCACCGACGGCGTGGAGGGTCTTGACCATCAACAGGCACGGGTTGCCGGGCCACAACGCGTCTGCGGGGAACTCCTGCAGGCCCCGGTAGCCGAGTTCCTGGT
>CAYVJT010000009.1:0-36357 GCA_964451855.1 uncultured Actinomycetota bacterium
ATCGGGCTGAGCGGCGCTGGAGGCCCCGTGGTGGGGTTGGAGGGGCCGGAGGCGGCCTCGGAGGGGAGAAGATGAGCGATCGCGTCCTGGCCGTCGAGGACCTCGACGTCACCTACCACGTGCGTTCTGGCCCGCTCCCAGCCCTGCGTGGCGTGAGCTTCGACCTGCACCGTGGTGAGATCCTGGGTGTCGTGGGCGAGTCCGGCTGCGGCAAGTCGACCCTGAGCGCGTCGCTGCTACGGCTGCTCCCCGCCAACGGCGAGATCTCGGGTGGCCGGATCCTGCTCGGGGACCGGGATGTCACGGGGATGAGCCACCGGGAGCTCCGGGCGATGCGCGGCCGCGAGATCGCCATGATCTTCCAGGACCCACTGACCAGCCTGAACCCCACCTTCAGGGTCGGGGCCCAACTGGTCGCTGCCCAGCAGGCGCACCGCGACCTGGACAGCGGCCGCACGAGTGAGCTCCGGCAGCACGCGATCGAGATGCTCACCACCGTGGGGCTGCCCGACGCGCACGAGCGGATCGACTACTTCCCCCACCAGTTCTCCGGCGGGATGCGGCAGCGGGTGATGATCGCCATGGCGCTGTTGCTCAAACCCGACCTGCTGATCGCGGACGAGGCCACCTCGGCGTTGGACGTGACGCTGCAGGCGCAGATCCTGGAGCTCTTCCGCGAGCTGCGGCGCGAGCGCGACACCTCGATGGTGTTCATCTCCCACGACATCGGGGTGATCAGCGAGATCTGTGACCGGCTGGTCGTGATGTACGCGGGACGGGCGGTGGAGCAGGGCACGGTCCGTGAGGTCCTCTCCGACCCCAAGCACCCCTACACGCAGGCGCTGCTGGCCTCGGTACCGAGCAAGGACCGTCGCGGTGAACGGCTCGCCACGATCCCCGGTCGGGTGCCGAGCCTCTCGGAGCTGCCTCCCGGGTGCGACTTCGCCGATCGCTGCAGCTACGTGCAGCCGGTGTGCCGTGAACCGGGGCTGCAGGACACCCACCTCGACGATCGCATGGTGCGTTGCCTGATCCATGAGCCCGCGTCCCGCTACGACGCATCCGACGTCCCGAGTGATGGCCAGGGGGCGGTCCAGGCCAAGCAGGAGGCCACGGCCGCCGAGCCTGAGCGGACCATCGGCGAGGTACTCGTGCGCGCCAAGGACGTCGAGGTGCACTTCGCGGACCGGCCGACGTTGGCCTCACGGCTGACGCGCCGCAAGCTGGGTGCGGTCCGGGCGGTGGACGGGGTCGACCTGGAGATACGCCGTGGGGAGATCGTCGGGCTCGTCGGCGAGTCCGGCTCAGGGAAGACGACCCTGGGTCGCGCGATCCTCGGTCTCGAACGGGCGACCGCAGGCGAGGTCTCCTACGACGGCCAGGACCTGACCGCGATGAACGCGCGCGAGTTGCTCGTCCTGCGCCGCCGGATGCAGATGATCTTCCAGGACGCTCACGCCAGCTTGAGCCCCCGTCGGCGTGTCGGGCACCTGCTCACCGAGCCCTACGTGATCCACGGCATCCCCAAGGAGGACCGGATCGCGGTCCCGGAGCTCCTGGAGATGGTGCAGTTGGACCCCGCGCAGGCCACCAAGTACCCCCACGAGCTGTCGGGAGGGCAGGCACGGCGGGTCAACATCGCGCGGGCGCTGGCGTTGCAGCCCGAGTTCATCGTCGCGGACGAGCCTTCGGCTGGGTTGGACGTCTCCGCCGCGGCTAGTGTGCTGAACCTGATGAAGGACCTGGCCAGCGAGCTCGGGCTGACCTACCTGATCGTCACCCATGACCTGAACCTGGTCGGCTACATCGCTGACCGCATCGCCTTGATGTACCTCGGCAAGGTCGTCGCCGTCGGTCCTACCCCGTTGGTGTACGAGAGCCCGATGCACCCCTACACGCAAGGTCTGTTGGACGCGGTCTCGACCCCGGACCCCGACATGACGACGGCGCCGCACAAGCTGCTCCTGCCGGGAGAGATCCCGAGCCCGAAGAACCCCCCGGCCGGCTGCCGGTTCCACACCCGTTGTCGGTACGCCCGGATCGACAGCTGCCTCGAGGTACCCGAGCTCGACCACGTCCGGGACGGGCACATGGCCGCATGCCACCACTGGCGCGAGATCGCCGAGGATCCCGAGCGGGCTGCGGCCAAGGCCTCCCGCGAACTGTCCGTACGACAGCAGGAGCACACCGGATGAGCAGGACCGACAAGGTGTACATCGACGCAGGTCCGCGCGAGGTGCGCGAGATCACGCACGTCTGGATCCCGATGTCCGATGGCATCCGCCTCGCGGCCCGGATCTGGCTGCCGGTGGACGCGGAGAGCGATCCGGTCCCCGCCGTGCTCGAGTACATCCCCTATCGCAAGAACGACGCGACCGCACCGCGCGACCGGTACCGGCAGCCGGAGCTCGCCTCGTACGGCTACGCCGCGGTCCGCGTGGACCTGCGCGGCAGCGGCGACTCCGAGGGGCTGATGCACGACGAGTACCTCCCCCAGGAGCTCGAGGACGCCGTGGAGGTGATCTCCTGGCTCGCCGAGCAGCCCTGGTGCACGGGCAACGTCGGCATGACCGGGATCTCGTGGGGTGGGTTCAACGCCCTGCAGGTCGCAGCACTGCAGCCTCCGCAGCTCAAGGCGGTCATCAGCGTGTGCTCCACCGACGACCGTTACGCCGACGACATCCACTACCACGGTGGCTGCGTGGTCGGTTCCGACATGCTGTCGTGGGCCTCGACGATGCTGGCCCACGGCGCTCGGCCCCCGGACCCCGAGTTCGTCGGCGACGGCTGGCGCGAAGCCTGGCTCGACCGGTTGGAGGTGACCCCCTTCGTGGAGAAGTGGCTCGGTCACCAGCGCCGTGACGAGTACTGGAAGCATGCGTCGGTGGCGGAGGACATCGGCGCGCTCGACTGTGCCGTCTACATGGTCGGCGGCTGGGACGACGCCTACCGTGACGCGATCCTGCGGGTGCTCGAGAGCTACGACGGGCCGAGGAAGGGGCTGATCGGTCCCTGGGGGCACGTCTACCCCGACCAGGGCCACCCCGGCGCGCCCATCGACTTCGTCGGCGAGTCCGTGCGCTTCTGGGAGTACTGGCTCAAGGGCGTCGACAACGGGATCATGGACGAGCCGATGCTCCGGGCCTTCATCCGCGAGACCGTCGAGGACCCGCCGTCCCGGGCCGAGCGGCTCGGTGACTGGGTCGGGGAGAAGACCTGGCCGTCACCGAACATCGTGCGTCAGCGTGTGGAGCTGCGCGGTGACGAACTGCTCGGTGACGTCGCCGGCGAGGCGCCGGGACTCCCGGATCTCGCCGAGGACGAGCACGTCATCATGGGCAGCCAGACCGCCGGCCTCGAGGCCGGGGCGTACATGGGCTCCGGGATCATCGAGGACCTCCCGGGAGACCAACGCCGTGAGGACGGGCTGGCGTTGGCCTACACCTCGGCGCCGCTGCTGAAGCCGGTCACGGTGCTCGGGCACGCGATCCTGCAGCTCGAGCTCGCCGTGGACAAGCCGTGCGCGGTCGTGGCGGTCCGTCTCTGCGAGGTGACGCCGAGTGGGTTCTCCCGGCTGGTGGCACGCGGGCTGCTCAACCTGACCCACCGCCACGGGCACGAGCACCCCGTCCCGATGGAACCGGGCGAGCGGACCCCCGCCCTCGTGGAGCTCAGTGCTGCTGGACACACCTTCGCGGCGGGGAGCCGTGTGCGTGTGGCGGTGTCACCGACCTACTGGCCGTGGGCATGGCCGTCGCCTGACCCGGTGACGATGACGCTGTTCACGGGGCCGGGCAGCTTCCTCGACCTCCCGTGCCGGCCGTCCTTGGCGGAGAACGGTGAGGTGCCGAGCTTCGTGACCGATGACGTCGAGGGTCCGGACTACCCGACCCGCGGTGGCCACCGCCACGTCACCCACGACTGGATCTCGGGACGCTCCGAGCTGGTGTCCTGGGGCGACAAGGACGTGACGCGGGTCTCGGGCGGCCTGGAGCTGGTCGAGGAGTCGCTCGACCGCTTCACGATCGTCGAGGGTGATCCGCTGTCGGCCGAGGTCGAGTGCGAACGCAGCTCCGAGATCACCCGCGGTGACTGGCACGTCCGGGTCGAGACCTTCTCGACGATGTCGTCGGATGCCGAGCGGTTCCTCGTCACCAACGCGATCGACGCCTACGAGGGCGAGGTCCGTGTCGCGTCCAAGCGATGGGTCAAGGAGATCCCCCGCGACCACGTGTGATGCCGGGTCGGGAGGTGCTGGACGAGGTCCAGGGCGTCCCGGGTGGACCGAGCCGGTAGCGCACCGTCGGCGGCGCCGTCAGCTGGGCGGCGTAGGTGACGGCGCTGACCGACCCGTCGCTCGGGGTGTCGTCACCGCACGAGATCGGCACCGTGCGGTCGTCCAGGGTCGCGGCCGTGGCGACGAGCTCACGCGGAGCTGACGCCGTGAGGTGCGCGAGGCGGGCGATGCTGTCCGCTCGACCCTCGGGGGCGGGGACGTCGACAGGTTCGGCGTCCGGGTCGAGGACCGGATGGTTGGTGTGGGCGTAGGCGTCGCCGGGCGCAACCGTGTGCTCAGCCACCCCGGTGGCGGACACCTGGAAGCCCCGTAGACCGCCCGGCCCGCCGACCGCGACGTGCTGGGGGCAGGCGTGGGATGCGTGGCGGACGATGGCCCAGGCTGCCTCGACGTCCTCGCAGGCCAGCACGGCACGGACGGTCCCGGCGACCGGCAGACCGTCGGCGCGACCGGGCAGCGTGCTCAGCGAGTTGCAGCACACGGCCAAGCCCGCGTCGTTCCACCCACACAGTCCAACCGAGCCGGCGAAGGTCAGCACGTGCTGTGCGGGACCGTCGTCGGGATGGATGTGCAGCAGGGCGGGGACGGCGGCGTGACACGGGGGGAGGTCCATCGTCTGGCCGAGCAGCGGCGGGGCGTCCCTGGGAACGGCGCCGACGGTCGAACACGCCAGCATCCGGCCCGGGTGGTCCCGGTCGACGAGCATCCACACCTCGTCCATCAGGCTCAGGGCCCACACCAGCAGGGGATCGTGCCCCGCCCCCTCCGCGATGCCGGCGATCTCTTCAGGCAAGCCCGGGACCCACCGCTCCAGGTGGTGTGCTGCTCCGAGCGTTTCGACGGCGGCCCGCAGGGTGGCTGCAGGATCGTCGAGGTGGTCGGAGCGGCGACGGTCGGCGAGCGCATCGCACCACCGTTCGATCGCCTCGGCGATCGGTCCGCGACAGGACTCGCCGTAGGCACGGCCACGCTCACGGGCGGCGCCGACGAGGGTGACCTCGCACCCGGTCGCTGTCACATCACTGCCTTCCTCGTCCTCGTCAGCCTGCCAGGTGGCGATGTGGTGCACGGCACCGCGTGTGTCGGGCCGGCTGGAGGAGCGCGGGAGAGGGCCGATGGTCCTCGCTGGTGGTGTCTCTCGCCGCCTGTGTCCGGGGTCGGAACCGGCCACGATCGTAGGTGCCTCGTCGCCGTTCGGGCCACGGGGACGCCGACGCGGAGTGGACATCGTGAAGGGCAAAGGGCTGGCGGATCCTCCGATGCTCCGCCGTCGCCTGTTCGTCCTCGTCGCCGGGCTGCTCGCGCTGCTCACCGTCGCCCTGCCGGCGCGTGGCGAGGATCCGGTGACCCTGCTGTACTTCGGGGCCGAGGGGTGTCCCTACTGCGCCCAGATGGAGGTCTTCCTCGACGACCTCGAGGAGCGGTTCGGTGACGACCTCGTCATCGAACGTCACGAGGTATCCAGCGATCCGGCGGCGCGTGACCGCTGGGTCGAGGAGATGGCGGCACGCGGACAGGAGGCCCGAGGTGTCCCGACCGCGATCCTCGACGAGACGGTCTGGGTCGGGTTCGACTCGAGTATCGGTGCCCGCGTGGAAGCTGCGGTGGCCGCGGAGATCGAGGCCCGCGCAGCGCCCCCGAGCCCCCCGAGCGATGACGCACCCGACGATCTTCCCCATGACGTGCCCGACGATGGTGCCGTGGTCGACGTCCCCTTCCTCGGCGAGGTCGATGTCGCTGCCCGCCCCGCCGTCGCCGCGACGGCGTTGATCGCGTTCATCGACGGGTTCAACCCCTGCTCGCTGTGGGTGCTCGCCGTCCTGCTCGCGATGGTCCTGAACGCGGGAGCGACACGCGGCAGGGTCGCGCTGATCGGAGGCGTGTTCCTCACCGTCACGGGGTTGATCTACGGGGCGTTCATCGCCGGAGCCTTCACGGTGATGGGGTTCATCGAACACCTCGGAGCGATCCGGGTCGGGGTCGCGGCGATCGCGCTGTTCGTCGGCGCGGTGAACGTCAAGGACTACCTCGCGTACAAGAAGGGCCTGTCCTTCACGATCCCTGACCGCTACAAGCCCCGCATCTACCGCGGTGGACGCTCGGTCCGCGCCGCCGATCGTCCCCTGCCGGCGGTGGTGGGGACCACGGTGGCCATGGCTGCGGGCATCGCGCTGGTCGAGCTGCCGTGCACCGCCGGGTTCCCCGTCATCTGGTCGGGGATCATGCACACCCAGGGCATCGAGGGCACGACCTTCGCCGGGTTGCTGGGGTTGTACCTGCTGGTCTACGTCGGGCTGGAGGTGACGCTGTTCGTCGCGGTGCTCGTCACCCTCAAGATCGGTCGGTTCGAGGAGCACTACGGCCGGATGCTCAAGCTCCTCGGCGGGATGGTGATGCTGGCGCTCGGTGGGGTCCTGCTGTTCGCGCCGGAGCTGATGGAGGACCTGGCCGGAGCCACGCTGGTGATCGTCGGCGCGGTCGTGCTCGCGGTCCTGATCGATCTGGTCAACCGCTGGCGCCAAGCGCGACGTCGGCCGCAGCGCGAGACGGACGGCGGTGCGGTCAAGCCGGGTGGCAGAGCGGGCGGGGCGGGGGCGACCTCCGGAAGCAGGCCGCGGAAGGTGCGGTGATGACCGACCGGCAGGTCCACGACGTCGTCGTGATCGGTGGCGGGGTCGTCGGGGTCACGCTCGCTCGCACGCTGGCGCGCTACCACCTCGATGTAGTGTTGCTCGAGCGGGACGCGGAGGTCGGGTTCGGGGTCAGCAAGGCCAACAGCGGCATCATCCACTCTGGCATCCACGCTGACCCGGACACCGTCAAGGGTTCGCTCGAGTGGCCCGGCAACGTCGGCTGGCTGAGCCTGCGCGACGAGCTCGGGTTCGGCTTCGCGCAGGTCGGTGAGCTGCTCGTCGCCCTGTCGGAGGACGAGCTGCCGACGATCGATCGGCTCCACGCCCAGGGCGAGCGCAAGGGGGTTCCCGGACTGGAGCGGTGGGATCAGCAGCGGGTCCGACGCCACCAACCCAACCTCTCCCGGGAGGTGATCGCGGCGCTGTGGGCTCCGACGGCCGGGGTCATCAACCCCTACGAGGCGGTGCTGCTGATCGCGGAGAGTGCGACCCGCAACGGCGTCGAGGTGGCGACCGGCGAACCGGTCACCGCGATCGATCCGCCGGACCCCGCAGACCAGGACGCGCCGATCGTGCTGCGCACGCCGATGCGCACGTTGGCATCGAGGTACGTCGTCAACGCGGCCGGCCTCTATGCCGACGAGGTGGCACGCATGGCCGGTGTCGGCACCTTCACGATCAGCGGCCGGAAGGGCGAGGAGTACCTGCTCGACAAGCGGCTCGCCGGCCTGGTCACCTCCATCATCTTCCCCTGCCCGACGGCGACCTCGAAGGGGACGCTCGTCACCCCGACCTTCGACGGCACGATCATGGTCGGCCCGACCGCCGAGGCCACCGACGACAAGCACGACACGGCCACGACGCCCGAGGGTGCCGCGGAGGTCTTCGAGGCTGCGGGTCGACTGGTCCCGGGGATCGACGAACGGGACGTCATCGCCGAGTTCGCCGGGGTCCGTGCGGTCGCCGACACCGACGACTTCGTGCTGGGCACGACGCACCGGCGCGGCTTCCTCAACGCGGCCGGGATCCAGTCACCCGGGCTGACGGCGGCGCCGGCGATCGCGGACCACCTCCTCGAGGTCCTGCGGGAGGAGGGGCTCGAGCTCATCGAGCGCGCCGACTTCGCCCCGCGTCTGGAGCCACCGGTCCGGTTCGGGGTCCTGCCGACGGAGGAACAGGCGGCCCTCGTGCACCGCGATCCCCGGTTCGCGCAGCTGGTCTGCAGGTGCGAGCTGGTGACCGAGGCGGAGATCGTCGACGCGATCGACCGGGGTGCCCGGACGCTGGACGGGGTGAAGTTCCGCACCCGAGCGGGGATGGGTCGTTGCCAGGGCGGGTCCTGCACGTGGCGCTGCATCGAGTTGCTGGCCGATCGCCGGGGGCAGGCGATCACGGAGGTGACCAAACGCGGCGGAGGCTCCTGGATCGTGTGCGACCGCGACGACGTCGACGCGGCGCCGCAGCCACCCCCGTCGCCGGTCGCCGCCCCGCCCGCAGCTGCGCCGACGGACGAGGTGACGCCGATGTCACGCGACCGAGGGGAGGTGAGCCGTCATGCCGATCACCCCTGAGCCGCGCCACCTCGACGATCGCTACGACGTCGTGGTCGTCGGCGCCGGGCCCGCCGGCATGGCTGCGGCGCTGGGTGCCCGCGAGCGCGGGTCGGAACGCATCCTGCTCGTCGACCGTGAGACCGACCCGGGCGGCATCCTGCTGCAGTGCATCCACTCCGGGTTCGGGCTCCACGTCTTCGGTGAGGAGGTCACCGGGCCCGAGTACGCCGGGCGCTACCTCGACCAGGTGCTCGAGCAGGACGTCGACATCCTCACCGACGCCTACGTCATGGACGTCAGCGACGATCGTCGCGTCAAGCTGATGTCGCCGAAGGTCGGGGTCACCACGGTCGACACCTCGGCGTTGGTGCTGGCGATGGGGGCCCGGGAACGCACGCGGGAGGCGATCCGGATCCCCGGTGACCGTCCCTCCGGGGTGACCACAGCCGGGTTGGCGCAGCGGATGGTCAACCTCGACGGCTACCTCCCCGGACGGCGGGCAGCGATCCTGGGGTCGGGAGACATCGGTCTGATCATGGCCCGCCGGCTGGCGCTCGAGGGCGTCGAGGTGGTGGGGGTGTTCGAGCTGCTCGACCACCCGAGCGGACTGACCCGCAACGTCGTCCAGTGCCTCGACGACCTCGACATCCCCTTGCACCTGTCCACCACCGTGATCGGCATCCACGGTCGTGACCGGCTCGAGCGGGTCACCGTCGCCCCGGTCGACGCCGACCGCCAGCCCATCGCCAAGCGGGGTTGGGACGTGGAGGTCGACACCCTGCTGCTGTCGGTGGGGCTGGTCCCCGATGCGGAGCTCGCACGGTCGCTCGGAGCGCAGCTCGACCCCCTCACGGGCGGGCCGATCGTCAGCAGCGCGATGGAGACGACCCTGCCAGGGGTGTTCGCGGCGGGCAACGTCGTGCACGTCAACGACCTGGCCGACTGGGTCAGCCGTGAAGCGCGGGTGGCCGGCGACGCCGCCGGAGCGCTCGCCACCGGTGCCCGACGTCCCGATCAGGACATCCGCCTGGTCCCCGGCGAGAACGTCGCCTACGTCGTCCCCCACACGATCTCCAGCGATGGCACCCACACCCTCGCCTTCCGGGTGCGGCGACCGATCCACGGGCCGACCGTCCTGCGGCTCGGTGACATCCACCGGCGCAAGGTCCGTGCGGTCGTGCCCGCCGAGATGGTCACGATGAAGGTGGCGCCGCGGATCCTCGAGGGCTTCCGAGGCGACGTGCTCCGGGTCGATGCGCTGCCGGCGGAGGAGGTGGGCTCGTGACCGAGCGGCCTGCTCCGACCGGCGGCACGGATGGCGCCGCGCAGACCGCTGCCTCGGTCGACGACGAGGAGGTCGAGACCCACGTCTACCTGTGCACCGGCTGCCCGCTCGGTTGCCGGTTGGAGGTCGATGCGACCGAGGATGAGGTGATCGAGGTCCGTGGGTTCGGCTGCCGCAAGGGCGAACGGTACGGCAGGCAGGAACACGTCGATCCTCGGCGGCCGGTCTCCACGACCGTGTGGATCGAGGGTGCGGCGCTGCGGCGGGCGCCGGTGCGGACCGCGGCACCGGTCCCGCGTGACGAGGTCCGAGCGGTCGTCCGGGCGCTGCGTGGCCTGCAGGTGCGGGCCCCGGTGCGACGCGGCGAGGTGGTGCTCGCCGACGTGTGCGGTACCGGGATCGACGTGATCGTCACGCGTGATCTGCCGCGGATCGTCTGACGGCCTGGGGCGCGCTTGGCATCGGCGGCAAAAGTACGTACATTTGTCGGCGACCCGACCACCGTCCTATCTGGAGCCCACCGTGTCCCAGAGCACCACCACCACCACCACCACCACCACCACCGTCTGCGTCGATGCCACCGAACTGCGTGAGCGACTCGATCACGTCGAGGTCGTGGACGTCCGCACCCCTGGCGAGTTCGAGTCCGTGCACCTTCCGCAAGCCAGGAACCGTCCGCTCGACGAGCTCGACCAGCACGTCGACGAGATCCGCGAGCTGGTCGCGAGCGGCCGCGACGTCGTCCTCGTCTGCCGCGCGGGTTCCCGTGCCCACCAGGCCCAGGAGAAGCTCGCCGACGCCGGCTTGCCCCAGCTGGCGATCCTCGAGGGCGGGATGCTCGCCTGGGAGCAGGCGGACGGCCCCATCGTCCAGGACGTGATCCGGTGGGACCTGGAACGTCAGGTCCGGCTGGTCGTCGGCCTGCTCGTGGTCGCGTCGATCGCGCTGAGCATCGTGTTCCCGCCGGCACGGTTCGTGGCCGGGTTCGTCGGCCTCGGCCTGATCTTCGCCGCCGTGACCAACACCTGCATGATGGGGATGGCGCTCACCAAGCTGCCGTACAACCGCCCGCGTGCCACCCGCGAAGCCTGAGGCGGACCGATGGCCACCGACGGTGACCCGGATGCTGCGCCACCTGCTGCCCCGAAGGTGGCGCAGCATCCGCGCGGGCCGCGATGGCTGCCGCTGATCGGGTGGCTGCATCGCTCGGATGCGTCGTCGCGGCGTGACGATCTGCTGGCCGGGCTGACGGTCGGCGCGATGCTCATCCCGCAGGGGATGGCCTACGCCGCGCTCGCCGGCATGCCGCCGGTCACCGGCCTGTACGCCGCGACGGTGCCGCTGGTGGTCTACGCGCTGCTCGGCACCTCGGGGCAGCTGGCCTTCGGGCCCGTCGCGATCGTGTCGCTGTTGACCGCGTCGACGCTGGCGCCCCTCGCCGGGGGGGACCCTGCGGCCTACGTCGCGCTCGCCGGGATCCTCGCGCTGCTGGTCGGTGCGATCCAACTGGCCCTCGGGCTGCTGCGGGCGGGACGGCTCACCGCGATGTTGTCGCATCCGGTGATCAGCGGGTTCACGTCGGCCGCTGCGATCGTCATCGCAACGAGCCAACTCGACAGGTTGCTGGGGATCTCCGTCGGCCGCCCAGAGGGGTGGCTGGAGCGCATCGGCGCGCTCGGTGCCAACCTGGGCGCGCTGCACCTTCCCACCCTGGCGGTCGGTGCCGCAGCGATCGCGATGCTCGTCCTGGGACGGCGGCTGGGCAGGCGGGTCCCGGTCGCGCTGCTGGTCGTCGTGCTGGCGACGGCCGCCGTGCCCGTGCTCGGGCTGGATGGTGCCGGGGTCGCGGTCCTGGGCGAGGTGCCCGCCGGCCTCCCGCTGCCGTCGCTCCCGATGGCGCCGCTGGACGCGGTGGTCGCCCTGCTGCCCGGCGCGGTCGTCATCGCGCTGCTGTCCTACCTCGAGGGCATCAGCGTCGCCCGGGCCATCGCGCGGCGGACCCACGATCGGATCGATCCCGATCAGGAGCTGATCGCGTCGGGTGCGGCGAACCTCGCCGCCGGGGTCTTCCAGGGCTTCCCCGTCGCCGGCGGGTTCTCCCGGACGGCGGTCAACCACGGTGCCGGCGCGCGGACGCCGCTGGCCAGCATCTTCAGCGCGGCCGCTGTCCTCCTCGCCCTCCTGCTCCTCGCCCCGCTCCTGCGGACCCTCCCCGAGGTCGTGCTCGCCGCGGTGGTGATCACCGCGGTGGCCAAGCTGGTGGACCTCCGTGAGGCGGTCCACGCTTGGCGGGTCGAGCGCACGGACGGGATCGCGCTGGGCATCACCTTCCTGGCCACCCTGCTGCTCGGTGTGGAGATCGGCATCGGTGTCGGCATCGGCGCGAGCCTGCTCCTGTCGCTGTGGCGGGTCGGTGTCCCACGCCTCGAGGTCGAGCGACACGACGCTGGCACGCTCATGCGCGTCGAGGGCGACCTCCTCCCCGCGAGCGGGGTCCGCCTGCTCGAGCTGATCGAGGACGAACTGGACAGCGACGCGGCCACCGGCCCCCGCCTCGTCCTCGACCTCTCCGGCGTCCCGAGCGCCGACCTCTCCGGGGTCCAGACCCTCGCGTCACTGGACGACGCCTGCCGCGAGCGTGGTGTCGAACTGCACCTCGCTGCGGTGCGCGAGGGGGTCGACGTGCCGCTGCGCCGCGCCCACCTCGACACCCGCTTCGCCGCCCGGTCCCACCAGGTGCCCGCCGACGCCCTCGTCGGGGTCGAGACGCGCGATACTGCACCGGTCGCCGGGTGAGGCAGTCACACGGGCGGCGCGAAGGTCCGGACGTAGCCGTTGACGGCCACGACCCTGCCCACGGACACTGCGAGGACAGCATGGACATCCTGACGATCGAGACGCCCTCACTGGGCGACCGCAGCTACCTCGTCACCGATGGACGGGTCGCCGCGGTCGTCGACCCGCAGCGCGACATCGACCGTGTGCTGGCGCTGGTCGAGGAGCGCGGTCTCGAGCTCACCCACGTCCTCGAGACCCACAAGCACAACGACTACGTCTCCGGCGGCCCCGAGCTCGCACGTGTCACCGGTGCTGCCTACGTGATGGCCGCCGACGAGGAGATGTTCGTCACGACCCTCGGCGTCACCGACGGCGACGAGCTCACGATCGGCGGCCTGACGGTCCGGGCTCTGCACACCCCGGGGCACACGCCGACGCACATGTCCTACGTCGTCACCGACGGTGAGCAGCAGGCGGTGTTCACCGGGGGGTCCCTGCTCTACGGGTCCGTCGGCCGCACCGACCTGATCTCCCGCGCGGCCAAGGAGGAGCTCACACGGTTGCAGCACGCCTCCGCGCAACGGCTCGCCCGTGAGCTCCCCGACACCACCACCGTCCTGCCCACCCACGGCTTCGGCAGCTTCTGTTCCTCCGCCGCGGCCGACGAGCACACCAGCGATGTCGATCCCAAGTACGGGGTCGAGACCTCGACGATCGGCGAGCAGCGGCGCGCGAACCTCGCGCTCACCATCACCGACGAGGACGAGTTCGTCGACACCCTGTTGTCGGGCCTGGACGCCTACCCGCGCTACTACGCCCACATGGCGCCCCGCAACAAGCTCGGCGCCGGGCCGATCGACCTCACCCCAGCGGTCGAGGCCGATCCGGCCGAACTGGCACAGCGCATCCACGCCGGCGAGTGGGTCGTCGACCTGCGGTCGCGCACCGCCTTCGCCGCCGACCACGTGACCGGCACCGTCAACGTCGAGGTCGGCGACTCCTTCATCACCTACCTCGCCTGGCTCGTCCCCTGGGGGATGCCGGTCACGCTGATCGGCGACACCCAGGAGGAGGTCGACGAGGCGCAGCGCCAGCTGGTGCGTGTCGGGATCGACCGCCCCGCGGCGCAGGCCACCGGCGGCATCGACGGCTACGGCCAGGGAGCCGACCGTGGCAGCTATCCGGTCGTCGGCCTGGAGGACCTCGCCGAGCGGCTCGCCGACGCGCAGCCCCCCACGATCCTGGACGTCCGGCGGGCCGACGAGCGCAGCCGCGGAGGGATCGAGGGCTCGTCGCACATCCCGATCCACGAGATCGAACTGCGGATGGAGGAGGTGCCGACCGACACCGAGGTCTGGGTCTACTGCGCCTCGGGCTACCGCGCGTCGATCGCCGCGTCGTTGCTCGCGCGCGGAGGGCGACGTCCCGTGCTCATCGACGACTCGGACGAGCGTTTCGAGGAGCTCGGCTTCGAGCTGACGTCCGCCTGACCGTGACGGGAGCGACGATGGACGCCAGTGGCTGGGACGCTCGCTACGCCGAGAAGGAGCTGGTCTGGTCGGCCGGCCCCAACACCTTCGTCGAGGCCGAGGTGGCCGACCTCCCGCCCGGTCGCGCGCTCGACCTCGCCGGGGGTGAGGGCCGCAACGCCATCTGGCTGGCCCAGAGGGGCTGGACCGTCGAGCTCGTGGAGTTCTCGCGGGTCGCGCTCGACAAGGCGAGGCAGCTGGCCGAGCACGCCGGTGTCGAGCTCACCCTCACCGAGGCCGACCTCACGGCGGATCCACGGCTCGAGCCCGCGGACCTCGTGCTGGTCATCTACCTCCAGGTGCCACCGGAGGCGTCGCGGCGGGCGACGCATCTCGCGGCCTCGCTGGTCGCGCCCGGCGGGACCCTGCTGTTCGTCGCCCATGCGAAGCGCAACCTCGTCGACGGGGTCGGCGGCCCCTCGGACGACGAGGTGCTGCGCAGCGTGGAGGAGGTGCGCGACGACCTCGACGGGACCGGGTTGCGCATCACCAAGGCCGGCGAGGTGCTCCGACCGGTCGAGACCGACGACGGGGTCCGTGACGCGATCGACGTGCTGATCCGCGCCGAGCGACCGCTCACCGCCCCCTGACCCCCACCCCGCGGCCGGGCCGCGGCCGGTGCACCGCTGTCGGTCGCCACAGGGTGGTGGGACGGTGTGTGGCCACCTGCCGTGACCTACCCTGCCGGGTGAGACCGAACCACGTGTCCCGGGCCGCGTTCCGGACAGGTCCGAAGATGAGGAGGGTCGCCGTGGCGGGTTCCGACACGACGTCGCGTCCCCTCTGGCAGCAGGTCCTGGAGGACCTCGAGCGCCGGATCGACGACGGCGACATCTCCGGGCGCTTCCCGACGGACAAGGAACTGACCGAGCAGTACGGCGTCAGCCGCCACACCGTCCGGGAGGCGGTGCGCCGCCTGCGCGCCCGCGGCCTGGTCGATCGCCACCGCGGTCGCGGGAGCTTCCTCAACGAGGCGCGGCTCACCCAGCCGCTCGGCGGGCTGTACAGCCTGTTCCGCGCGGTGGAGGAGCGTGGGCTCGAGCAGCGCTCGGACGTCCTCGCCCTGGAGGTCGCCCGTGACCCGTCGGTGGCGGAGCGTCTCGGCCTGCCGCCGCGGAGCGAGCTCGTCCACCTCCAGCGCCTCCGGTACGCGGGTGAGGATCCCTTGGCCCTCGACAGCGTGTGGCTCCCCCGGGACATCGGCCGACACATCCTCGACGTCGACCTCTCACGCACGGCCCTCTACGACGAGCTCCAATCCCGCGCTGGCGTGCGCATCACCGCCGTGGACGAGACCCTGGAACCGGTGATCCCGGACGCCGATGCCCGCGAGCTGCTCCAGCTCGACGACGACGAGGCGCTGCTGCGGGTCCGCCGGCTGGGCAGCAGCGACGGACGCCCGGTCGAGTGCCGTGTGACCCTGATCCGGGGCCAGCGTTTCCTGTACACCAGTTCGTGGCGCGCCGATGGCGATCCCGGTCCGACGACCACCTTCAGCGAGCCCGAGCCCGATGAGGCCTGAGTCGTCGGACACGTCGACGACGAGGTGGACCGTGGCGCCGACGGCGTGCGAAAAGTACGTACAATCGCTACCCTCGGTCGGCGCGCTGTCCGTCCCACCGGAGGTCCCATGCGCTCCGTCCGCTTCCTCGCCATCGGTGGCCTCCTCGGGCTGCTGACCGCCTGCGCCTCGGCTGACGCCGATCTGGCGGCGAGCAACCCCGCAGGCCCGGAGGTGCTCGCCGCAGAGGATGCCGTGCAGCTGCTCGACGAGCGTGCCGACGCGGTCGTGATCGATGTGCGCACCCCGTTGGAGTTCGCGCAGGGGCACCTCACGGGAGCGGCGCTCATCGACATCGGGGCAGCGGACTTCACCGAGCGCGTCGGCGAACTCGACCCGGATGAGACCTACGTCATCTACTGCCGGACGGGCAACCGCAGCGCCGACGCCGTGCGCATCATGGCCGAGCTCGGGTTCGCGTCGCTCTACGACGCTGGGGGGTTCGCCGATCTGGCCAGGGCGGGCGCGCCGACCTCGACGCCATGACCTACCGTCGTGGGTCGAGCTGCGAGAGGGGAGCCCGTGCGCCGTCGGTACGTCGTCGGCGTGGCGGTCGTGCTGTCCCTGGCCGTGGTCGGCGCTCTCATCGGGACCTGGCTTGTCGACCGCCTGATCGACCCGGACTCCGCTGACGGGACATCGGCCACGGTCGAGCAGGCGGTGCCGGATGACACGGCGCCGGCCGACGAGCGGCCCGCCGCGGATCACGGTCCACGACCTGCCGCGGTGCCCGACGACGCTGAGGCCGCGATCGTCGACCGGATCGTCGACGGTGACACCGTGCGGGTGATCGCCGCCCCTGGGGGCTCGATCCCTGAGGGCGGGTCGATCCGCGTGCGGCTGCTCAACATCGACACGCCCGAGCTGGCAAGGGACGGCGACCCCGCCGAGTGCGGCGCGGAGGCCGCCACCGCGCGGCTGGAGGAGCTCATCGCTCCCGGCGATCTCGTGTGGCTCGCCGCCGACCGCGAGGACCGTGATGTCTACGACCGGCCGCTGCGCGGCCTGTGGGCCAGCGACGGGGTGTTCGTCAACGAGCTCCTCGCCGAGGAGGGCTACGCCGAGGTGCTGCTGATCGAGCCCAACGACCGCTTCCACCTCCGCATCGCTACAGCGGTCGAGCGTGCACAACGCGAGGGCCGCGGCATCTGGGGCGAGCTCTGCCCACGGTGACCCCCGTCCACGGTGAGCTCTGCGCGCGGCAACGCCAGCCGTGATCAGGCGCGAGGGGATCAGGTGCGCGGGTGGGTCTCGCGCATGCGCAGCGCGACGTCAAGACCGGATGCCGCCGTGATGGCGGCGACCACGAGGATCGCGGTGACCAGGGAGTACAGGTCGGCCAGCGCACCGGCGAGCACGGCACCGACAGCGAAGCCGAGGTCGCGCCACAGGCGGTAGACGCCGACCGCGGCACCGCGCCAGCTCGGATGTGCGACGTCACCGATCGAGGCGATCAACGTCGGGTAGGCCATGGCGGTTCCGGCCCCGAACAGCGCGGAGCCGACCGCCCACACCGTGAAGCTCTCCCCGAACGCGATGATCAGCAGCCCCGCTGCCTCGGTGAGCTGTCCACCGGCGATCAGCCACTTGCGGCCCCACCGGTCCGACAGTGCACCGGTGAACAGCTGGCCGACCCCCCACACCGCGGGGGCGATCGCGACCAGCAGCCCGACGGTCCCGACCTGCAGGCCGGCGAGCGCGAAGAACACGGGGAACAGCCCCCAGGCCATGCCCTCGTTGAGGTTGTTGACCAGCCCGGCCTGGGACGCCGCGGACAGGGACCGGTCACGCCAGGTCGCCAGCGCGAAGACCTGCCGTTGGGTGAGGTCACCGTCGTGGCTGTTCGCGCTGTCGTGGGTCGCCCCGGCTGCGGGGCGCGATCGGAGAGCGACCTCGTGGGCGACGTGACCGGCGGTCTCACGCACGAACAGCGCGGACAGCCCGAGTCCGAGCCCCGCGAGGGCGAGACCGAGGAAGAACGGTGCCGGGCGGAGCCCAGCGGTCTCGGCGATCAGCCCGGTGGCCCAGGCCGCGGCGGCGACGGCGCCGTAGCCGGCGGCCTCGTTGAACCCCATGGCGGTGCCGCGCTTGGTCGGCCCGACGAGGTCGATCTTCATGATGACGGTGACCGACCAGGCCAGCCCCTGGTTGGCGCCGAGCAGGACGTTGGCGAACACCACCCAGCCCCAGGTGGGTGCGAAGATGAGCAGCAGCGGTACGGGCAGGCCGAACAGCCAGCCGGCCAGCAGCACCGGCTTGCGGCCGAACCGGTCGGCCAGCGTGCCGGCGAAGTAGTTGGCGACCGCCTTGGTGATCCCGAACGCGATGATGAAGGTGAGCATCGCGGTGTAGCCGGGCAGGGCGAACTCGTGCTCGGCCAGCAGCGGCAGGACGGTTCGTTCCTGGCCGACGAGCCCACCGACCAGGGCGTTGACCCCGACCAGCAGGGCGAACTGGGGCAGGTTCTGCTTGAGCCCCAGTCGGACCCGTCCCTGCACGGATGTGCGGCTCACGCCAGGACCTCGAGGTCGTGGCCTGCCGGCGTGAGCTCGTGCGGTCCGCCGGCTGGCACCGCGACCTCGCGCCGGCCATCCCGGGCGAGCAGGCTGGCGGCGGACATCGCCCGGGCACCGTGGCTCCAGTGCAGCAGCTCCGGCGCATCGACCAGGGGCTCATCGACCAGGGGCGCATCGACCAGCGGGACGAGGGCCACGCCGCGAACTCCTCAAGTAGTTGTTTGAGTGTGCTGGCGCCGAGGGTGCCGACCCGCGCCCTGATAGTCAAACAACTGCTTGATGATAGATGCTTGATGATCGGCCGCGGCGCAGCTCAGGCCCCTCCGCCCGCCAGGGTCGGTGGGGATGACCGTCCAGCGCGCGTGGGTCGGCGGTCACGTCTCCACGGGGCCGCCGGCCCGGCGCCACTCGGGGAGCCCCTCGACCAACCGCTTCGCCCCACGCCCCCGAGCCTGCAGCGCCCGGATCGCGTCGTCCGCGTACACGCAGTACGGCCCACGGCAGTACGCCACGATGTCGCGGTCCTCGGGGAGCTGGTCGAGGTAGCGCTCGAGCTGGTCGGGCGGTACCGAGATCGCCCCCGGCAGGTGGCCCGCCGCGTACTCGACCTCGGGACGCACGTCGATGACCACCACCTCGCCGCTGTCGAGGCGTTGGAGGAGCTCGTCACGTCCGATCCGTTCGAGCTGGTCGCGGTCGCCGAGGTAGTCGGTGGCCAGTCGGTCGAGGTCCTCGAGCTGCTCGGCCGCTAGGTCCCGCAGCGCCAGCCACAGCTCGACGACCCGCTCCGACGCCAGCCGGTAGAAGATGCGCGTACCTTCGCGGCGCGTGACCACCAGGCCGGCCCTGGCCAACGCGCGCAGGTGGTGCGAGGTGTTGGCCAGCGACTGCTCGATCGCGTCGGCGACCTGCTCGACGCTGCGCTCGCCTTGGGACAGCACCTCGACGATCTCGGCCCGCCGCCCGGACGAGAGCGCGCCGGCGATCGTGGCGAACCCGTCGAACAGCGCGTCCTTGGCGCCTCGCCGCTCGCTCGTCGTGGCCATGCGACCCCTCTCGCCGCCAGCGAGGCTACCAACCATCAAACGAGCGCTTGACAAGAGCGCTGCCTCGAGGTGAGCCTGAGGTCCGGCGGCAGGGCGTGTCTGCTTCGCGGTACCGCACACGACGCCACCCGCCAGATGCACCGTCAGATGCAATGTCGCCGGCATCACGTACGTCCTCCTTCCACGGGGAGACGTACGCGACGAGCATCGTGACGAGCATCTCGTACGGTGTGAGCACGCGGAGGTGATGGTCATGGACGAACACCGTGCCGAACCGCGCGGCCTGCTGGAGCGACTCGACGAGGGCCCGGTCATCTGTGCCGAGGGGTTCCTGTTCGAGCTGGAGCGGCGCTGCTACCTGCAGGCGGGCACGTTCGTGCCCGAGGTCGTGCTCGAGCACCCCGAGGCACTGGCGCAGTTCCACCGCGAGCTGGTCCGGGCTGGCTCGGACGTCGTCGTGGCGTTCACCTACTACGGCCACCGGGAGAAGCTGCGGCTGATCGGCAAGGAGGAGCTGCTCGAACCCCTGAACCGCGATGCGCTGCGCATCGCCCACGGCGTCGCTGACGAGGTGGAGGGCGAACGTCCGCTGGTGGCGGGCAACCTCGCCAACTCCAACCGCTACGCACCCGGCGACGCGTCGGCCGCCGCCGAGGTCCGGGCCATGTTCGAGGAGCAGGCCGGCTGGGCGCTCGAGGAGGACGCCGACCTGCTCATCGGCGAGACCTTCTACCACGCGGGCGAGGCCCGGATCGCGCTGGAGGTGATGCGTGCGACGGGCCTGCCGACCGTGGTCACCCTGGCGCTGCCGGCGCAGGGAACCCTGCTCGACGGCGTCACCGCCGAGGATGCCTGTCGACAGCTGGAGGCCGACGGCGCCGACGTGGTCGGGCTGAACTGCTTCCGCGGCCCGGCGACCACCCTGCCGGTCCTCACCCGCATCCGCGAGGCGGTCGACGGGCACGTCGCCGCGTTGCCGGTGCCCTACCGCACCACCGAGCAGCACCCCACGTTCTTCGGTCTCCCCGACCCGGGGTGCGACGTCGTCCCCGACGGCCGGACCTTCCCGCTGGCCCTGGAGCCACTCCTGTGCAACCGCTTCGAGGTGGAGGCCTTCACCCGGGAGGCGCACGAGCTGGGCGTGGGCTACCTCGGGCTGTGCTGTGGGGCCGCGCCCCACTTCATCCGATCGATGGCGGAGACGCTCGGCCGCACCCCGCCAGCCAGCCGCTACGCCCCCGACATGTCACGGCACTTCGCCTTCGGCGACGACCCGAGCGTGGACCGGCCCGCCGAGGTCGCGGGACGGTTGTAGGGCAGGGGACGGCGGTAAGGCAGGGGACGTCTGTAGGGCAGGAGCGCCGGGCGAGCGACGCCGGGTGGCGACCGCGCCGGGATCAGCTCGTGACGGTGACGCCGAGCCAGGCTGCCGCAACCGCGAGCGCCAGCGTGCCGATGAGCTGCAGGGCCGCAGCCGTCCGCAGCCGCGCCCGAAGCTCGACGGCCGCCTGGACCATCGCGGTGGAGAACGTCGTGTAGGCGCCCAGGAACCCCCCTGCGACGACCACCTCCACCTCGACGCCGAGGTGGCCCGAGATGGCCAGTCCAGCGACGAGCCCGGCGACCAACGACCCGCTGACGTTGACGGCGACGGTGCCCCAGGGGAAGCGCCCGCCAGCCAGTCGCGACACCGCGAGGTCGACGAGGTAGCGCACCACCGCCCCGAGCCCGCCGGCCACGGCGACCGCGACCCACATCATCCGGATGCCTCGACGTCGGCGCTGGCCGGTCGGATGCGGCGACCGAGCCCCATCCCGCCCAGTGCCGCGAGGAGGCCAGCGAGCAGGCTCGCCACCGCGTAGGCAGACGCGACCGGGACAGCGCCATCGCGCAACAGCTGATCGAGCTCGATGGCCAAGGTGCTGTAGGTCGTGAACGCGCCGAGGGCCCCGGTGCCGACGAGCAGCTGGATCCGCCGGTCGAGACCCGTGCTGCGGAGCAGGATCGTCAGGACCAAGCCGAGGAGGAAGGCGCCGACGACGTTCTCCGCGAAGGTCGTCCACGGGTAGGTGCCGGGATCGGCGGGGAACCAGGTCGCGAAGGCGACCCGGGCGACGGCCCCCACCGCACCGCCGAGGAAGACGGCCAGGAGGTCGCTGGCCCCCGTGGGGCGCGCCCGGGCTCCCGGATCGCGCGGGCTGCCCGGACCGTGCGGCGCCGGATCTGGCGCGGCCGGGTCTCGCGATGTCACGGCGCGTTCCTCCGCAGGGCTCGCCCGCGCACGGTACTGCCGCTGTCCCGGCCGACCGACCAACCGTGCCTGCGGACGCGCCCTGGTCACGCGCTCTATCGTTCGCGCCGTGCCGCGCCCGCGGCCCGCCGCGAACCCGGCGCCCGCCTCCCCCTTCCGGAACCTCGATGACCCTGATCGTCGCGCTGCTGCTCGGCATCGTGCAGGGCCTGTTCATGTTCGTCCCGGTGAGCTCCACCAGCCACCTCGTGCTCACCCAGACCCTCCTGCGGGAACAGGGAGCGGATCTGCCGGCGACGGACAGCCCCGAGATGATCCTGTTCGATCTCGTCGTGCACGTCGGCACCCTCGTGTCGGTGTTGATCGTGATGGGCGACGGCCTGAGGGAGCTGGGTTCCGGGGTCCGTGCCGAGCTCACCGGTGGGACGCTGCGCCGCGACGGGCTCGCCGGTGCGACCTCGACGAAGCTGGTGCTGCTCGGGCTGCTCAGCGTCGCGGTCACCGGCGCCCTCGGGCTGACCTTCCAGGGTGTGCTGAGCGACGCGTTCGGTTCGCCGCGAGGCGTGGCCGGGGCGCTGGTCGTGACCGGCGGGCTGCTGTGGTGGACCGACGCGATGACCTCCGACCGGAGCGGTCGCCGGCTGCGCTTCGCGTGGCGCGGGCCCGCGCAGGTCACCGTGGTCGTCGCCGTGCTGATCGGGGTCGCCCAGGCCGCGGCGCTGACCCCGGGTCTGTCACGGAGCGGGACGACCATCTTCGCTGCGCTGATCCTCGGCATGACCCGGACGCTGGCCGCGCGGTACTCCTTCTACATCGCGATCCCGACGATCCTGGCGGCGACCGGCGTGCAGGCCCTGCAGGTCGCGCTCGGTGAGGGGTTCGGCTCGATCAGCTGGGCCGCGATGGCGGTCGGTTTCGCCACCGCGGCCGCGGTCGGGACCGCAGCGTTGTGGCTGGTACTGCGCCTGCTGGAGGCGGCCAGGTTCCGCATCTTCGCGTTCTACGTCTGGGCCCTGGCGGCGGTGACGCTGGCGACGGGCCTCGGCGTCGAGTAGCCGCGGCGCCGGGCGGTCCCTTGCCGACCCGGTACCGTGGGGGTCCGCCGCCCGGTCGGGCGGCATCGTCGCGCGAGGGCCCTCCCGCTCGTGCCCCGCGACCGTGCTGCTTCGCCCTCGCCCTGTTGGAGGAACCGCTGTGTCCGCTGTGCTCGCCGAAGCGTCCCGCCGCCGGACCTTCGCGATCATCTCGCACCCGGATGCGGGCAAGACGACGCTGACCGAGAAGTTCCTGCTCTACAGCGGCGCGATCCAGCAGGCCGGTGCGGTGCAGAGCCGCAAGGCCGACCGGGCGACGACCTCCGACTGGCTCGAACTGGAGCAGAAGCGTGGCATCTCCGTGACCTCGGCGGTGGCGCGGTTCGAGCACGACGGCACGATGCTCAACCTGCTGGACACGCCGGGCCACCACGACTTCTCAGAGGACACCTACCGGGTCCTGTCCGGGGTCGATGCCGCCGTGATGGTGATCGACGCGGCGCGCGGCGTGGAGCCACAGACCGAGAAGCTCCATGCGGTCTGTCGCGCGCGCGGCACCCCGATCATCACCTTCGTCAACAAGATGGACCGACCCTCGCCCGAGCCGCTGGAGATCCTCGACGACATCGAGGCCAAGCTCGGGCTCACCGGACAGCCGGTGACCTGGCCGATCAAGCCCGAGGGCAGGTTCCAGGGTGTCGTGCACCGTGACTCCGGGAAGGCCTACCGGTTCGCGGCATCCGGACCTGGCGGCACCAAGCGGGCGCAGGAGGACGAGGGCGGCGTCGACGAGGTGCCCGATGAGGTCCGCGAGGAGCTCGAGCTGCTCGACGCCATCGGTGCGGACGTCGACCTCGACGCGTTCCTGGCCGCGGAGGCCACGCCGGTCTTCTTCGGGTCGGCGCTGTCCAACTTCGGGGTCCGCATGCTGCTCGACGCCATCACCGGCCTGGCACCGCCGCCGGGACCGCGGCCGGACGTCGATGGCGACCTGCGGCCGGTCGACGCCCCCTTCAGCGGGCTCGTGTTCAAGGTGCAGGCCAACCTGGACCCACGCCACCGCGATCGCCTGGCGATGGTGCGCATCTGCTCCGGACGCTTCGAGCGGGGTGCGCCGTTGACCTGTGCCCGCACCGGCAAGAAGGTCCAGGCGAAGTACGCCCACGCCGTGTTCGGTCGCGAGCGTGAGACGGTCGACGAGGCCTACCCCGGCGACGTCATCGGGTTGGTCAACGTCACCGATCTTCGCGCCGGCGACACCCTGTACGCGGGTGATGCCGCGGTCACCTTCCCTCCGCTGCCGACCTTCACCCCGGAGCACTTCGCGACGGCGCACCCCGCCGACCGCACCCGGGTCAAGCAGTTCCGCCGCGGGGTCGCCCAGCTCGACGAGGAGGGCGTGATCCAGGTGCTACGCCACCCGGACCTCGGCGACCAGGCCCCGGTGTGGGCGGCGGTCGGCCAGCTGCAGTTCGAGGTGGCGACGTGGCGGATGGAGCACGAGTTCGGCTCGCCCGTCCGGCTCGAGGGCACCCGGTTCGACACCGCTCGCGCGACCGACGAGGAGGGCGTCGCCGCACTCGCTCCGATGCGTGACGTCGAGGTGTGGCGCCGGGACAACGGTTCGCCGCTGGCGCTGTTCCGCAGCCGCTACGTCGCGGAGCGGATCGAGCGGGAGCATCCGGACGTCCGGCTCGACACCCTGCTGCTCGGCTGAGGCGGATCGTGTTCTTCGGACTCTTCCCCGCGCCCGCCGCCCCCCGGCCCACCACCCGGTTCTCCGGCTGGCGGATCGTCGTGCTCGCGGCGATCACGCTCGGCATGACCGGGCCGGGCCAGACGGCCGGTGTCTCGGTCTTCGTCGACCCGATGATGGCGGCGCTCGACCTCTCCCGTTCACAGGTCTCCGCGGCGTACTTCGTCGGCACCCTGGGCGGAGCGATCGCGATGCCGCGCGTCGGCCGCCTGATCGACGAGCGCGGTACCCGCGTCGCGATGGGGCTCGTCGGTGGCCTCTTCGGCCTCGTCCTCGCGGCCATGGCCGGGGTGACCGGGCTGCTCACCCTGGCCCTCGGGTTCGTCGGGATCCGGATGCTGGGGCAGGGCGGTCTGAGCCTCGTCGCGACGACGTCCGTCGCCCCCTGGTTCGATCGACGGCGTGGGATGGCCATCGGGGTGACCACCGCGATCGGGTCGGGGATCATCGCCCTCGTGCCCGTCGGCAGCGAGGTGCTGATCTCGCAGACCAGCTGGCGAGCCGCGTGGCTGATCCTCGCCGCCGTGATCCTGCTGATCGTCGTCCCGATCGCCGCGCGCGGGATGATCGACGATCCCGCCCATGTCGGCCAGCGGATCGACGGTGACCCGGAGCCACACCCCGACGACCCGATCCCTGCACGGGCGACCTCCTTCACCCGCGGAGAGGCCCTGCGGACCTCCATGTTCTGGGCCATGGCTGCGGCGGTCGCAGCGACGGGCATGATCGGCACCGGGCTGGCGTTCCACCAGATCGACCTGCTCGGTGAGCAGGGGCTCACCCCGACGCAGGCGGCAGGCAACTTCATCCCGCAGACCGTCGCGGCCCTGATCACGATGCTGGTGGTCGGTGGGCTGATCGATCGACTCGCGCCCCGATGGGTGCTGCTGGGCTCGATGACGATCCTCTCGGGGGCGATGCTCGCCGTCCCGTACGTGGCTCCCGGGTGGACCGCGATCGCCTACGGGGTCGCGGTCGGTGCGTCCGGCTCATCGGTGCGGGCGTTGGAGGCAGCATCGTTCCCCCGGTTGTTCGGTCTGGCCTCCCTCGGCCGTATCCGCGGGGTCGTGACCTCGATCAGCGTGGCCTCGACGGCGTTCGGTCCGTTGGCGCTCTCCCTCGGGCACGACCTGACCGGCAGCTACCGGCAGGTGCTGCTCGTGTTGCTGGTGATCCCCGTCGCGGTGGCCGTCGCCGGGTTCCTCGCGCCCGTTCCCCGACGTCCGCCGCGTCCGGCCGCGACCGACGAGGTGCGCTAGCGTTCGCCGCTCTGTCCGCCCGGGCTCGGCCCTGCCGGACCTCCTGCCGCTCACGCGGGCCACGACCGCGGAGCCCGAGCGCGTATCGAGGCACCACGGATGTTCGACGGATTGCTGCCGTTGAACGAGCCGGGTGCGGTCTTCGCGGTCCTCTTCCTTCTCGTGCTGCTCGGGCCCTTGCTCGCTGACCGGCTGCGCCTGCCCGGCATCATCGGGCTGGTGGTCGCGGGGATGCTCATCGGCCCCAACGTGATGGGCATCCTCGACCAGGACACCTTCATCCAGACGATCGGCTACGTGGGCCTGCTCTACCTGATGTTCCAGGGCGGCCTGGACCTCGACCTCGAGGGGTTCGCGCGGGACCGCCGCGACTCCGTGGTGTTCGGCATCGTCACCTTCGTGCTGCCCATGGTGCTGGTGACGTGGGTCGCCTACGAGATGGGCATCGCCCTGCTCCCGGCGATCCTCATCGGGTCGGCGTTGACCAGCCACACGCTGCTCAGCTACGGCACCGTCGCCAGCTTCGATCTGACGAAGAGCCGGGCGGTCACCGCGACCCTCGGCGCCACGCTGCTGTCCACGGTCGCCGCGCTGCTCGTCCTGGCCGTCGGTGCCGCCGCTGCCGGGGGAGACGCCGGGCCGCTGTTCTGGACCCTGTTCTCCCTGGGTCTTGTGGGCTACCTGCTGCTCATGCTGGTCGCGGTCCCGCGGTTCACCCGCTGGTTCTTCACGGGACTGGGACAGGATCGGCAGGTCCGGCTGACGTTCCTGCTGTCCGGGATGGGGGTGGCGGCCATCGTGGCGCGTCTGGTCGGGATCGAGCCGATCGTCGGTGCCTTCCTCGCAGGGTTGGCGTTCAACCGGTTCGTCCCGTCCGGGACGGTCATCGACGACCGTGTCCGGGTGATCGGTCAGAGCGTCTTCATCCCGGCGTTCCTGATCTCCACCGGGATGCTGCTGGACCCGCTGGCCCTGTTCGCCGACCGGCGCTCGCTGCTGCTCGGCGGTGCGCTGCTCGGCGCCGGTGTGGTCAGCAAGTGGCTCGCCGCCGAGCTGTCAGGGCGCCTCATGGGCGCGAGCGGGCCCGAGCGTGGGGTGATGTTCTCGCTGTCCGTCGGCCAGGCGGCGGGTGCGTTGGCGGCCGTGATCGTCGCCCGCGACCTCGGCCTCGTCGGCGAGGCCGAGGTCAACGCGATCGTGCTCGTGATCCTGGTGACCGCGCTCATCGCGGGCTGGACGGCGGATCGCTACGCACCCAGGGTCGAGTCCCGGATGAGCGCCCACACGGTGCTGGGCAACCGCGTGGTGGTCCCGGTGTCCAACCCGCGCAGTATCGGATCGCTGGTGCGCATCGCGGCGCAGGTGGCGGCTCCCGACTCGGGCGCTGTCGTCGCGGTCAACGTCCTGCCCTTCGATGCCCGACCGGAACAGCTCAAGGTCCACAAGGATCTGACCGCGAAGGCTGAGCGGATCGCGCTGGCCGCGGGATCGGAGGTGCTGACCTCGGTCAGGATCGACGCGTCCACCGTCGGGGGCGTGCTCCACACCGTGGTGGAACAGGGCGGTACGTCGCTGGTGATGGGCTGGAAGGGCTACGCCAACGCCCGTGAGGGGCTGTTCGGGTCGGTGATCGACCAGGTCGTCTCGCGCAGCCCGGTCCCGGTGCTGGTGTGCCGGCCCGGCGACGACGACGCGACCAAGCGTGTGGTCGTCGTCGTGACCCAGGAGGACGTCGGCCCGGCGGGCGAGTTCGGGACGCGGTTGGCCTTCGATGTGGCGTCGCGCATCGCACGGCAGGCCGAGGTCGAGATGGTCGCGATCAGCGATGTCGAGGAAGCGGCCATCCGCGCCAACCTGGCACAGGTCTCCAGCGGGGACACGATCGAGATCGTCACCGTCCAGGGGGTGGTCGGCCGCCTCAACCGGCTGCTCCGGCCGGGTGACGTGGTGATCACGGGGATGCCTCCGGCGACGAGCAGGTTGGGCCGTGGTGCCCGTCGCCTCGCGCGCGCTGCGCAGGGTCGGACCGTGATCGTCGCCGTCCCGCACTGAGCCTGGCGCCCCGACGGACGCGGCGGGGTTCGGGCGCCTCAGCGGCGGCAGCGGTGGCACCGGCCGTTGACCACCAGCTCGACCTGCTGCACCTCGAAGTCGTGGCCTCGATCGAGGTGGTCGGTGATCTGCTCGACGAGCGAACCGACGTGATGGTCGATCCGGCCGCAGTCGGTGCAGACGAGGTGGAAGTGCTCGTCGGGGTGCGCGGGCTCCCAGCGGCTGGCGTCGCTGTCGCCGAACCGGCTCGTGCGTGCGAGGCCGAGCTCCTCGAACAGGGCGAGCGCCCGGTAGATCGAGGCCTGGTCGACCTGGTCGTCGACCATCTCGGCGAGCTCCTCCACCGTCACGTGGCCGGGGGCGCGCAGCAGCGCCGCCCACACCAGCCTGCGGGGCGTCGTGGCGCGGTAGCCCCGCTCGCGCAGGGTCCGATCGAGCTCCACGGTGGTCACGTCCATCGCCAGGGAGGGTAGGCCAGCCGCGCCGATCAGAGCTGGTCGATCCAGCGGTCGCCCGCGCGCAGACGCACCTCGAGCTCACGGAGCGTGGCGTCCCCCACCGAGGAGACCCCCGACTCCTGGTTGAGCCGGGCGTTGATCACCTCCGGGGTCAGTCCCGTCAGGTGGGTGATCATGCGCACGCGGTCGGCGTTGGCCTGGCGGAGCTCACGTTTGCGCTGGGTACGGCTCACCGTGACGGTCGCCGTGCCGTCGCCGCCGCCACCTCGCAGTGGTGGAGGGGGTGCCAGCTCGATCTCGAGGGTGAGGTCGTCCACCGGATCGTGGATGAGGTCCTCGGGGTGTGTGTCGTCGAACACGCTGGTCGGGTCGCTGTCTGCCGGGGTGGCCGAGATCGCCTGGAACAGCGAGAGCTGATCGTCATCACCGGCCGGGAGCTGGTCGAGCTCGACGGGCAGCTGCTCGCCGTTCGCCTCCCGCCGCCGCAGGGAGTGGGTCCGCTGCTGGGCGAGCTGCACCGCGAACGTGCGGATGCGCACGTCGTCGGGGACGAACATGAAGGCCTTCTGGCGACGCAGCGGACCGTGCCAGCGGACGAGACGTCCGACCGCCTGACGGAAGAACAGCTCGGTGACCGTGTTCGTGGCGTAGATCCCGACCCGTAGCCGTGGGACGTCGACACCCTCCGACACCATACGGACGGCCACGATCCAGGGGTCGGTGCCGGCGGCGAACTCCGCGATGCGCTCGCTGGCGAGCGGGTCGTCCGAGGTGGCGACGACGGGGCGGACGCCGTGCCGTTGCCGCAGGAGCCGAGCGATCGCGTTCGCGTGGTCGACGTCCATCGCGATCGCCAGCCCACCCGCGTCGGGGTGGGTCTCGCGCAGCTCGTGCAGGTGGCCGTGGGCCTGGTCGACGACGGCCGGGAGCCACTCGCCGTCCGGCGACAGCGCGGTCCTGAGGCGTTGGGAGGCCGCCGTCCGGTCCAGCACGTCGTCGAAGCTCGCGGACATCTCGGCGCCGTCGGGGGCCATCCACTCCATGTGACCGCCGATCGCGGGGAAGAACACCGGACGGACGACCCCGCCGTCCTCCAGCGCCTCGCCGTAGCCGTAGGTGTAGTGGGCGACCGCCTCGTCGAAGGCGTACTCGACGAAGGGGATCGGGTCCTGGTCACTGCGGAAGGGTGTCCCCGACAGCTGGAGGCGACGCGCGGCCAGCTCGAAGGCGGTGGCGATGCCCTCACCCCACGCCCGCTCCGAGCCGGCGTGGTGGATCTCGTCGAGGATCACGAAGGCGTCGTCGGCGGGACCACGGAGCGCTCGTCCGCTGGCAGCCGTCTGCTGGTAGGTGACGACGACGCCGTGCATGTCGACGGGGAACCCGTCGCTCGAGGACCAATCGGGCTCGAGGTGCAGCCCGAAGTCGGCGCCGGCGGCGGCCCACTGGTGCTTGAGGTGCTGGGTCGGTGCGACCACGATCAGGCGCCGGTGTGGATGCGAGAACAGGTCGCGGATCGCCGCCGTCAACGCGAAGGTCGTCTTCCCGGCCCCGGGTGTCGCCACCGTCAGGAAGTCCCGGCGGCCCGAGCCCTCGAAGCGGTCCAACGCAGCCTTCTGCCACCGACGAAGGCGCAGGGAACGACGCAAGGGGCACTCCTGAGAGGTGTCGAGCAGGGGCTCGAGGCCGGAGGGGTCCACGAGCGGGCGGAAGCCGGGAGCGTAGGCGCCGAGGGACGTGGGGTTCCACCTCCGCAGCCAGACGTGCGGTCCTCGGGCGCGAACGCTCCCCGGAGGGTGCCCCGTCGTGCCTGGGGAGGACGAGGCTCCATCGGCCGGGGTCACGGATCGGCGCGTCCGTACACTCGTCTTCGGGCCGGCCGACAGGGCCTGGAGACGCAGCTGTCCCGGCCGAGGGAGCGAGCCGATGGCGGACGTCGAGCAGCAGGCGGTCGAGGACGACCGTCTCGGTCGACTGCGCCGTTGGCATGACCGACACGACCGCCGGGCGCGGCTGCAGCGGACCAGCCTGTGGGTGGCGTTGATCGCCATCGTCGTGGCGGTCCTGCCGGTGCCGTGGATGCACGTCGTCGGGGACGACCCGCCGGGATGGGCGTGGCGGATGGACGGCCGGTTGGTCGTCGATGGCCAGGTGATGAACCCGGCGGGACAGTGGTCCTGGTTGACGGTCGGCCGGCCCCCGTTGCTGTACGAGCTGGCGATCGACTCGTTGCGTGAGGCCGACGCGCCGGTGCGGGACATGCGGGTCGGCTCGCCGGGCAGCCGCCCCGCGCAGAGCGAGCCGTTCGCGGCCGCGATCGGGTTGCGTCAGGCCGGGTTCGATCTGCCCCTCGGCGTGTTCGTCGAGGTCGCCTACCCGATCCACGATGGGCTCCCGGAGGCCGCCGTGATCACCGAGATCGACGGGGTCGGCCTGATGACCCGAACGGACTTCGACGCGGCGTTGCCCGGGATGGGCGAGGAGCTGTCGTTCACCACGGCGGCCGGCGAGACCTTCACCGTGGAGGGCGCCGAGCTGCCCTACGGCCGCGTGCGGGTGATCGAACTCGCGCCACAGGGGTTGGAGGCCGGGATCGGCGGCCAGTGGTCGCGGTTGGCCCCGGTGGCATGGTTCCGCAGCCTGTCCCTCGGCAGCTCCCACGGGATGATGGTCGCGCTGTTGACCTACGCCCACGTGGCGGAGCCGGACCTGGCGCGTGGACGCCACATCGCCGGCACGGGCGGGATCCGTTTCGACGGCCAGGTCACCAGCATCGGCGGACTCCCCGCCAAGGCGGAGGCGGCGCAGCGGGCCGGAGCCGACATCCTGTTGTTCCCGGCCTCGCAGGTCGGCGAACTGCAGGACTTCGATGCGCGCACGATCAGGCTCGTTCCCGTCGAGAGCCTGGCTGACGCGATCACCTTCCTCAGGGAGGGCCAACCCACCGAGGCGGCCGACACCTCCGAGGAACGGTTGCCGCTGCCCGGGTAGGCGGGCCGCACGGTCGCGGAGGACAGGGCCGTTCACGGGGTCAGGCGTGCCCGTCGACGAGGTCGAGCACGTCGTCGCCGTAGCGCTCCAGCTTCGTCGGACCCACGCCCGGGCAGCCAGCGAGCTCGGCCAGCGACCGCGGCTTGCGGCCCGCGATGATCCGCAGGTGTCGGTCGTGGAAGACGAGGTAGGCGGGGACCCCGCTGTCGGCGGCGACCCGGGCCCGCCAACCCCGGAGGGCCTCGAACAGCTGCTCGTCGGCGGGATCATCACCGACGTCGATGAGCCGCACGTCACCGTCGTCGGCCGCGGACGCGCCCGCAGCCTGACGCGTGCGGCGCACCAGGGTGCTCGGTTGCCCGTCGACACGCACGGTCGAGCCGTAGGGCAGCCACAGCGCGGGTGGGGTGCGACCATCATGGTGGGTCGCGAGGGGTTGGAGCGCGACCCCCGTGTCGTCACGGTCGATGATCCGCGCTGCGAGCCCACCGATCAGCTCGACCTCGATGCCCGGTTGCGCGGCCACGGCGCCGTCGGCGCCACGTGTCGCGGCGATCGGGTCGGCGGACGCCGCAGCGTCCCGCGTCGAGCGTGGGGCACGGTCACTGGCTTCGTCGAGCTCGGCGAGGAAGGGCGAGGGGCGTTCGCGGTCCGCGACCACGGTCACGCTCTCCCGGCACCGGGTGACCGCCACGTGCAGGACCCGCCGCTCCTCCTCGACGTCGTCGGCGAGGCGATGGGGGAAGAGCCCACCGTTGGCGGCGAAGACGATCACGTGCTCCCACTCCATGCCCTTGACGCGGTGGACCGTCGAGAGGGTCACCCCGGCGGGGTCGGCGGGGACGCGGAGCCGCTCGCTGAGCCAGTCGCGGAAGGCTGCCGGGTCGGGCTGCAGTGCCGCCAGCTGCAGCAGAGCGTCGAGGTCGTCGGCGTGTGACGAACCCTCCGGGCGGGTCCGGGACCGGTCGAGCGCGTCCATCGCCTCGCCCAGGCCGATCCGGTCCCGGATCAACCGCAGGCACAGCGCGGTGTCGGCCCCGTCGGTGATGGCCCGTTCGAGCGACCGCAGGTCGTCGAGGTAGCCGGTGAAGCGCTCCCGGTGCACCCCGTCCAGGGTGTCCGCGACCTGTTCGAGCTGGCGGAGGCTCAGCCGTCCCCTCGGCAGCAGCGGCGTGACCGCGGAGCGCACCTTGCGCGCCGGGCGGTTGAGCGTGTCGAACAGATCCTCGCGCTGGATGCGCTCGAGGTCGAGGCCCAGCCGGAGGTAGGCCAGCGCGGTCCGCACCCCGGTGCGGCCGAGGACCGTCGCATCCAGGGGCGCGGTGTGCGCGATGCCGGCCTCGGTCAGCGCGACCTGGACGGGCAGCAGCGCACTGTTGACCCGCGCGAGCACGGCGAGGTCCGCCGGCCGGCAGCCTGCTCGCAGCAGCGTCTGGAGCCGCTGGGTCGTGATGGAGCTCATCTCGGCAGCCTCGACGGTGCAGATCGTCAGCGGTGCGTCACCGGCGGGGTCCCCAGCGGTGTCGGCATCGTCGGTGCCGCTGCGGATGGTCTTGGCGACCCGGGTGCGGTTGTGCGACAACAGCCGCCCGACGCGATCGACCACCACCGGCGGGCAGCGGTAGTTGACCTCCAGCGCGTGGGGCACGGCGCCGGGGAACCAGCGGTCGATGTCGACGAGGTAGGTGGGGGATGCGCCGGCGTAGGAGTAGATCGTCTGATCGTCGTCGCCGACCGCGAACACCTGGGCCGTCGGGCCCGCGACGAGCCGGATCAGCAGGAGGAAGGCCGGGGTGAGGTCCTGGAACTCGTCGACCAGGAGGTGGGTCCCCGCCCGCTGCGCGACCGAACGGATGTCGGGGCGGGTCAGCAACAGCTCGATCGCCCGGTAGACCTGCTCGTCGAAGTCCAGGACGCCACGGCGCGCGAGCTCCTCGCGGTAGGTGGGGAACAGCTCCGCGAAGCCGTCGACGTCGCCCCGGAGCGCCTCCACCTCGGCGGGATCGCGTAGCGCCAGCCTGACCTCGGACAGTGCCTCCAGGTAGGGCTGGAAGGGGTCCTGGTTCGGGATGCGAGCGGTGCGCACGAGGCGGTCCAGGATCGCGCGGACCTCCCGCTCCTGGATGACCTGGCGGCGGACGTCGAGGTTGCAGATCCACAGCGCGAGGGAGTGCAGGGTGCGGATCGACGCGCGCAGGTCCTGCGTGCGGTCACGCAGCTCCGCCGCAGCGCGCGTGTTGTAGGCCACCGCGGTCACCAGCTCGGGCTCGAGCCGACGGTCGGCCAGCAGGTGCCGCAGTCTGGCCGTCAACACCCGGGTCTTGCCCGAGCCCGCCGGCGCGATCACCCGGGTGGGGCCAGCGGGGTGCGCGACGGCCCCCAGCTGGTCCTCGGCGAGCGCGCCCGCGTCCGTCGGTGTCGTGTCCCCGAGCACGGTCAGTCGACGCAACGCGATCGACTCGCGGTGGACGAGTGCCGCCGTGGCATCGTCGGGTAGGGCGACCGGCCCGCGAGGACCGCCATCGATCCAGGCCGGCCTGCCGTCGGGCAGCACGAGGTCGCCGACCGTCCTCCGGCTACCGGTGTCGTCCACACGGACGCCGTCGGTGTGCCGGAGAGCGAGCTCGCCATGCCACCAGATCGGGCGGCCCTGACGCAGGTCGTAGGTGTTGGCCCACGTCAGTGCGTGGAGCTGCTCACGGTGGAGCCCCGCATCTGGCGGCAACGCGTACGGCGGCGTGTCGATCACCTCGGGCGAGCGTGCCACCTCGTTGTCGGCAGCGAGCTCGATCACGATCCGCCGACGGTTGAGCCAGTGGTCGAACAGCTGCGCGGCGACCGCTCGTGGGTGGCGGAGCACCTCGTCGTCGATGACGACGCGGCGCACGCCGTCGAAGGGTGCGGGCACGTCGTCGCCCGGAGCCACGACGATGCCACGCCCGAGCACGTCCGGGCCGGGGAAGCTCGCGGCAGGTGGTGGTGGCATGCGCCGCAGGCTAGGGGCCGGGTGCGACCACCTCGGACCCGGTTGCGGGGTTGTGGGTCGCCGGTCGTGCGGCGGCGCGCGGCCGGCGGGGTCAGACGTACCCGTGCTGCAGCCCCTCCGCCGACGAGAGACGCCCGATCACCCAGGCGAGCAGGTCGTCGTCACCGGTGACCCGCAAGGAGCCGAGCAGCTCGTCGGTCGACGGCAGTGTCCGGTCGAGCACCTGGGCGAAGGCATCGGCGTCGAGCCAGGCCGCGTGGTCGGGATCCACGGTGAGGTGGCTGCCGAGCTCGAGCTCGCCCGCGATCGCCGCACGGTGGAGCTCGTCCCAGGTGGGCAGCTCATCGTCGTCGGTCGCGACGGCGCTGAGCGGACCGTGTCCGGCCACCGGGCCGAGGTCCTCCGGCGTGACCTCCGCTGGACCGTCCGGGGTGTCGAAGGCCTGCAGGGCTGCCGAGGCGACCGCGAGCAGCCAGGTCCGAGCGGCGATGTCCGCCACCGAGATCGGCTCGACCAGCGATGGCAGACCGAAGGCGCGACGCGCGGTGTTGGAGGCGACATCGCGGGGCCGCAGGTCGTCGGCAGCATCGTCGGGGTCGGCGTCGGTGCGCCAGATCCTCGGCTGCTCGTCGTCGCCACCGACCCGGTACAGGCCGAACTCCGTGCCGTCGCGGAGGACGCACAGCAGCTGGGTGAGCCCCACCACCTCGTCGTCGCTGGTGACCTCCTCGGCCGTGACGACCACGAGCCCCGCGACGTCGTCGGCGACCTCGAGGATGCCGTTGTCGTGCAGGGTCACGTCGACCAGGGCGACGGTGCCGGGAGCCTCGGGCCGGAGCCCGACGATGGCGCGGGTGTCGGGATCGACGTCACCGAGTTCGCGGTCGAGCTGGGTGAGGGTCTCGATCGCGACCCTTGGTTCCAGGGAGGGTGGGCTCATCGCGGCTCCGTCGGGCAGGTGCGGCACAGGGGACCCTACGTCGGGCACGCACCGCCCGGACGGGTTCGGAGCCGATCGGCGGTCAGGACGTCCCGGCGACCTCGTAGCCGGCTTCCTCGACGGCGGTGTGGATCGCGTCGTCGTCGACCTCACCGGTGACGGTGACCTTGCGGGAATCGACGTCGACGTCCACCTCGATGATCCCGTCGAGCTGGCCGACCTCCTCCTCGATCGCGGCCTTGCAGTGACCGCAGGAGATACCGGGGACGTCGTAGGTGCGGGTGGTCGTCATGGGAGCTTCCTCCGGGATCAGTTGCGGATCAGTCGATGGATCACGTCGAGCGCCTCGTCGATGCGCTCGTCGGCCGCTGACGGCCCCTGGTCGATCGCGTCACGTACGCAGTGGCGGACGTGGTCGTCGAGCATGTTGACGGCAACGCCCTGCAACGCGCGGGTCGCCGACGAGATCTGGGTGAGGACGTCGATGCAGTACCGGTCCTCCTCGATCATGCGCTGGAGGCCGCGGACCTGCCCCTCGATGCGGCGCAGGCGTCCGAGCAGCTCGTCGCGGTTGGCGTCGTACCCGTGCATGCGGCATGCCTCCAGGCCGTGGTCGTCGGCAGGGTACCGGACCTCGTAGGAGAGGGGGGTACCCCTATGGTGGCGCGCGTGCCGTCAGCGCACGTCGGGTCGCCTACGGTGGTGGTGTGGACGAGACGTGGATGCGCGAGGCGATCGCCGAGGCCATGGCGGCCGAGGCGCACGACGACGTGCCGATCGGGGCGGTGGTGGTCCGCGACGGTGAGATCATCGCGCGCGGGCACAACCGCCGCGAGGTGGACCGGGACCCCACCGCGCATGCCGAGATCCTCGCGCTGCGCGACGCCGCTCAGGCGGTGGGGTCGTGGCGGCTCGACGGTTGCACCCTCTACGTCACCCTCGAGCCCTGCGCGATGTGCGCCGGGGCCATGGTGCTCGCGCGGCTCCCCCGGCTGGTCTTCGGCGCCGATGATCCCAAGGCCGGCGCGGTCGGTGCGCTCTATGACATCCCACGCGATCCCCGCCTCAACCACAACGTCGAGGTGGTCCGCGGCGTGCTCGGTGACGCGTGCGGCGCACCCCTGCGTGCTTTCTTCCGGGCGCAGCGCGCCTGACCCGCGGCGCACCCGCGTGCGGTTGTGTCCACGTGGTACCGGCCGCGCGTGCCGTTGATGGGGCCGGGACATCGCGGTCCGGGCGGTGAGGTCCCGACGGTCCAGGCCGCTGCCACGGTGTTGCCGCATGCGTCGCGGCTTGCGTACCCTCCGGTCCGTTCGCCGCACGTCGTGCAGCGAGCACCTGGAGGGATCGCATAGTCCGGCCGAGTGCGCCCGCCTCGAAAGCGGGTAGACCTACGGGTCTCGAGGGTTCGAATCCCTCTCCCTCCGCCACG
>CAYVJT010000010.1:0-23814 GCA_964451855.1 uncultured Actinomycetota bacterium
AGCTCCACACGGTGTAGGCGTCGATGACGTCGGCCGGATCCTCCCACGACCGCACCACAACGCCCGGATCCGCAGAGCGCTCGTGCCTCATCCGAGAGAACCTCGCACCGTATGTGTACGCACAGCGGTACACTGCTCCTATGTCGAAGACCGTGCCTGTCCGGGAGTTCCGCGCCCACCTCGCCGACCTGCTCGACGAGGTAGCCGACCGCCGCGAGCACGTCACGGTCACCCGACGTGGTCGGCCAGCCGCGGTCCTGGTTCCCGTCGATGAGTACGAGGCGCTGGAGGAGACGGCCGAGATCCTCTCCGACGACGACACCCTCGCGGCGATCCGCCGCGGCCTCGACGATCTGGCGGCGGGCGAGGTCGTCTCGCTCGACGAGGTCCGTGCCGAGCATGCTGCCCGCGATCGCTCGTAGTGGGGCGGGTCTTCCTCACCCGGACCGCGCGTGAGGCACTGGCCGCGCTCGACTTCCTGCGTGCGGATGCGGTCCTGGATGCGCTCGGTGAGCTCGAGCGGGACCCGCACATCGGTCATGAGCTGCGTGGACGGCTCACCGGGCTGCGGTCCTACCGGGTCGGGGTCTACCGCATCATCTACGAGCTCCGCGACGACCGGACGGTGCGCGTGATTGCCATCCGGCATCGCGGCAGCGCCTACGACACGGACCCACGGTAGACCCTGGCGACCGGGGCGCAACGCCCGTTGCGGCGAAGTAGTCAGTCGAAGAAGACCGGCGTCACCGCAGTCCCCGCTGTGAGGCCGCTCTCCTTCATGAACGCCTCGGCCTCCTCTCGCGTGTCCCACAGCCCGAGGCGCCAGGTGGGCATCTCGGTCGTCAGAGTGAACTTGACCTGCACAATCTGGCCTTCCGCCGCGAACACCGATCGTGCGCGCCCGGTGTGACCGGCGCCGACCTGGAGATGACAACGCCGTGATCGCTCGGTCCTGGAAGCCGACTTCTTCCCAACGCAATCACATGGGGCCTCCAGGACATCACCACATCGGCAGAACGTCCACCGTCGTATCGACCCTGACGCCGGCATCGTGACCCGGAGTGAGCGTGGGCCCGTCCCTATCGGGGTGCAAGGGCCAGTTGGCGGGACAACGCGACGAGCCGGCCCTGGGCGTCCCAGACCTCTCCGTCCTCCTCGAGGTAGCCACCGGCGGTGATGGCCTCGGTGGTCAGGCGGGTCACGAGGTAGCCCTCGGCGGGACGTCGTCGGACCTGCACGGTGAGCTCGAGCGTCGGCACCCAGCCGAGACCACTCTCGTCGGTGTTGAAGACCGCAGGGGGGTAGCAATCGGCGACGGTGAGCACGCCGAGCGTGTCCATCGACGCCCCGTCGCGCCAGCGCACGTACCCACCGACCTGCCCTCGGCCGAGGGGCTTGCCCTCCGCCCACCCGGCGAGTTCGGCCGGGACGCGGTGGTCGAACCGCCGCACGATCGGTGGGGTGGGGAAGCCGCCCCCCTGCTCGCCCTCGATCATCATCGTGGTGAAGTCGAGGCATCCCTCGACCGGCGGATAGGCGGGTGGTTGACGGTCCATCCGGGGGTCGTGGCCGTCGACCACACCGAGGTCGGCGAAGGTGCCGAGCAGGCGGGTGCGCTCGCGCCCCTCCTGGACGAGGCGTGCCGCGATGGTCGAGTGTCGTCCGCCACTACGGACCACCTCGACGTCGATGTCGATCTCGCCGGGGTCGGGTGGGGCGAGGAAGTGGGCGGTCAGCGAGACCGGGTCGGGATGCGCGACGGTCGTGCGCATCGCCCGTGCCGCGAGGGCCATCACGTAGCCGCCGTTGGCCGCGGCGCCCTCGATCACCGCCCAGCCGGGATCGATCGTGCCACGGAACCGGTGCGTGCCGATGCTCCCGGCAGCGGCCCCGTCGTCCGTGTCGTGCGCGAGCAGCTCGACCGCTGTGTCACGCTCGAACCGGCTCTCGCGCCCTCGATGGCCCATGGACCAGCCTCCTCGTCACTGCGCGGACCGTAACCCGCGGGTTCGACAGGTCCCGAGTCGGGAGGGCACGGGAACGAGCCCGGGCCACGCACGCCCTTCGCTACGGGTGCGGGGCCGGCGGGTCGAGAGGCGTGGTCCGTGCGGAGCTCAGCCGTCGGTGGCGCCACGGCGGCCGCTGAACACGAAGCTGGCGGCGCCAGCAGCGCCCGCGATGACGAGCACGATCGCCACGAGCAGCAGCGTCGACGGCCCGGTGTCGGTGTTCGGCGTCGGCGCGGCAGCGGTCACCCCGAAGCTGACGCCGGGGAGTTGGCCGTCGCGCTCCTCCATCCCCGGGAGGGTCCAGTACATGCGCTCACCGTCCGCGCACTCCTGCACGGCGGGGAACCAGAACTCGCGCTCCTCGTCGAGGGCGCTGGCGTCCATGGTGACGTCGAGGTAGATCGGCTCGGACGTGCCGGCCTCGTCCTCGTTGTCCCACCGGATCTCGACCGAGCCGTCGGCCGCGCGCTCGGTCGTGATCGACCATCCGGGCATCTCGTTCGGGGTCACGTCGAGGGGAGCGGGGACCTCGAAGGTCACGGCGGTCGTCGGGGAGGTCTCGTCGTCGGAGGAGGGGATCGTGCCCCCTGGCCCGCAGCCGTGGACCACGAGCAGGTCGGTGTCCAGCGTCTCGCCCGGTTCGACGTCGCCCGGCATCAGCATCACGTGCGCGGCGGCCGGCGCGGCGACCAGCAGCAGCACGGTCGTCGCCGCGGCAACGGTCAGGGACGAGGATCGCACGCAGGAGCTCCCGGGGGGGTCGGTACGCGGGTGGTCGGTACGAGGGTGGTCGGTACGAGGGTGGTCGGTACCCCGGGAAGGGTGCCCCGTGGGCTGGTCGGCGCAAGGGGGCCGCAGGTCCCTGATCCGTGGGACCGATGCCTCGGTCCTGCGACGCGGCTCGTGCGATGCCGCTCGTGCGATGGATGCCTGGGCCGTGCGATGCCGCTCATGCAATGTCCCTGGTGGCCTCGTCGTCCTTGGTCGGGAGGTGACGCGTGGAGGCCCGATCTCGGGCTCGATCGTGGGCGCCTCATCGACCGATCACGACCGAGAGACACGACCGAGAGGGAGGACGTCCCGATGGCGAACAAGGCCCTGATCAACCTGAACACCGGTCTGGAGGATGCGGAGACCGTCACCGTCGCGTTGCTCGTCGCGGTAGCCGCGGCGGAGGAGGGACGCCCAACCCGGATGTTCCTGACGAAGGAGGCGGTGCGCCTGGCGACCAACGGTGTCGCGGTGGGAACGGCGCCGGAGAACGGGCCGTCGCTCCCCGACCTGCTGAAGCGCTACGCCGACGCCGGGGGAGCCTTCTTCGTCTGCCCGGTCTGCTTCAACGCCAGGCAGCTCGACGAGGGCACGTTGCTGGACAACGCACAGATCACCGGCACGGTCCCGTTGTGGGAGTGGATCGGCGACGAGGGTGCAACGACCTTCAGCTACTGACCGACGCGGCTCGGAAGGGGAGGGGACACGACAGCTACGCTAGCTGGCCCGTCGTCTCCCGAGTGGAGAGGCGGCGTGTCCCCCTCCCCCCACCGCCAGTGGCGGGGTCCGCATCCGAGCAACGAGTCCACCGTGAGCGAAGACACCACCACCGACAGCCCGGCGTTCGGCGAGCCGTCCGTCAGCGTCCAGCTGAAGACGATCGTGGAGCTGTGCAAGGTCCGCGGGATCATCTTCCCGACCGCCGAGATCTACGGCGGGATGCGATCCACCTGGGACTACGGGCCCCTCGGTGTCGAGCTCAAGGAGAACGTCAAGCGGCAGTGGTGGCGCTCGATGGTGCAGTTGCGCGAGGACATCGTCGGCATGGAGCAGGCCATCCTCGGACCTACCGAGGTGTGGCAGGCTTCGGGGCACCTCGCGGCGTTCTCCGACCCGCTGGTCGAGTGTGCGAACTGCCACCAGCGCTTCCGTGAGGACCACCTCCGAGAGGAGCAGCTCGGTGGCGAGACCGCCGAGGGGGAGCTGACCTGCCCCTCGTGCGGGAAACGCGAGCTCGGTGACCCCAGGCAGTTCAACCTGATGTTCAAGACCAACGCGGGACCGATCGAATCCGAGGGCTCGACGGTGTGGTTGCGACCGGAGACGGCGCAGGGCATGTTCGTCGACTTCGCGACGGTCCAACGCAGCTCGCGCAAGCGCCCGCCCTTCGGCATCGCGCAGATCGGCAAGTCGTTCCGCAACGAGATCACCCCGGGCAACTTCATCTTCCGCACGCGCGAGTTCGAGCAGATGGAGATGGAGTACTTCGTCGTGCCGGGCACGGACGAGGCGTGGCACCAGTACTGGATCGACGAGCGCATGGACTGGTACGTCGACCTCGGCCTCCGCCGCGAGAACCTCCGCATCCGTGAGCACGGCAAGGACGAACTGTCCCACTACGCCAAACGCACCGTGGACATCGAGTACTACTTCCCCGACGAGTCGATGGGCTGGTCGGAGCTCGAGGGCCTCGCCAACCGCACCGACTTCGACCTCAAGGCGCACCAGGAGGCCAGTGGCCAGGACCTCACCTACTTCGACCAGTCCACCGACGAGCGCTACCACCCCTACGTCATCGAACCCGCGGGTGGTGTGACCCGGGCGGCGCTGGCGTTCCTGTTCGACGCCTACCGCGTCGAGGAGGCACCCGACGCCAAGGGCGAGATGCAACAGCGCACCGTGCTCAAGCTCGACAAGCGGCTCGCGCCGTACAAGGTGGCGGTCCTGCCGCTGTCGAAGAAGGAGACCCTCACGCCCACGGCGCGTGAGGTCTTCGACATCGTCAAGCACCGGTGGATGTGCGAGTACGACGAGACACAGTCGATCGGGCGTCGGTACCGGCGTCAGGACGAGATCGGTACGCCCTACTGCGTGACGGTGGACTTCGACACCCTGGAGGACCGGGCGGTGACCGTGCGCGACCGCGACACGATGCATCAGGACCGGGTCGCCATCGATCGGCTCGAGAGCTACCTCGTCGACCGCCTGCCGCCCTGCTGAGCCGCGGCTCGTCGTCGCGACCTGCCAGCGGATACCTCGGTTTCCTGGCAGGCATCGCCGTGGCCTGCGCGCCGGCGTCGGCCGACGCTCCGCTGGAGCCGCCTGCCCGGGTGTGCACAGCACAGGAGTCGAGGTAGCGATGACCTCTGCCGACGGGTCCGCGGAAGCTCCCACGATCGTGCAGGAGGTCGCCGATCCGGGCTCACCGCAGGAGTGGGACGCCGATGTCCAGGTGGACGACCCGATGGGGTTCACCGACCGGCGCCCCTACACGGAGCGCCTGCAGGAGGCACGCGCGGCCTCCGGCCGCAACGAGGCGGTGTGGACCGGCCGGGCGACGGTGGCTGGGACGCCGTGCGTCATCGTGGCAGGTGACTTCTCGTTCCTCGCGGGGACGATGGGCATCGCCGCAGGCGTGCGGATCTGTCGCGCCTTCGACCGCGCCGTCGCCGAGCGTCTCCCGGTCATCGGCCTGCCCGTGTCCGGCGGGACGCGGATGCAGGAGGGAACCCCGGCCTTCGTGCAGATGGCTGCGGTGGCTGGAGCGGTACGACGGCTGCGGGACGCCCGGCTGCCGTACCTGGTCTACCTGCGTCACCCGACGACCGGTGGTGTGCTCGCCTCCTGGGGATCGCTCGGACACCTCGCCTTCGCGGAGCCGGGTGCGCTGATCGGGCTGACCGGTCCGAGGGTGATCGAGGCGCTGACAGGTGAGCGGCTACCGGAAGGGATACAGACCGCCGAGCACCTCTACGAGACCGGCATCATCGACCGGGTCGTCGCACGGGAGGACCTGCGGGACGTGCTCGGCACGGCACTGGCGGTCCTGGCGCCACCGATGCCCGAACCGCTCGACGCGCCGATCCTGCACCTGCCGGAGGACGCGGTGATCGACCCGTGGGAGGCGGTGGCACGAAGCCGACGGGTCGACCGACCGGGCGTGCGCGAACTGTTCGCCGCGTGCGTCACCGAGATCACCCGGCTGTCGGGCGACGGCGTCGGCGGCCGCGACGACGGCTGCCTCGCCGCGGTCGCGCGGGTCCACGGCATCCCCGCCGTGGTCGTCGCCAGCGATCGCCCACCGGGTGAACGCGGCGCGAAGCTCACCGCGGCCGGCTACCGCACCGTGCGCCGTGCGATGGCGCTCGCTGACGAACTGGACCTCCCGCTGGTGACGATCATCGACACCGCCGGAGCGGACATCAGCGTCCGCTCCGAGGAGGAGGGCCTGGCCGCCGAGGTGGCCCGCTGCCTGGCCGAACTGTCGGCGGTGCGCGTCCCGACGCTCTCCGTGCTCTTCGGGGAGGGCACCGGAGGAGGTGCGCTCGCACTGCTCCCGGCGGATCGGGTCGTGGCCTGCGAGCACTCGTGGCTCGCGCCGATCCAGCCCGAGGGCGCATCCGAGATCCTCTACCGGACCATCGACCATGCCCGGGACCTCGCGGCGGCACAGGGCGTCGCCTCCACCGACCTGCGACGCCTCGGCATCGTGGATGTCGTGGTGCCGGATCGTCCTGAGCCAGGGGAGGAGGGGCCGGCCTTCGCCGCCCGTGTCGCCGCGACGGCGGTGACCCTGCTCAAGGAGATCGCGACGCAGGACCCGGCGACCCGGATCGCCGCTCGCAGCCAGCGGTGGAGACGTGTCGCCGAACGCTTCCTCGAGGGAGGTGAGACGGAGCTCACCTGACCCGGTGAGCCGTCACGGGTGTCGGTGGATCGCCTGCTAGCCTCGCCGCGGGGCAAGGTTGAACGGGTGACCGTCGACGTGCGAGGCACGCGCACGTCGCACAGGTCGGTCGGCTGACGACCCCATGAGCGGGCGTCTGTGGGCGTCTGGACAACGACGACGAGCGGGCGCCCTCGTGGCGTCCGGGACCGAGGGGAACCATGCGCATCATCCATCCAACGACGATCGCGGCCGGGGCCGCAGCCCTCTTGCTCGCGGGCTGCGGTGGCGACGAGGCGATCGACCAGCTGACCGACGCGTTCGCAGAGCAGGCGGCCAGCGAGGAGACGGAGGCCGACACCGAGCCCGCCGAGACCGCTGAGACCGCTGAGACCGCTGAGACCGAAGGGGCCGACGGGCAGGAGGCCGGGGCCGAGGTCGCCACCGTCGACGGTCGGGCGATCGACGTGACCGTGCACCACGGTGGCCTCGAGTACCGGGTGTCGGAGATGACGGTCGTCGACCTCGACGCCGAGGCGTCGCCTGACGGCGAGGTCGAGCGCCGCATGCAGGGGCTCGAACTGACCTTCGACGTCAGCGCCTTCAACCCCGGCAGTGACACCGTGATGCCGTCGCCGCCGGTCTCGCTGCGGTGGGACGAACCCGGCACCGGCAACGTCGTCGACGTCTCCGGTCGTGCGGAGTTCCGCCAGGTCCCGGGGAACGCCTCCAGTTCCGGCGAGATCGTCGTCCCCCTACGGCCCGATGACCTCGAGGTCTACGACGACGCATCTGCGCGGCTGATCCTGGGCCACAGCGGACAGAGCGCCGCCCAGCTGCCCGTCGGCGCCGACGCCGAACTGATCGATCGCTTCCCCGTCCCGCAGCCGCTGGACGGCGAGACGTTCGACGTCAGCGATGTGCTGGTGACGATCACCGCCGCCGAGGTCCGCTGGGACAACCCCGGTGGCAGCCACCTCGATGACGGCACGGCGCTCCTCGAGTTGACCTACACCATGGACAACCAGAGCGGCAGCCAGTCCTGCTCGACCCGTGGCGAAGGCGCCTTCGCCTTGACGCTGCCCAACGGCGACGGGATCGTCGACCTCGGTGTCTCCGAGCGGTGCGTCAGCGGTGGCGAGACGGAGACCGGCGTCCTCACCGGCTTCCTGATCGACGCGGACTACGCCGGCGAGTACACGCTCCGCCACGAGCGCAGTGACGACCAGGACGAGATCACCTTCACCCTCGTCGAGGGTGACGGCGTCCCCGCGGATCAGCGCGAGACGCGCTGACCCGTGACGGGTGCTGTCGGACCACGAGCGTCCCAGCAGCCCCTACATCGCGGTGAGGCCGAACCGATGGGCAGCTGGGGCGGCCTCACCGCGGTTGGACACCTCGAGCTCACGACACCTCGAGCTCACGGTGGACGCTGGATGCCTCGACGCTCGCGGTCCGGTCGCCGAGGTGGAGCTCCTCGGCGACCTGGCGGTTCGTCCCGCCCTGCCCGACGAGGTCCTGGGTGCTGGTCCTGGGTCTTGGTCGGTGCGCTCACGCCTCGGCGATACGCCGACGCGGGCGTTCCACCTTGGGACGCCGCGGCCGCAGTGTCGCCCAGCGCTGGGCCGCACCCTCACCCGAACGGCGCAGCAGTGCCAGCGGCGAGAACCAACGACGTGGCGACCGGCGCGGGCGTGAGCTGGCGGCCAGCCGTTCCTGCGTGTAGGCAGCGTGGGCGTCCAACGCGTGGGGGGTCACCGGCTCCATGGTGTCATCTCCTGATCGGGACACCATCACCATCGCCCTAAGGCCGCATCCGCCACATCGGGCGGCCACCCTAGATCCTGGCGTCATCCCGCCTTAGATGCCCAGGACCTCGAGGTAGGGCGGCCTAAGGCCCCTCAGCGGCGCGCGTGCTCCCCCAACGAGACGCGCGATCGTGGCCGGCGCTCGCTGGCCTGCGTGCGCGATCACGTCAGCCCGCGGAGGGCCTCCAGTACCCGGTCGACGTCGCGGGGGCCGTGGTAGTGCACGAAGCCGATCCGGACGGCGCCACCCTGGTCGAGCAACCCGAGCGCGCGCATCGGCTCGATCGCGTAGTAGTGCCCGGACCAGACGTTGATGCCCTGGGACGCGAGCTGGGCAGCCACCGCGTCCGGCGTCCAGCCGTCGACGGTCACCGCGAAGGTCGGGGTCCGCTCCTCGACATCGGGCGGGCCGTGGAGGGTCACCGACCCGAGCGTGTCCACACCGTCCAGGAAGCGTCGCGTGAGCGAGGCCTCGTGCGCCTCGATCGCCGCCATGCCCACCTCCTCGAGGTAGGTGAGTGCACCCCGTGTGCCGGCGATGGCCTCGAAGCTCGCGGTGCCCGTCTGCCAACGTTCCGGACCGTGGTCGGGGGCCGGACGTAGCTTCTGCGGGTTCAGCGCCGCGAGCAGTGACGGGTCTGCCGCCAGGACGCCGGCGTGCGGGCCGAAGAACTTGTAGGGAGAGCACACGAGGACGTCGACACCGCTGCCGTCACGATCGAGGCGCCGATGGGGAGCGGCGTGGACCGCATCCATGACGCTCAACGCGCCGACCGCTCGTGCCGCGGCGACGAACGGCGACGGGTCGACCAGCGTGCCGAGCGCGTTCGATGCCCCGGGGAAGGCCACCAGGCGCGTGCGCTCGTCGACGAGCTGGGCCAGATCGTCGACGCGCGGTCGGCCGGTTGCCGGGTCCAGCGTGACCCATCGCACCTCCGCGCCGGTTCGCGATGCCAGCTGCAGCCACGGCGAGACGTTGGCGTCGTGGTCGAGCTGGGTGCAGACCACGTTGTCGCCGACGTCGACGCGCTCGTCGAGCGCGTTCGAGAGGTGCAACGTGAGGCTCGTCATGTTCGGCCCGAACACGATGCCGGCCGGATCGGTGCCGAGGAAGCGTCCGGTGGCCTGCCGCGCCTCATCGACCAGGGCATCGGTGCGCATGGAGGTGGCGAAGGCGCCGTGCTGGTTCGCCGAGCCGGTGCGCAGGTGCTCGGTCATCGCGTCGATGGCTCGGTCGACGGCCTGGGTGCCTCCGGGTGCGTCGGCGTGCACGATCGGTCGGCCGAGGTCATCGGTCTCGTCGAGCGCCGGGAACCTCGCCCGGGTCCGATCCAGGTCGATGTCTGCCACGTGTGCCTCGCTCGTCGGTGATCGAGAGCGTAGAGCGCAGCTCATGCCCTCGACGCAGCGCGCGACGGTCCGAGGTCCGGCCGCGATGCCACGGAGCAGCGACGAGGTCGCCACCTCGTGACCGGCGACCCGAGGTAGGGTCGGAGCAGCCACGTCGAGGTAGCCGATGGATCTGCGCAGCCTGGTCAACGACAACCCGTGCCACATGGTCCTGCTGGTCATGGACGGGCTCGGGGGGTACGCCGACCACCGGTTCGACAGCGAGCTCGAACAGGCACACACCCCCAACCTCGACCAGCTCGCGGCTGAAGGCTCGTGTGGGTTGACGCTCCCGGCCGGCCCCGGGATCACCGTGGGCTCCGGCCCGGGACACCTCGCGCTGTTCGGCTACGACCCCTTCGAGTTCGAGCTCGGCCGTGGCGTGCTGTCCGCGGTGGGCCTCGGTTTCGAGCTGCAGCCCGGAGACGTCGCAGCGCGCGGCAACCTGGCGACGTTGGACGACGAGGGCCGTGTCACCGACCGACGGGCCGGCCGTATCGACGACGCCTCGGCTGGCGCCATCGTGGACAAGCTGAACCGCGAGGTCACCGTCGACGGGGTGCAGGTGTTCTTCGAGCTCGAGTCCGAGCACCGGGTGCTGCTGGTCCTGCGCGGCGATGGGCTCGACCCCGGGATCGACGACCTCGATCCGCAGCGGACCGGTGTGCCTCCGCACGTGCCGGTCGCGCGGAGCCCGGAGGCGCGACGCACCGCCGAGCTGCTCGTGGCTGTGGACGCCGCGATCCGTGACGCGCTGGTCGGCGAGGCGGCCGACACCCTGCTCCTGCGGGGCTTCGACACCCTGCAGGAGCTGCCGCGCATGCAGGACCGCTTCGGGGTGACCCCGGCCACCGTGGCCGTCTACCCGATGTACCGCGGGGTGGCGGAGCTGGTCGGCATGACGCCACTGCCCGTCGGCCACTCGCTCGGGGGCCAGATCGGCGCGATGGACGAGCACTGGAGGAGCTACGACTACCTCTTCATGCACCACAAGGAGTCCGACCGGGCAGGTCATGACGGCGACCGCGAGGCCAAGGTCGCGGCGATCGAGGCGGTCGACGCGGTCATGCCCGACATCGTCGCGCTGCAGCCCGACGTCCTGGTCGTCACCGGCGACCACGCCTGCCCGACCCAGCTCGGTGCCCACTCCTGGCACCCCGTGCCGACCCTGATGTGGGGCCCCCTCGTCGGGCGTGACGCGGTGACCAGCTTCGGCGAACGCGCCTGCGCCAACGGGCTCCTCGGCGAGCGCCGCACCCAGGACCTCATGCCGCTGATGCTGGCATCGGCCGGCCGGCTGGAGAAGTACGGAGCCTGACCGCCGTGCCATGGCACATCGGCGGTGGCGGTGCCACCATCGGACCCTGCTCCGGTCCAGTCGACAGGGCTAGGGTCGCGCTGACGAGCGCGTGACCATGAGGTGGGCGTGGGGTTCGACCTGAACGACGACCGGCTCCCGGCGACCCGTCGTGCGGTCCGGTGGATGCTGTCGCTCGTCGCGTTGGCTGGCCTGGCCGACGGGTTCGGGCCGCTGCTCGCTGACGGTGGGGAGCTCGCCGACCGGACGCTGACCGACGTCGCGCTGACCGCGACCGCCCTGTCCGTGCCCTGGATCATCGCAGCGGCGCTGCTGCCGCACCGTCCCCGTCTGGCCACGGGCATGGTCGTCGCGATGGCGCTGGTCACCCTGCCCCGCCAGGCGTGGCAGCTCTGGCTGTTCGGCAACGAGCTCGCTGCCGCCGGCCAACCGCTGTATCCCGAGCTGACGCCGCGGACGGTGATCGTGGCGCTCGTGGTGCTCACCCTGTGGCTGGCCTGGCTGTCCCGTCCCCGTGGTCACTGGGATGGCAAGGCGACCCCGCTCACCCGCCGTGCCCTGGTCCCCACGGTCATGGCACTGGGCTGGACGGTCGGGCCCGTCGCCGATCCGGTCCCGACGAGCGGTGTCGAGGTCGGCACGCTGCTGCCGGTCTACCTCGGCAACCCCCTCGTGGACCTCGAGCCCTGGCTGTTCATGCTCGTCCACGCGCTCCCGGTGCTGCTCGTCGCGGTGATCGCGGTCGGCAAGCACCGCCGGATCGCGGGAGCCGGGTTCATGGTCTACGGCGTGGCGATGTTCCTGCTCGTGCTGGCCGAGTTCCTCCGAGGGCGAGCAGCGTACGGGAGCACGCTGCTGCCGCTCGGCGGGGTGGCCTTCCTCGGGTTGGTGTCGCTGATCGTGATCGGCCACCAGTGGTCCACCGAGGGGGCACGGTTCGCCGACCCTGGCAAGGTCCCCGAGCACCCCGGCCAACCCGTCGAGTGACCGGTGCGAGCGATGCGTGTGGGGTCCCGCCGAGACCCCGTCGGTACCCTCGTCGGTCCCCACGCCATGGAGAGGTATGCGTCGTACGGCGATGCTGCTGGCCCTGTTCGTGGCGCTCCTCGACCTCACGATCTACGTGGTCGACGAGATCAGGCTGTCGGGGGAGGTGGGCTCGGTCCTCGACCTCGGGTTCGGGGCGTTCCTGTCCCGGCTGATGGTCACGTTGACCTTCTCGGTGCCCTGGATCGTCGGCGCCCTGCTGCTCTGGCGGCGTCGGCGGGGGCTCGGTGCCGCGGTCCTCGTGCCATCGGCGCTGCTGGCGATCCCCGGGGTGGTGTTCCTCGTCGGCCGGGGGATGGAGCTGGTGACCGAAGGTGCCGCGATCGGGCCGTGGTCCGAGCTGACCGGCGGGTTGGCGACGTGGCTCCTCGCCGTCGCAGCGGGGTGGGCGGCCTGGCTCGCGCGCCCACGCGGCGCCCTACGGCTCGGCGCGCCCGGCAGAGGCAACGCGTACGTCGTCCTGGCGTTCCTCGCGTGGCTACCGACGATCCTCGCGTCGACGCAGTTCGTGATGCCTGGTTCGGAGGGCACGCCCGAAGGGGCACGGCACTTCTACGAGTTCATCTGGGACACCGCTGGCGGTCTGGGTGCCGTCGTCGGCGTGACCGAGGCGGTGCTGTTCGGCGCGCTCCTGCTGCTCGGCCCGTCGCTGCGTCGTGACATGGCCGGTGCCATGGTCCTGGTCGTCGTGCTCCCCGCGCTCCTCGTGGAGGTGCAGACGATCCTCACCGTGGCCAGGGAGTCCTTCATGATCTCCACCCCCGCGAGCTACCTCGGGACCGCCGGACTCCTCGGTCTCGGAGCGATCGGTGTGGTGTGGCTCGCCCGTGGTGCGCCGACACCGCCGGAGGCAGCGCCGCGTGACGACGCGGCACCTGAGCCGACGGCCTCACCCGAGGAGCCGGACACGTAAGGACCGGGAGTCGTCGGTCGTCAGTAGGGCGGGTGGCCCGACCACGGGTCCTCGCGGGGCGGTGTGGGCAGCGTGTCCCGGTGACGGTCGGCGACCAGCACCCTGACGTCCGAGCTGATCCGCTCCAGATCGGTGCGGATCGCCGACATCGCCCGGATCAGCACGGACACCCCCATCAGCGACGCGCCGACCGCGAAGGTGATCACCCAGATGATGATCGCGAACACCACGTCGCCCGCACGCAGGACCAGCGTGCCGGCGGCGACACCCGCCAGCCCTGCTGCGTAGGCGAGGAACAGACACGCCCGCGCTGCGGTGCGCATCTCCTTGATCGAGGGGATGTGATCCATGCTGCCCAGGATGCCGTACCGCGCCAGGCTCTGCACCTCGCCCGGTGTGCCTCGGTACCCTGGGGGCTTGCAGGGAGGTGGCAGGATGCGAGGCCCTGACGGCGAGGACGTGACCTTCGACGTCGAAGCTGCGCGCGTCCGCTTCGAGGACCTGCTCCTCAGCCTGCCCTACGAGCGTGCCCTGCCCGACCTTGCGGAGCTGCTCGACCGGGCAGGGATCCCGGAACCGCTGCTCCGTCGGGACGAGCGGCTGCTCAAGGTGCTGCACGAGGCGGTGCTCGCACGGCCCCTCGGTCAGCTGCACGAGGCCGAACGGGTCCGCGCCGAGGTGGAGCTGCTCACCCTGGAGGTCGAGGTGCTGACGGACCGCCTGACCGACCGCGACGCGCCGGAAGAGGTCGTCGCTGCCGCCGCTGCCCGCCTGCGCGAGGTCACCGCGCGTCTAGAGGAGGTCCGCGAGCTCCTCTGACACGCCACCTCGTCGTGCGTGGCTGGCGGGGTCAGAGGTCCTCGAGCGCGTGGCCGGTCCACCGCTGGAACGCCCTCGCCTCGGGTCCGGTAGCGCCTTCGCGCCGCTGCAGCGTGCGCTGGGGGCGCGGTTGCCCGAGGGTGACCGGTAGGGTCAGCAGCCGCGGACCGCGGGTGACGCTGACCTCGACGGCGTCGCCAGGGACCGACGCGAGCAAGGCCTTGGTGAGCTCGCCCCGCGGGACGGTGACACCGTCGATCGCGACCAGCCGGTCGCCGCCGGTGATGCCCGCTCGCCACGCCGGGCCGTCGCGCAGGACCGACGTGAAGGTGATGCCCTGATCGTCCTCGGTGGTCTGGACGCCCAGCTCGGGTGGCGCCGGACCGTCGTCCTTGTCCGCGAACGCCAGGCCGACGGCCGCGAGCAGATCGTCGTCGATCTCCGGACGTTGCGGCTGACCGACGCGGGCGTCGACCAGCGTGGCGAGCTCATCGCCGCCGACCTCCGCGACCGCGTCGAGCACGTCCTGCTCGGTGAAACCCTCGACCGTGCGCGCGTGGCGCTTCCACAGCAGCCGGAAGACCTCGTCCAGGCCGTCGCCGTCGGGGTCGGCCTGGCGCAGCCGCAGGTCGATCTCCCAGGCGACCAGCGAACCGTGGCCGTAGTAGTCGGTCATCACGTTGGGGGTGTTCTCGTCGCGGACGTAGTGCTTGGTCCAGGCCTCGTGGGAGGCCTGGCGCAACGGCTGGAGCAGCGCCCCGGGGGTGGTGTCCACCCGGTCCAGGGTGTCGCGCAGGGTGTCCAGCAGCCGTCGGGGTTTCCACACCTCCGCGCGGGTCGGCAGCAACTCGTCGTAGTAGGCGGTCCACCCCTCGGCGACCCACAGCGACGGGGAGTGGGTCGGATGCTCGTAATCGGGGTCGACGAGGTCGGTGGGGACCAGCCGTTTGACGTTCCACAGGTGCAGGTACTCGTGGGCGACGAGCGACTGGAACCGGGCCGCCAGGTCCGGGTCCTGGAAGGCGCGCACCGGCATCTGCAGCACGGAGCCGTCCCGGTGCTCGAGCCCGCCGCCACCCTGGTCCCAGCCCGCGCACAGGAAGACGTAGCGCTCGGTGGGGAGCCCGTCGCCGAACAGCTCGATACAGGCCTCGCCGATGGCACGTGCGTCCTCCGCGATCGCCTCCAGGTCCGGCGCGCCGCCGTGGCCCGCCCACACGAACTGGTGGGGGACCTCGGCAACCTCGAAGTCGACGCTCGGCAGGTCGCCGACCTCGAAGGCGCTGTCGATCAGGTGGTCGCGATCGTCGGCCACGTAGGTATCCGGGTCGTCGGATGCCGGCAGCAGCGACCAGGTCCGGTGGCCCTCGGGCTGCGGTGGGAGGTGGACCTCGTGGGGTCGGTCGGACGCGCCGTCGACGTAGGGGAAGGTGGCGGCGGGGATCAGCAGGGCGTGGTGGTCGTCGACGTGGTTGGTGCGCACCGAGAGGTCGTTGGCGTACAGCTCGAGCTCGACGGTGACGGGCCCGGCCGCGTCGGCGGGGAGCCGCCAGGCGGTGGTGCCGTCGAGGGACAGCTCGAGCGGGGTCCCGTCCGTGTCGGTGGCGCGGATCCACTGGACGTGGTGCGCGTAGTTGCGGACCACGTAGCTGCCCGGTGTCCACACCGGCAGCACCACGCGGGCTCCTGCCGCGACGTCCTCCGGCACGGTCAGCGTCACCCGGACCAGGTGGTGGACACGGTCGCTGAGGTCGACGGCGTAGCGGATCGGTGTGGCCACGTCGGAGGGCTCCGGTCGATGTCGGCGCGTCAGGCCCGGTCGCGTCGGGCCAGGTGGAGGCTACCCACGGCGATCGACCGCGAGACGCCGGCGGAGCGTTCCGTGGATAGCGTGGGGGCCGGATCCCGACCAGGAGGACGACGAGGTGGCTGATCTACCCATGGCCGACCGGCACGAGACGGTGCTGCCCCCGGTGTCCGAGGACGTGCGCTCCGCGCTGTCGCACGCGCTGGCCACGGATCCGGAGGCGCGCAAGACCGCCGTCGGCGCGGTGGTCGCCGATCATCCGACCTTCATCGAGGGCTGGGCGACGCTGGCCACGCTCGCGGACGAGCCGATCGAGCGCTACGCGTACGCACGCGTCGGCTACCACCGGGGGCTCGACGCGCTCCGTGGCGCCGGGTGGGGAGGCCGCGGCTACGTGCGATGGTCGCAGGAGGCGAACCGGCCGTTCCTGACCTGCCTGGTCCGCCTGCAGCGGGCTGCCGACGAGATCGGCGAGGTCGAGGAGGTCCAGCGCATCGCGGGGTTCCTCGTCGACCTCGACCCCGACTGGACCGACGACAACGTTCCGGACTAGGACCGGAGGGGTCGAGATCCCCACAGGGTCGTGATGGGGCGCCGCTGTCCACGCGGGGCCCGGTAGGTTCGCGGCCGGGAGGTGGCTGTGGCCGGTCGGATCCTCAAGGACGACATCGAGGCACTGCGTCGGCAGGCCGACATCGTCACGGTCGTCGGCGACTACACGACGCTCAAGCGGGCCGGACGCTCCTTCAAGGGGCTGTGCCCCTTCCACACGGAACGGACGCCGTCGTTCACCGTCACCCCCGACGGCAACTTCTACCACTGCTTCGGCTGCGACGCGTCCGGGGACATCTACGACTTCCTGATGCGCATCGAGGGACTGGAGTTCCCCGAGGCGGTCGAGGCCCTGGCGCGACGGACCGGCTTCAGCCTGCGCTACGAGGAGCTCACCGCTCGCGAGCGGCGCGCGATCGGTGAACGGTCGCGGCTGGTCGACGCGACCCGCGCGGCCAGTGAGTACTTCCAGGCGACGCTGTACACCGACATCGGGGAGGTGGCCCGCGACTACCTCAAGGCCCGCGGGTTCGGGGCGGAGGATGCCAAGCGGTTCGAGCTCGGTTTCGCGCCCAACGAGTGGGACGCGATGAGCCGCACACTGGTCGCCGAGGGCCTGAAGCCCGAGGACCTGATCACGGTCGGCGTGTCGGTGCGCAACGATCGGGGTGGGCTGCGCGACCGGTTCATGGGGCGGTTGATCTTCCCCGTGCACGATCCCGGCGGGGACGTCGTCGGCTTCGGGGGGCGCATCCTCGACGACCTCGACTACGGCGACTTCGACCCGCCCAAGTACCTCAACTCACCCGAGACGCCCCTGTACAAGAAGACGCGTGTGCTCTACGGCGTCCCGCAGGCGCGGGCGGACATGGTGCGCGCCGAGCAGGTCCTGATCTGCGAGGGCTACACCGACGTGATGGCGCTGCACCAGGCGGGTCTCGGGAACGCCGTCGCGACCTGCGGCACCGCCGTCGGGACCGAGCACCTGCGGATGGTGTCGCGCTACGCCGAGCGCATCGTCCTGGCCTTCGACGGGGACGCCGCCGGGGTGAAGGCCGCCGAGCGAGCCTGGGATGCGGCGCGGGAGTTGACCGCGGCTGGCGGCGGCAGCCTCGACCTGCGCGTGCTGGTGCTGCCCGAGACACAGGACCCCGCCGACCTGGTGCGCGAGCTCGGGACCGAGGGGATGCGCGAAGCCGTCGACTCGGCGACCCCGGTGGTGCCGTTCGTGGTGCGCCACCGCGTCGAGGACGCCGACCTCGCCTCGGAAGCGGGGCGTACGGCCGCGCTCCGTGCGGCCCTGGAGATCGTGGGGCGCGAACCGGACCCGGATCTTCGCCGTGAGTGGGCACGGACCGAGGTCGCCGACCGGCTGGGCGTGCCCTACGACTTCGTGACGAGCACCGCACGACGGATGGGCCTCGAGCTGGATCGCCACGAGGGTGTCGCGGTCTCGACGGGGTTCCGCCGAGAGGTCGAGGCGGCACCGACCGCGGATCGGATGGTGGTCGCGCGGGAACGTGCCGCGCTGCGCGTGGCGCTCCAACGGCCAGAGCTGCTGCCGAGCAGGTGGGAGGAGCTCGAGGCCGCCGACCTGCAGCATCCCAAGGCGCGGGCCGTGTTCGAGGCGATCGCAGCGGCGGGTGGCCCGGGCGTCGAACTCGCCGCGGTGCTCGACCATGCGCCGGACGACGAGCTGCGTTCGGTGATCCGTCGCCTCGCGTTGGAGGACGACCCGGAGATCCCCGCGACCGACGGCGGCAGCGAAGGGGCCCGCACCAGCAACGACCTCGCACCCCTCGTCGCGGCCGAACGTGTCCACCGCTTGCTCGCCGCCCGGATCGAGGTGCAGGAACGGAGGCTGCGCGAACGGCTCGGGCAGCTGCACCACGTCGCCGATGCCGAGGAGCTGCGTGCCGTGCAGCGGGAGCTGCAGGAGCTGCAGCGGCGCCGTCGGGAGCTCGGGGATCAGGCATCCTGAGCGCACGTCGCCGCCCCGCGACGTAGACTCTCACGTGTGATGCCACGTCTGCGGTCGTACGGGTTCGGTCCGTGCGTGAGGTGCGCGGCGAGGTGCTGCCCGAGCATCGCCCGGGTCGATCCCCGCAGCCACCGTTAGCATCGTCCCGCCCGGATCGCGCGGGCACGAGGAGACCGTGGTGGCCAACGTCGAGGTCGGGGACGGGGAGGACCCACCGACACGTGCCGAGGAGGCGGCGAACGTGGTCGACCTGGTCGAACACGAGCGGGTGACGCGGACGCCCGAGGTCGAGGAGCTCCACGAGCTCGGGGCGGACCGCGGTTTCGTCACGACCTCCGAGATCGCCACCGTCGTCCGGGCGGCGACCTCCGATCCCGCCGCCGCCCGGGTGGTGGCACGTCAGCTCCGTCGGTCGGGCGTGACGATCGTCGACGATCGCGAGTCGGAGGGCGTCAAGGCGGCTTCGCGAGCGGAGCCGGGTACCTCCGGCGACGCCGTGCGCATGTACCTCAACGAGATCGGCCGGGTCGACCTGCTCTCCGCCGAGGAGGAGGTCAACCTCGCGAAGCGGGTCGATGCGGGGACGGCCGCCGCGGAGATCCTCGACTCGATGCAGGAGCTCACCCCCGAGGCACGTGCGCGGCTGCGCCGGATCGAGCGGGTGGGCGACACCGCGCGTGCCGCCCTGACCGAGGCCAACCTGCGGTTGGTCGTGTCGATCGCCAAGCGGTACGTGGGACGCGGGTTGCTGTTCCCCGACCTGATCCAGGAGGGCAACCTCGGCCTCATGCGGGCGGTCGAGAAGTTCGACTACACCCGCGGCTACAAGTTCTCCACGTACGCGACCTGGTGGATCCGCCAGATGATCAGCCGTTCGATCGCGGACCAGTCGCGCACGATCCGGATCCCGGTCCACCTCGTCGAGTCCATGAACAAGATCAAGCGGGTCGAGCGCTCGCTGGTGCAGAAGCTCGGCCGCGAGCCCACGATGGAGGAGGTCGCGGCCGCCGTCGAACTCCCCGTGGAGCGTCTGGAGGAGTTCCGGCAGCTGTCGATCGACCCCGCCTCGCTCGACGCGCCCGTCGGCGAGGAGGGCGACGGGTCGATGGGCGAGCTGATCGAGGACGCCAACGCCACCGTCCCGGTCGAGGCAGCGTCCTACCTGTTGCTGCGCAAGCACCTGGCCGCGGTCCTGGACGAGCTCAACTCCCGCGAGCGCACGGTGATCGAACGACGCTTCGGTCTCCACGACGCCCAGCCCCACACGTTGGAGCAGGTCGGCGCCGAGCTGGGGCTGACCCGCGAGCGCATCCGCCAGATCGAGGCCAAGGCGCTCGCCAAGCTGCGGCATCCGTCGCATGCCGATGCGCTGGAGGGCTACCTCCGCGGCTGAGCGGGTGGCCGCGATCCGGGCACCGGATGGTCGACCCCCAGTAGCGTGGGTGTCGACCGGGTCGGCTCGACCGGGCGGGACGCGCGGACGGCCCTGGCGGACCTTCGGCCCTGGCCCGGCCGGTGCCCTGGCCGCAGGGTCCCCGCGACCGCCTCAGCCGTGAACAGTGGAGCAACGGATGCGTACCATCATCGAGCCCTTCCGGGTCAAGAGCGTCGAACCGATCCGGCACACGACCCGGGACGAGCGCGCAGCCGCGCTCGAGACCGCGGGGTGGAACCTGTTCGGTCTGCACGCCGACGACGTCCTGATCGACCTGCTGACCGACTCGGGCACCGGCGCGATGTCCAGCGAGCAGTGGTCCGCCATGATGCGCGGGGACGAGTCCTACGCGGGAGCTCGTTCCTTCCACCGGTTCGAGGCGGTGGTCAAGGAACTGACGGGGTTCGAGTACGTGATCCCGACCCACCAGGGCCGTGCCGCCGAGCGCATCCTGTTCTCCGAGCTCGTGCGCGAGGGGCACGTGGTGCCCAACAACACCCACTTCGACACCACCCGCGCGAACGTCGAGCACCAGGGCGGCGAGGCACGCGACCTGATCAAGCCCGAGCACCAGGACCTGCACGTCGAAGCGCCCTTCAAGGGCGATCTGGACGTGGACGCGCTGGAGGAGGCGATCACCGAGCTCGGACGTGACGGGGTACCGCTGGTCACGGTCACCGTGACCGACAACTCCGGCGGCGGGCAGCCGGTGTCGTTGGCCAACCTGCGGGCGGTCCGGGAGGTGTGCGACCGTCACCACGTCCCGTTCTTCCTCGATGCTGCCCGGTTCGCGGAGAACGCGTGGTTCGTCGTCCAGCGGGAGGCGGGCCAGCAGGACCGTCACCCGCGCGATGTCGCTCGGGAGATGTTCCGGTTGGCGGACGGCTGCTGGATCAGCCTGAAGAAGGACGGCCTCGCCAACATCGGCGGGGTCCTCGCGATGAACGACCCCGATCTGGCCGAGCGGTGTCGGGCGACGCTGATCCTCACCGAGGGCTTCCCGACCTACGGGGGCCTGGCCGGACGGGACCTCGAGGCGCTGGCGCAGGGGCTGACCGAGGTCACCGAGCCCGACTACCTCGCCTACCGTGTGCGCACCGCGGAGTACCTCGCCGAGCTGGCCTGGGCCGCAGGGGTGCCGACCGTGCGGCCGCCCGGCGGGCACGCCGTCTACCTCGACGCCAAGGGCCTGTTGCCCCACATCCCGCCCAACGAGCTGCCGGCGCAGGCGTTGGCCTGCGAGCTGTACCTGACCGGAGGGGTCCGCGGCGTGGAGATCGGCACGCTGATGTTCGGTCGTCCGCAGCCCGACGGCGCACCCGACTCGCCGGCCCGTCACGAGCTGGTCCGGCTCGCGCTACCTCGACGTACCTACACCCAGAGCCACATCGACTACGTCGGCGAGGTCATCGCGGACGTCGCGGTCCGCGCCGAGCAGCTCCGCGGCTACCGGATCGTGTCCCAACCGCGGTGGTTGCGGCACTTCACGGCCCAGCTCGAGCCCCTCCGCACCTGAGGGTCGCTGGACCCTCCAGGAGGGTTCCTGCGGCCCTGGCGTGGGGCGTACCCCTCCGCCATCGTTGGGTCAGCGAGACGCCTGTCCAACGCTGTCCCGGAGGCCGGCATGGAGGTCGGCTCGGGCCCCGTACCGGGGCGCGATCCACGGTTCATCGACGCCTCTGCGCCTCATGACGTCGGCGTCGGGAAGGCCGACCGTGGCTCCGAGCAGCACGTCGCTCTCGGGATCCTCGGCAACGCCGAGGTTGGATGTCACACCCTCGTCGTACGGTCGAGCCATGGATGAACTGAGCCGCACAGACGACCGCAGAGGCGGTCGAAGCGACGCTCCCGAGGGCGCGGGCCGCGGTACCGACGTGGATCGGTCCGATGCCCAGCCCGCCCTGCCTCTGGAGCTGCCGCTCGACGCGCCGTTGCCCTTCGACGATGAAGCCGACCAGCCGGTCGACCTGGCCCTCACGGCCAGGGCCCGCCGTGTGGTCGCTGCCGATGAGCTGCCGACGCTGCGGGTCGTCGCCGACCCGAGCGAGCCGACGTCGACGGTCGACGACGCGACGAGGGCCCCGGCCTCCTCCCCGCCTGCCGGCGGTGTACGGCCGCGTGTCGATGGCCCCCCGCGTGTGGATGACCCCCCTCGTGTGGATGACCCTTCGGACACCCGGCCTTCACGCGCTCGTGCCCTGCGACGCGCGGGCCGCACCCCGGCACGGATCGCCGAGGAGCTGGGTGTCGACGAGCTGCTGGTCCGTGCCTGGGTCGCGGACGTGGCGCCCCGGCACTCCCGCCGATCCAGGAGCGGCTCGAGTGCCGAGGCGGGGGCGACCTCGCGGTCGGATCGCCGCATGTCGGTCGAGGCAGCGCGCTCGAGGCACCCGTCGATCGCCGGTCGCCGGATCGGGCGGTCGTCCCGTGGGCCAGGTGACGGTGGCGCCGGGGGAGGGGACGACCACCACCGGACCGCCTTCGAGTTGGCGCGCGCGGCCGCCCGTGACGAGGCACGCCGTTCACGGCTCGCCGATCCGGAGTTCGCGGGCGGCATCGGCCTGCTCGCCGGGGTCGCGGAGATCGATCCACACGCCGTGACGATCACGACGGTCGAGCCCGAGGTTGCCAGCGCAGCGCTGCGCTGGCTGCGTGGCCAGCTCGACATCGACCCGAACCGGGTGCGGGTGGTGCTGCGTGTCGGACCACGTGTCGCGGGGGATCTTGCGGCGCACCGGTGGGCCCGGCAGCTCGAGGTGGCCCGCGACGGGGTGGCGGTCGCCAGCTGGCGACAGGCGCCCAACGACGATGTCGAGCAGGTCCTGCTGCGGATCGCGGACCCGACCGTCGCCGCCACCGTCGCCGGATGGCGGGACGCGCTGCTGGCCCCGCCAGGCGACGACCCGGCCGACGTCGCCTTCTGACCCTCCACCGGGCGGTCTCGTTTCGGTGGCTGAGGGCGCCTGGCTCGCGTCTCGCCGACCGGTGTGCCTAGGCTCGTGTCATGTTCGCCATCACCGCTACCGCCGCACGCCCCGACGACCCGCTCGCCGCCCTGTCCCTGGGTGAGCATCCCGATCCGGACCCTCCTGGGGGCTGGGAGATCGTCGAGGTCCGTGCCGCCTCGCTCAACCACCATGACCTCTGGACCCTCCGTGGCGTCGGGATCGGCGAGGAGGCGCTGCCGATCGTCCTCGGTTGCGATGCCGCCGGGGTGACCACCGACGGGCGCGAGGTCATCGTCCACGCCGTCATCAGCGACCTGGAGGGTGACGAGACCCTGAGCTCCGGGTTCTCGATCCTCTCGGAGGTGTACGACGGCACCTTCGCGGAACGGGTGGCGGTCCCCGCACGCAACCTCGTACCGAAGCCGGACGGCCTCAGCTTCGAGGAGGCGGGGTGCCTGTCCACCGCGTGGTTGACCGCCTACCGCATGCTGTTCACGCGGGGTGACCTGCGACCCGGCCAGCGGGTGCTGATCCAGGGCGCCGGGGGAGGGGTGTCCACCGCCGCGTTGCTCTTGGGGCGCGCCGCCGGGCTGCACGTGACCGTCACGAGTCGTGACGCGGGCAAGCTCGAACGGGCGCTGGAGCTCGGCGCCAACGTGGTGGTGCCTGCCGGTGAGCGGCTGCCATCGCGGGTCGACGCCGTGATCGAGACCGTCGGTGAAGCGACCTGGTCGCACTCGCTCAAGGCGCTGCAGCCAGGGGGTGTGGTCGTCGTGGCGGGAGCGACCTCCGGCCCGAACCCGTCGGCCGACCTCAACCGGGTGTTCTTCCGGCAGTTGCAGGTCGTCGGATCGACGATGGGCACGCGGGACGAGCTCGCACGGCTCGTCCGCTTCCTGGATGTCACCGGGACGCGTCCGGTGATCGACGACACCTACGCGTTCGACGAGGCGCCGCAGGCCTTCCAGCGGATGCTGGACGGTGACCTGTTCGGCAAGCTCGTGCTCCGCCGCTGAGCGGAGCGGGGGTGGCGCGACGAGGAGCTCCGGGGGCGGGGATCGAACCCGCGACGCCTCGATTAACAGTCGAGTGCTCTGCCAGCTGAGCTACCCCGGATCGGTGGGCTCCGGG
>CAYVJT010000010.1:23914-35408 GCA_964451855.1 uncultured Actinomycetota bacterium
CCCGGATCGGTGGGCTCCGGGTTATCCCCCGGAAGGCAGACCGCCGCACGGGGTCCGAGCGGCGGTGGCTGGAGTGTAGCAACGGGCTCAGGTGGAGCCGAACGGGCCTCATGATCGGCGGACCCTCCCGGGAACATACCGTGGGACCATGCCGTGACCGCACGGACGTATTAGCCTGCCCGACGACGAAAGGTGCGGTGATGCGCAAGGATCTGGTGATCATCCCGGACGACCAGCCGGGTGTCCTGGCGAGGCTCGGCACGATCCTCGGCGAGGCCGGGATCAACATCGATGCGGTCAGCGCCTTCACCGGGAAGGGGAAGGGCATCGTCCACGTGTTGGTCGACAAGGCCGACGAGGCGTTGGAGGTGCTCGCCGATGCCGGGATCGAGGTGAGCGCCGCCCGTCGCGTGGCCGTCAAGCCGCTGCCGAACGAGCCAGGTGCGCTCGGTGAGGCGTGTTCGAAGCTCGCCGAGGCCGACATCAACATCGAACAGGCCTACATCGCCGCGGAGAGCGAGCTCGTGATCGTCTGCGACGACGTTGATGCGGCGAAACGGGTCCTGGAGATCACCGACGTGTGATCCGATGCAGGTTCGGTCGCAGGCCACCTGTGACCGAACGTCCGTGGCTGCTCGAGGCACGCGTGGAGCTCAGCGGTTGAGTTCCGTCTGCTTGAACTCGTGCAGCATCGGGTTGCCCTCGACCAGGTCGATGACCTGTTCGATCGTCCGTCGGGCGTGGTCGGCATCGCCCTCGGGGCGGTCCATCAGCCGGACGAAGACCCCGCGTCCCCCCGCGATGAAGGTCGGCACCCCCCAGACGGTGTAGTTCTCGACGCCGGCGGTGTGCTCCTCGGCGAGCACCTTCAACGGTCGACGGTCGGCCACGATGCTCATGATGTCGTCCGCATCGATGCCGAGGTCGGTCAGCGTCTCACGGAGCACGGCTTCGTCCTTGATGTCCTTGCCGTGGTCGTGGCGTGCGGCGAAGAGCGCCAGGTGGACGTCGAGGAAGCGCTCCGGGAGGTGGTCGCGGACCGCCAGGCCGACCTGGAAGGCCAGGATCCCGGAGCCCGTGTCGGGCTCTGCGCGATCCCAGTAGGCCGGCTCGCCATCGTCGAGGTGACCCTGCGCGAGGCTGTACGGCACGAACCGCACGTCCCAGTCGGCACCGTCCCTGAGCGCGGTGACCACGTGCTCATGGGCGTTACGTGCGAAGGGGCACAGGTAGTCGAAGGTCAAACCGAAACTGCGGGGCACGGAGGGCTCCAGGGTCGTCGTCGTGAGGGTCGTGTTCGGGTCGTACGAGGGCACAACGCCATCGTGCCACCGGGTGTTCCCTGAGCGGTCAGGGTGTCACACAGCGCACGACGTCGGCCAGGGCGTCACCGCACGCGGTCTGGATGGCGCGCAGGGTCAGGGCGAAGGCGAAGAACGAGCCCCAGGCGAGGCCCACGTAGGCACGGGTCTCGCGACGGACCGCGGCCAGCCGCCCTCCGATCACCGCGATCAGGGGGAACAGCGAGCCGTAGAGGTAGTGCAGCCACACCAGAGGATCCGCCCCGACGACCCGGCGTCCCATCAGCAGCAGCACGATCCCGAAGAGGGTCTGCAGGACGAGCAGGTTCTCGGTCCAGTGCTGGACCGCCCACACGGGGGTGGGCGTCTCGGTGCGTCCGAGCACCCGTAGCGCCACGCCCCAGAGCATGATCACGAGGAACGACAGCACGATGATGGTGCCGAGGTAGCGATGGATGGTGGTCACCGCGGGGCGCGCTCCGGTGAACGGTGGCGGGGGACCACGGCATGATGGCACAGGTGCCCCACAGGGCCCGTGCCGGCCGTCGTCGGCTGGGACGAGCCCCTACCGGTCGTCGTCCGGGGGAGGATCGTCGTCCGGGCGCGGGCGATCGGGGCCCGGGGCATCGTCACCGAGGGTGGCGTCGCCAGCTCCTCCGTCACCGAACCCCTCGGGTGCGTCGCCGTGCACATCAGGATCCTCGCTGGTCCCCGGCCGGTCGCTGCCGAGGCCCGACAGCCCCTCCGCGAGGCTGGCGAACGCCTCCGTGGCGCCCTCGGTGGACAGGTGTTGATCGGGTCCGCCGCCTCCCCCCGGCGTCAAGCGCTCGACGAAGCGCAGGAGTTCGATCGGGACGGGGAAGACCAGGGTCGAGTTCTTCTCGGACGTCACGTCGCTCAGCGTCGACAGCAGTCGGAGCTGCATCGCTCCCGGTGCGCCCGCCATCAGCGTGGCTGCCTCGGCGAGGCGTTTGGCGGCGTTGAACTCGCCCTCCGCGTGGATCACCTTGGCGCGCCGGTCGCGCTCCGCTTCAGCCTGCCGGGCCATCGCCCGACGCATGACCTCGGGGAGTTCGACGTCCTTGACCTCGACGAGGGTGACCTTGACGCCCCACTCGTCGGTGATGCCGTCGATGATCTGCTGGAGCGTGGCGTTGATCTCATCGCGGTTGATGAGCACCTCGTCGAGTTCTACCCCGCCGATGACCGAGCGCAGGGTGGTCTGGGCGATCTGGGACGTGGCGTACACGTGGTTCTGGATCTTGACCACGGAGTTCACCGGCTCGGTGACGTTGAAGTAGGTCACCGCGTTGACGCGGATCGTGACGTTGTCCTTGGTGATGATGTCCTGCGGCGGGATGTCCATCGTGATGGTCTGCAGGTTGACCTTCACCATCCGGTCGACGATCGGGATGATGAGGAACAGGCCCGGTCCCTTCGCCCCGATCACCCGGCCCAGTCGGAAGATCACGCCGCGCTCGTACTCGTTCACGATCCGTACCGCGGCGACGATGATCGCGACCAGGATCACAAGGGCGATGGACAGTCCGGTCATCTGTGGGGTCACGATGGCTCCTCGATGTTGGCGGGTCGTTGCTCGGCGTCCTCGGTACCGCGGATGGTGGGTGCCACGACGAGGTCGAGGTTGCGCCGTTCGGTGACGCGGACCTCGTCCCCGTCACGAAGTGGGACGTTCGGGTCGTCCGGGACGATGCGCCAGTAGGTGCCCCCGACCTTGGCGCGTGGCCGACCTTCGGCCATGCCCTCGACCTTCCCGAGCCGTCCCAGCATGTCGTCGGACCCCCCGGTCGAGCGCAGCTTGCGGCTCCGCGCGACCATGATGCCGGCGAAGATCGTCAGCCCGAACGTGACCGCGGCGGTGGGGATGAGCACCCAGATGCTCACCGCCGCTCCGGATTGGGCCTGGAACAGGAACAGCCCACCCAGCAGGAGCGCGGCGGTGCCACCGGCCGCCCCGACACCCACGCCGGGCACGAACAACTCGGCGATGAACATCGCCGCCGCGACGAGCATCAGGGCGGCACCTGCCCAGTTCACCGGAAGGACCGCCAGCGAGAACATCGCGAGGATGAGCAGCACCACACCGACGACACCGCCGAGCCCGAGGCCGGGGTTGGCGATCTCGTAGAGGATCGCCAGGGTCCCGAGGGAGAGGAAGATGAAGGCGAGGTTGGGGTCGGCGAGGATCTGGAGCAGCTGGCGGGGGCCGGTCATCTGGACCTCGACCACCATGGCCCCCGAGGTGGCCAGGGTCACGGTGGCGTCCCGGACCTGGACCTCGCGGCCGTCGATCTCCTCGAGCAACTCCCCGAGCGTCGGAGCGATCAGGTCCACCGCTCCGCGCTCCACGGCGGCTCTGGCCGTGATCGAACGCCCGTCACGCACCGACTCCACCGCGAAGTCGACGTCCCGTCCGCGTTCCTCGGCGATCGCCTCGGCGAAGGAGGCCAGGTTCTCGACCATCTTCTCGCCGGCCTCCTGGCCCTCGGCATCCACGGGGGTCGCCGCCCCGATCGTGGTCGCGGGTGCCATCGCGGCGACGTGGCCGGCCAGCGTCATGAACGTCCCGGCCGAGCCGGCGTCGGCACCCGACGGAGCGACGTAGACGATGACGGGCAGGGGAGCGTCCATGAAGTGCTGCACGATGTCGCGTGTCGCCGCGACCAGGCCGCCGGGGGTGTCGAGCACGACCACCAGGGCCTCGTGACCGTCCTGGGCCGCTCCCTCGATCGTGTCGTGGAGATGGTCAGCGATCACCGGGGTGATGGCGCCCCGGACCTCGGTCATCGCGACGGTCCCCGACCCGGTCTGGGCGAGCGCACCACCGGCCAGCAGCATCGTCAGCCCGGTCATGAGACACGCGAGGCCCAGCGCGGCTCGGAGCCGCGCAGCGGCCGAACGCGTGGTTGCAGGCATCGATCGCCTCTCCCCGTGGGGATGGTCAGGGTACCGCCCACGGGGCCGGGGGCCGGGGGAACTCGCCTCGGAGGGCGGTGGAGCGGCCGTGCCGACCGCGAGGGTGGCGGTGTTCACCGGGGTCGGTCGCTGACCGCGACGTGCTCGAGGGTGCGCCGCGGACCGAGCACCAGCTCCGTCGGGCTGTCTGCCCGCAGCGACGCGCCGAGCACGTAGCCGAACAGCGCGAGGCTCCCGAGCGTGACGGTCGCCACGAGCCAGATCGCCGCACGAGAGAGACGGCGTTCCCGCCACCAGATCCATGACCACCCGAGCAGCAGCGCCAGGTAGAGGTCGAGCAGGCTGACCTGCCCCCAGGCCAGGTCGAGCAGCACGGCGCCGTCCTCGCCGAACGAGGCCACGGAGAAGGCGCGGACGATGGCCACCAGCATCGCCAGGGTCCCGGCCGCCGCCGACACGCGGATCGCCACCATCGTCACGGGCCCGACCTCCGTCCAGGGTGCTCGTCCTGCCAGGTTCGGACCTGCGGGTAGGTCCGGCTCGGAGCCGGACCACCGCGGCGGCTTCGAGACCTCGGCGATGACCTGCGAGACTGTGCCCATGCCTGGGCTTCCACTGACCTTCGTGACCTCCGCCGACGACGTCGAGGGCCTGCCGCCGAGCCCGGCCGAGGTGGCGGTCGCTGGACGATCCAACGTCGGCAAGTCGACCCTGCTCAACGCTCTGGCGGGGCAGCGCGGCCTCGCACGCACCTCCAAGACGCCGGGGCGGACGCAGCTGCTCAACTGCTTCGTCACCCCGGTGGGTTCGACGGTCATCGACCTGCCCGGGTACGGCTACGCGAAGGTCTCCAAGCAGGATCGCGCGGCGTGGGAGCGACGGACGCGCCGCTACCTCACGACCCGGGAGCCGCTGGTGATGACGCTGGTGCTGGTCGATGGCGAGATCGGCCCCACCAACCTCGACCTCGAGGTGCTGGCGTGGCTACGTGAGCACGACCTGCCGTTGACCATCGTGGCCACCAAGCACGACAAGGTGCGCTCGTCGCGACGGCAGCGTCGTCGTCGTGAGCTCGCTGAGGGCTGCGGGGTGGCACCGGAGGATGCGGTCTGGGTCAGCGCGGAGCGTGGCGTGAACATCGACCGCCTCCGCGACATGGTCGCGGGCTGGCTCCGGTTGCGCGACTGAGGCCGGCTTGGCAAGGTGGCCGAACGACCCGGAGGTGGCCCGATGCTCGCAGCGTTCTCCGTCACGCCGTTGGGTGCGAGCGGATCGGTGGGCGACATCGTGGCCGGCTGCGTCCGCATCGTGCGTGACAGCGGTCTGCCCAGCGAGACGAGCGCGATGTTCACCACGGTCGAGGGCGAGCCCGCGGAGGTCTTCGCGGTGATCCAGCGCTGCGTGGAGTACGCCGAGCGGCACGCACCCCGGGTCAGCGTGGTCGCCAAGTTCGACCATCGTCCCGGCCATGAAGGTGCGCTGGAGGCGAAGCGCGAACGCATCGAGCGTGCGCTCGATGAGGGCACTGACCCGACCTGACCCCACCCGAACAGACCCGAACAGAGCCGGACCGCCATGGCTCGGTGCCGCGTGGCGAGCGGTCAGCCGCGACCGGCGGGCGCGGGTGGGAGGCCTTCGCGCCGTGAGGCGATCCATGCACCGATCAGCACGAGCACGGTCCCGATCAGGGCGTACGGGTGGATGCGCTCGTCGAGCAGCACGGCACCGAGGACGATGGCCACGAGGGGGACGAAGTAGATCGCCACGGTGCCGCGGGGACCGCCGACGCGCCCGACCAGGGTGGTCATCAGCACGAAGGCCAGGCCTGTGCCGAGCACGCCGAGGGGGATCATCGCGAGCACGGGACCCCAGGCGAAGGTCGAGCGCGGCATGGCGAGCAGGCCGAGCGGCAGGACGGGCACCAGGGCGAACAGCTGTGCTCGGAGCAGGACCGGGAGGGCCCCGTAGCGCTGCTGCAAGGGCACGGCGATGTTCGCGGCGATCCCGTAGAGCACGACCGCCAGCACGACCAGTCCGGCGCCGAGCGCCGACTCGGGGGATCCGAGGCCAGCGCCCACGGGCAGTTCGGGCAGCGTCACAGCCACGATCCCGGCGAACCCGATCACCAGCCCGACGACCTGCTTTGCGCTCGGCAACCGGCGCAGGAACAGCGCCGCCCACGCCGCCGTGGTCAGCGGCATGCCGGCGTTGACCATCCCCGCGACGGATGAGTCGATCCACTGCTGCGCGATGGGGAACAACGTGAGCGGGATCGCCATCCACACGATGCCGAGCAGGGCCACGCGCGGCAGGTCCTCCCGGGCGACGTGGGTACGGCGTGCCCGGGGGATGAGTGCCAGGGCCAGGGCGCCGAAGCCGATCCTGCCGAGGGTCACCACCGCGGGGTCGAGCGCCAGGAGCCCGATGTCCATCAACAGGAACGAGGAGCCCCAGATCAGCGCGATGGCGGCGAGCAACCCCCACTCGACCGTCCCGAAGGCCTCGAGGTTGGTGCCCGAAGAGGTCGCCCGCAGTCGCTCGTGCCGCGGCACGGCGGTCTCGTGCTGTGTTTCGTCGTCGAGGTGGTCCATCGTGATCCTGGGCAGCGACCCGCGGGGTGCGCATCACCGACCGCCCAAGATAACCGGGGACGAGCGGGCGGCGATCCTCGAGGGGGCTGGACGCCGACGGGTCGGGCAACTACAACCGAGGGGCCAAGCGAGGCCGTGGCCTCGATGTCGAGCATGGGCTGGAGGTCGGATGAGACTGCGAACCCTGGTGACCCTCGCCACGGGTGCGGCAGCTGGTGCGGGCGCGATGTACCTGTTCGACCCGGAGCACGGTGCCGCACGGCGTCGTGAGTTGCGACGGTCCGCCCTGCGCCAGGCCCGCGAAGGTGCTGCCTCGGCGTTGCAGGAGGGGCAGCGTCAGGCCAAGGAGATGGCGGCGGCGGCCGTCGCCGGGTACCAGGAGGCGCGACAGGCCCACGAGACCGGTCCCGGGCCAGCCGGGCCACCTGGGTCAGCTGGATCCGCGCCGGGGTTGCCGAGGTAGCGATCCCCGGGACCCGGCGGCTTGGTCGCCGGGTGCGACGCGGCCTAGCGTGAGCCGTGGCCGAACCGGGAGTGTGCGCCGTGGATCTCAGCTTGAGCCCTCGTGGAGCGGAGCTACGTGACGAGCTCCAGGACTTCCTCGAGACGAGGATCATCCCGAACGAGGAGACCTTCCGCGACGAGGTCGAGGCCTCGGGCGATCCTCATCGGCACCCGCCGATCCTCCAGGAACTCAAGGCCGAGGCACGACAGCGGGGGTTGTGGAACCTGTTCCTGCCCGACGAGGAGCACGGTGCCGGCCTGTCGAACCTCGACTACGCCTACCTCGCGGAGCTGACGGGCCGCTCGGTGGAGATCGCACCCACGGCGACCAACTGCGCAGCACCGGACACGGGCAACATGGAGGTGCTGCACATGTTCGGCACCCCGTCGCAGAAGCAGGAGTGGCTCGAACCCCTGCTCGAGGGTGAGATCCGGTCGGCGTTCTTCATGACCGAGCCGGACGTGGCCTCGTCCGATGCCCGCAACATCCAGGCGCGGATCGAACGTGACGGTGACGACTACGTGATCAACGGCCGCAAGTGGTGGTCCTCGGGCGCGTCGAGCGAGCTGTGCAAGATCGGCATCTTCATGGGGGTCACCGACCCGGATGCCGAGACCTACCGGCAGCAGTCGATGATCCTCGTTCCCCTGGACACACCCGGCGTGCGGGTCGTGCGTGAGGTGCCGGTGTTCGGCCACTACGACGGTCACGGCGGACATCCCGAGGTGGAGTTCACCGACGTCAGGGTCCCTGCGAGCAACCTGTTGGCGGCCGAGGGGGATGGGTTCATGATCGCGCAGGCCCGCCTGGGGCCGGGGCGCATCCACCACTGCATGCGGCTGATCGGCATGGCCGAGCGCGCCTTCGACCTGATGTGTGAACGCGCCCTCGCCCGCGAGCCCTTCGGCAAGCCCATCGCGGATCAGGGGTTGTTCCACCACTGGCTGGCGCAGGCGCGGGTGAAGATCGAGCAGGCCCGCCTGCTCACGCTCAAGGCCGCCCACCTGATGGACACGGTCGGCAACAAGGGTGCCCGGATGGAGATCGCGGCCATCAAGATCGTCGCGCCCGAGATGGCGACGTGGGTCCTGGACAAGGCGATCCAGACCTACGGGGGTGCGGGGGTGTCCAACGACACGCCCCTCGCCCTGATGTGGTCGCACGCCCGGACCCTACGCCTGGCCGACGGTCCGGACGAGGTCCACGAGATGTCGCTCGCCCGCCGTGAGCTCAAGCGCTACCGCACCCAGGGATGACCCGAGACTGCTGCGAACGATCGGGACGGCCCGTCGCTCCCGCCAGGTGCCTACTACCCGGGTAGTGCGCTGAGCGGACACCTCGGTGGGCAGGGCGCGGGTTGGTACCAATCGAGCGGTGGGCTGGCTAGGGTTCCGCCATCCCGGAGGGAGACCGGGACGGTGCCGCGGGTCGTCCCGGCACCGGTGACGGATCGAGAGGGATCTCATGCGTGCATCGAGAAGGACCCTGAGGCGGGCGTTCGCCGCCGTCGCGGTGGCGGCACTTGTGGCCACCGCGTGCGCCCCGGCGGAGGACCCGGAGGAAGCGCTTCCGGACCCCGACGCGGAGGAGCCGGACGAGGACCCCGCCGACGCACCCGAAGACGAGGAACCCGACGACGCGGCACCTGGCGACATCGCCGAGGACGAGCTCTTCCGCGCCGCGGTCGGTGTGGACTTCGACACCTTCGACCCCGCCGGCACCACGACCACCACGGTCGGGAACATGGTGGCCTACATGGTCGAGACGCTCACCAGGATCGATGAGGAAGGGGAGATCCACCCCCACCTCGCCACCGACTGGGAGATCTCCGACGACGGGCTGACCTACACGTTGCAGCTGCGGGACGACGTGGAGTTCCACGACGGCACCCCGTTCAACGCGGAGGCCGCGGTCTTCAACTTCGACCGCATCCGCGACCCGGACGTCGAGGTACCGATCCGCGCCGCCTTCGAGCCCATCGAGTCCGCGACCGCGCTCGATGAGTACACGGTCGAACTGCAGCTCTCGGAGCCCTTCCCGCCGCTGATCAGCGCGCTGTCCTTCGAGGTCAGCTCCATGCTCTCGCCGGACTCGATGGAGGCCGAGGGCAACACCTACACCGACTACACGCGACCGGTCGGGACGGGCCCCTACACCTACGGTGAGTACGTCACGGGTGAGCGGTTCACGTTGGAGCGCTTCGACAACTACTGGGGCGAGCTGCCCTACTACAGCGACGTCGAGTTCCAGATCGTCCCCGAGGCCGCGACGCGTGTCAGCCAGCTGCGTGCCGGTGACGTCGACATGATCATCCTGCCGCCGATCTCCGACCTCCCCGCACTCGAGGAGGACCCGGGGGTCGAGGTGCTGCTCGCGCCGGGGAACCGGCAGATCTTCATGGCCATCAACAACAACACGATCGAGGATCCCCGGATCCGTCGGGCCATGAACTACGCCGTCGACCGCGAGTCGATCATCGATCGCGTGCTGTTCGGCGCGGCCGACCCGGTCGATGCGCCGATGGACCCAAGCCTCGTCGGCTACTGCTCCGTCGGTGAGTGGCCCTACGACCCGGACCGGGCACGTGAGCTGCTCGAGGAGGCGGACGCCGTCGGCATGGAGATCGACTTCATCGCACCGACCGGCCGCTACATCCAGGACTTCGAGGTCGCGCAGGCCGTGACCGGGTTCCTCGAGGAGGTCGGGTTGGAGGTCAGCGGCCCGGACACCCTCGACTGGCCGAGCTACGTCGACGCGATCATCCAACCCGCGGAGGACCAGGGTCAGGACCTGCACCTGCTCGGCTGGGCGCCGTCGTACATGGACTCGTTCCAGCACATGGTGATCTTCCAGTCGAACCAGGCGCCGCCGAACGGTCTGGCGACCGCGTTCTACGACAACTCGGAGGTCGATGAGCTCCTGGCCGCGGCCGCGTCAGAGGCGGACCCGGACGCACGGCAGCAGCTGTACTGCGACGCCTCGGAGATCATCTGGGACGAAGCGCCGCACATCTTCATGTACAGCCAGCGCTTCCCGATCGCCCACAGCTCGGACGTGACCGACGTCTCGTTCCGGCCGAACGAGAGCTTCTACGCGGTCTACGCGCGGCCTGCGTCGTAAGCTTCGCGCGAAGCTCGGCAGGACGAGGGCCGGCCGGATCCGGCCGGCCCTCGTCCCCGGCCTGCCGAGGTGGCACGGTGTTGACGCCGGGTCACCCTGACGATCAGGTGCGTTGACGGATGCTGACCTACATCGCTCGCCGACTGGCGGTCTCGGTGGTCACGCTTCTCGGGGTGACCATCATCGCCTTCGGGCTCGTGCAGATGCTGCCGGGCGACCCCGCGCGGACGATCGCCGGGTTGATGGCCTCCGAGGAGGAGGTCGAGCGGGTCCGGACGCGGTTGGGGCTCGATGAGCCCCTGCTCCTGCAGTACGGCCAGTTCCTCGGTCGGATCGTCACCGGCGATCTCGGCGAGTCCGCCAGGACCCGCCGACCGGTGACCCAGGAGCTCGGTGCCCGACTCCCGAAGACGATCGAACTCGCCGCCGTCGGGACGATCATCGGTTCGGTGTTGGGCATCATCGGCGGGGTGATCGCGGCACGGTTCCGCAACAGACCTGCAGACCATGCCATCTCGATGGGGTCTTTGATCGGGATCTCCATGCCTGTGTACTGGCTCGGCCTGCTGCTGATCATGGTCTTCGCGGTGAACCTCGGCTGGTTACCCGCGGCCGGGGCGGATCGAAGGACGAGCATCATCCTCCCCGGCGTCACCATCGGCCTGTTCACCATCGCCCTGGTCGCACGTATGACCCGGGCCAGCATGCTCGAGGTGCTCGAACAGGACTACGTGCGCACCGCCTTCGCCAAGGGGGTGGCCAACCGCAACGTGGTGTACCGCCACGCGCTGCGCAACGCCTTCATCCCGGTCCTGACGGTGATCGGCATCCAGTTCGGCAGCCTGCTGGGAGGGGCGGTGCTCACCGAGTTCGTGTTCGCCTGGCCGGGGATCGGTCGGCTCATGGTCGACTCGATCTTCGCCCGGGACTTCCCGGTGGTGCAGGGCATCATCCTGGTGTTCGCCCTGATGTTCATCGTGGTCAACCTGATCGTCGACATCCTCTACTCCTACGTGAACCCGAAGATCCAGTACTGAGCG
>CAYVJT010000011.1:0-14511 GCA_964451855.1 uncultured Actinomycetota bacterium
CAACCGCCGTGATACCGCGGTCGGGGTGCGACATCTTCCCAACGTGATCACACGGGGCCCGCGCGCCGCTGCCGGTCCGGTGGTGGGGGCGGGGACGGGGCGTACCCTGCGCGGTGAACGGATGTCAGGAGGTCGTGTGGCGGATCGATACACGTCACGCATCGCGTTGGTGCTCGACGGTCCCGTCCAGGACGTCGGCGAGGTCGTGGCCGCGTCGAAGGCGGCCGGGGACATCGACCGCGGCTACCCGGTCCGCGGGGAGGGTGAGCTCGCCCAGGAGGTCCACTGGGGTGGCCAGATGGACAAGGGGGTCGTGCGCTACCTCCACGACGGTGACCAGCACCTGCTGCGGACCGAGACCTACCTCGGCTCCAAGGGCCTGGTCCAGGGCATGCAGCGGCAGGCGCAGCTCCTGCAGGCGCTCTCCCGTCAGGTCAAGGACCACCTCGTCGGCGTGCGTGACCTGTCGGCGGTGACCGACCGGGACGAGGCCTGGATGAACCGCCTCGCCATCGGGGTCGTCGAGCAGGACGATGCGATCGTCACGATCAGCGAGGGGGAGGGCACCTGGTGGGTGCGCACCCACGGTGCGGCTCGCTTCGACGTGCCTGACCTGGAGCTGTACGGCCTCAAGAAGGCGCAGGTGGACGCGGCGGGTGTCGAGCTCGCCCACATCCATGCACACCTGCTGCGCCACGGCCTCAAGACCGACCTCGCCCTCACCGACGGCACCCCCGTGTTCCTGGTCCCGGTGCTCGAGGCGTGGCAGCACGTACCCCTCGACTGGCCCGGCGTCGGACGAGCAGGCCAGGATCGCGGCGAGGGCCTCGACGGTCCCCGCGCCAGCCTCTCGATCCTCGGCAAGCGCCGGTTCGGTCGGTACAGGAAGGACCTCGAGGGGGTCGTGGACCGGCTCCCCACCGCCTAGCCTGGTGTTCGTCGGGAGACGGAAGGCGCCGACCTTGAGCGATGCCCGTGCCTATCCGACGGTGACGCCCTACCTGTTGTACGAGGACGTCGATGCCGCGTTGCGCTGGTTGACGGACGCCTTCGGCTTCGTGGAGCGTCTTCGGTTCCAGCCCGACGGTGGCGTGGTCAACCACGCCGAGGTGGTGGTGGAGGGTGACGGTGTGGTGATGCTCGGCCACCCCGGACCCGACTACCGCTGCCCCCGATCGAGCGGTCACGGCAGCGCGCTGGTCCACGTCGTGGTCGACGACGTCGAGGCCCACTTCCGCCGTGCACGTGGTGCTGGTGTCGAGATCCTCCAGGAGCCCGCGGACCAGGAGTACGGAGACCGGCGCTACGACGCACGCGATCTCGAGGGCCACCTGTGGTCGTTCGCGCAGCGGGTCCGCGAGGTCGCACCTGACGAGTGGGGTGCGCAGACCTCGGCGTGAGCACGCCCCAGGGGTGAGCACGTAGGGCAGAGGCCCGCTCGCGTCCCCAGACGACCTGGACCGTTGTGCCGGTACCGCTTCGTCGGTGACGTGGAGGTCGCCTTCGTCACCGGGCGGGTTCCCGCGTCGCTCACTCCTCGTCGGCGCGTTCGTGCCAGCCCTCGTCACCTGCGGGGCGGTCGTCACCGCACAGCTCGCGCAACCTCGGCGCGCCCTCCTCAGGTCCGAGGGCCAGGAGCCGGTCGCCGGCCTCGAGCCGTCGGGTCGAACGTGGTCGGTAGAACCAGCGCGCCTGGCGCTGGATCGCCAGCACCTCCATCCCCGTCGCGGTGTGCAGCCGGAGCTCGCGCAGGGCCTGGCCGTCGGCCTCGCTGCCCTCGGCCACGATCGCTTCCGCGACGATCTCGTCGGCCTCGGTGAGTGCCACAGCGATGATCGGATGTGGTAGTCCGTCGTCCTCGATGAGCCGGCACATCGACTGGGCCGAATCGACGATCCGCTCGGCCGCGGCCGCCAGGTGCAACATCCCACGCAGTTCGTCGGGGTCCTCGAGCTCGGCCGCAGCACGCAGGACCCAGCCCTCGAGCTGATGGAACAGCTCGTCCGAGCGGTCCTCGATCACCCCGACCTCGGTCGCCAGCGCGATGTCGCGGAGCAGGATGGCGGAGTAGGCGAGCCCCACCGCGACCTCGGAGAGGTTCTTGAGCTCGACCATGATGTCGACCGCGCGGTCGAGGTGGGACAGCTTGGCTCGCTCGGGTGGCGGCGGTAGCTCTCGTGGCGTACCCCCAGCGAGCTCCCGCACCTCGTCGACACCTTCCCGGGGGCCCTGGAGGAACAGCACGTCGCCTTCGCGCAGGACGTCGCCGCCGTCCGGACCGTAGATCCAGTCGACGTCGCGCCGGATCGCGATCACCCACATGCCCGTGAAAGCAGGGAACTCGAGGTCCCGCAACGACGCCCCCTCGAGACGGTTCTCCTCGCGGATGCGCACCCGCGCGGTCACCTCCGTCGCGTGGCGGAGGTCGTCGCGCAGCTCCGGTGGGACACCGAGGTCCTTGAGCACGACCCGGGCGATGTCCTCCGCGGAGTCCGCGATGCCTTCGATCGAGACGGCGAGGGACAGCACCCCAGCGAGCTGGTCGGCGTCCTCAGGGGTGCGCGCAGCGAGCATGCACGCCGCACGCAGCTCGACCAGCAGTTCGTCGACGCGCTCCTCGAGCCGCAGGACCTCACGCGCCAGCGAGTCGTCGCCGAAGAAGATGGCTGCGTAGGCGAGGTCGACCATCAGCTCGGCCGCATCCTTCGCGCCGACGAGCAGTTCCTTGACGGTACGACGGTTCCTCATGATCAAGCTCCCACCGGTAGCAAGGTGATGGCGGCGACCAGGCACAGGACCCCGGTGAGGTCCATCGTCGCCGTGACGATCGGGATGCCGTGGTTGTCGGGGTCGAACCCGAAACGGAACGACGTCGCTGCTGAGGCGTAGGCCGCCATGCCGAGGATCGGGAGGGCGAACAGACCGGCGAGCAGCGTGATGCCGACGGTCTGGCCAGGGCCGAGTGGCTCGACGCCGGGGACGATCACCGCCGCGAGCCAGCCCGCGACGCCGACACCCGTGAAGGCGAGGATGGCGAGCAGGGCGGTCAACGAGAGGTCGAGCACGGCCAGGCGACCGGGGACGAGCCGCGGCACCAGTTGCCCGACGTGCAGCTTGGATGCCAGGCGGCTGGAGAGCATCCCGCCGAGCGATCCACAGTTGGCGATGAACGGCGGGATCAGGACGAGCATCGCAGCGGTGTCGAACTGCCGCTCGGCACGGGCCTCGACGACCACGCCGGCCAGGACATCGACCGTGACGGCGATCGTGAGGACGACCAACGACTCGCGCACCACCCGCCGGATCACCGGATCCTGTTGACGGATCCCGAGCACGACGGCGATCGCGCCCCCGATCAGGCCAACGAGACCGACGGCGAGCGAGAGCGTCGGCACGCGCAGGACCAGCGTCGCGACGAGCAGCGCCGGCAGCGTCACGAGGTCGCCGGTGGCCGTGATGATGGGCGCGCCTGCGTCGTCGAGGTTGAACCCCACCGAGGCCGATCGTCGTGCCATCACGATGACCACGACGAACAGCACGAGCGACGAGAGCATCCCGCCGATGAGCGATATCGCGACGAGGTCGAGCAGCGGCACGGTCGGCAGGCCGATGAGGAGGCTGATCGCCCAGGCGATCAGCCCCGCCTGGGTCGCGGAGGCCACGCTGAGGATCGTCGCCGCCTCGATCTGACGGCCGAGGTAGCTGCGTCGGGTGAGGCTCCGCTCGAACTGACCCGTCAGGATCCCCGTGGCCAGCCGTGAGCCCAACGCACCGAAGATGGCGCCGCGCATGCCGATCGCGGCCGGGATCAGCGCGAGCAGGCCCGGGATCGCCTCCAGCTCGTCCTCCGCCGAGGCCAGCACGATGCCGGCGATCAGCGTCGCGCCGAGGCCGAGGCTGAGGGCTGTGCTGCCCGTGCGGAGGCTCCGGGCCTCCTGGGCCCAGTAGCTGCGCACCTCGCTGATGGGCAAGCCGATGAGCCGGCCGAGGAGCTTCAGGGGGCGGGGCGTGCGGGGGAGGGGCACCCGCCTACGCTCGGCCACGCCTGGCTCCCATCGTCCGGTTGCGGTCCGCGGCGCTCGAGGCTGCCTCGATGTCCGTCGGCCCAGGGGGTCGCGTTCGGCCCGAGGGTAGTGCGCAGCTACGCTCGGGCACATGGACACCTACACCGCGCCGCTCCGTGACATCCGTTTCGTCCTCGAGCACGTGACCCCGTTGTCGGAGCTCACGGCGCTGGAGGACTTCTCGCACGCCGAGCCCGACCTCGTCGCCGGTCTGCTCGAGGAAGCCGGTCGTTTCGCCGCCCAGGCCATCGCACCCACCAACCGCGAGGGTGACGAGCAGGGCGCGAAGCTCGTCGACGGCGAGGTGGTGACCCCCGAGAGCTTCAAGCGCGTGTACAAGCAGTACGTCGAGGCCGGGTGGGGCGCGGTCCAGCACCCGCCGGAGTTCGGTGGTGGCGGGTTCCCGTTGCTCGTCGCCAACGCGGTGAAGGAACTGATCACCAGCGCGAACATGGCGTTCTCGTTGGGGCCCCTGCTGACCACCGGCGCGGTCTACCTCATGACCCACCACGCGTCCGAGGCGCAGCAGCAGACCTACCTGCCCAAGATGGTCTCCGGGGAGTGGGCGGGGACGATGAACCTCACCGAACCACAGGCGGGCTCGGACGTCGGTGCGGTCACCACCAGGGCGGAACCGGCGGGCGACGGCACCTACCGGATCACCGGACAGAAGATCTACATCACCTTCGGTGAGCACGACCTGACCGACCAGATCGTCCACCTCGTCCTGGCGCGGCTGCCCGATGCCCCGCCGGGGACCAAGGGCATCTCGCTGTTCATCGTGCCGAAGTACCTCGTCAACGAGGACGGCTCCCTCGGCGAACGCAACGACGTCAAGGCCGTCTCCCTCGAGCACAAGCTCGGCATCCACGCGTCCCCGACCGCCGTGATGGCGTACGGCGACGACGGTGACGGCGCCATCGGCGAACTGATCGGCGAGCCGAACGAGGGCATGCGCCTGATGTTCACGATGATGAACGACGCACGGTTGGGCGTCGGGCTGCAGGGTCCGGCGATCTCCGAGCGGGCCTACCAGCAGGCGCTCGACCACGCCAAGGAGCGCCGGCAGGGTCGTGCGCCGGGCGCCGAACCCGGGGAGCAGGCGCCGATCATCGAGCACGCCGACGTTCGTCGCATGCTGGTGACGATGAAGGCGTCGATCGAGGCCAGCCGGGCCGTGTGCTACGCGAACGCGCACGCGCTCGACCTCGCGCACCACCACCCCGACGAGGCGGTGCGTGAACGGCAGCAGAAGCTCGCGGACCTGCTCACCCCGTTGTCCAAGGCCTGGAGCACCGACCTCGGGGTCGAGCTGACCTCGCTCGCGATCCAGGTGTACGGGGGCATGGGCTTCATCGAGGAGACCGGTGTCGCGCAGCACTACCGTGACGCGCGGATCGCCCCGATCTACGAGGGCACCAACGGCATCCAGGCCCTCGACCTCGTGGGTCGCAAGCTGCCCTACGACGGTGGCGCGTTCGTCAAGGGCATCCTCGAGGACATGCGGACGACCGCCGACGAGCTGCCGAGCGACCTGGGCGACATCGCCGAGGCGCTGCGGGATGGTGTCGACACCCTCGCGCGGACCACCGAGTGGCTCGGAGGGCGGCGTGGCGAGGACCTCAACGACGTCCTCGCCGGCGCGACGCCCTACCTGCGGATGTTCGCGACCGTCACGGGCGGGTGGCTGCTCGCCCGCGGGGCGGCCGCCGCCCAGCAGCTCCTCGACGACGGCGACACCAGCAGCTTCAGCACGGACTTCCTCGCAGCCAAGCGCACGACCGCCCGCTTCTACGCGACGCAGATCCTCCCGCAGGTCCATGGACTGGCACCGTCGGTCACCGCGGGCGCAGGTGACCTCTACGCCGTCTCCGCGGAGCAGCTCGCTCCCTGACGGCCGTCATGGCGGTGCGCCGTGGCAGCGCGGTCGGCCCGGCCGCGCCTGCACCGCTGCGTCACCGCGTGAGCCACGTGGTGACCCGGTCCCCCGCGGCCGCGGACCGATCGGTGCCGCGGAGCACCACGGTCGGGCGGTGCTGCACCAGGGGTCGCACGGCCACGGCGAGCAGACCCAACAGGGGGTCCACGTCAGCGGCGTCGAGACCGATCGTGCCAGATCCCGGCGAGATCGCGCGCGCCTGGTCGAGCATCTCGCGCTGTGTCACGGCCCGCCCGCCGGCCCGCAGCGCCGTCGCGTCCGAGGTGGCACGGGGGAGCGGGGGGTGGTCGGGGAAGGTCTGGACCGCCCGCACCCAGGGCTCGACGGCCGTCTCGGTCGTCGGTGACCCGTCGATGCGGTCGCCGAGCACGTACACGTCGTCGCCAACCGTCTCGGCCAAGCGATCCTCGTGGGCGACCACCACCTCGGCGTCCTCGTCGAGGGTGATCGCGATGCCGGCCCACCAGGCCGCCAGGCTCACGGCCGCACTGGTCCAGGACAGGGGTGCGTCGAGCCGGAGGACGTCGCCGGGCGTGAGCATCAGGTCGACCTCGAGCAGGTGCGCGCCCTTGGCCGCCCACTGCGCCAACGAGGCCACACCCTGTTCCTGACGCCCTGCGGGGAACAGGACCGTGACGGCCGGAGCGGCACCCACCTTGTCGTTGGCGTCACGGACCGCCGCAGCGAGATCGGCCACGTCGGGGTCGGGCCCGGAAGGCGGGGACAGCTGCACGTCGGTGGTCCTACGACCGCATCGGCCAGGTCGGGGAGGCGACCCGCGATGGTACCGTGCGGGGTTGTCCGGTCCGGCGGGCCGCGCCGCCGAGGCGGCGACGTCGGGCCACCTGGCGTTCCCGTTCCCGTCCGCGCTCCGCAGACGCGCTCCGAGGCTGGTCACGCGTGTCCGACACCCTGTTCTCCTCCGCCCGTCGCGCGCCCAGGCGCTGGTGGCGGCGTGGTGCCGGCATGGTCGTCGCGCTGGTCCTGGTGGTGGTCGTGGTCTGGGCCCTGCTGATCGGTGCGCTGTGGGTCTACGCCTGGTTCCAGCTCGGTGGGCTGGATCTCAGCGCGACCGAGGACGACGTCGCTGCGCTCGGCAGCGTGGGAGCACAGTCACCCGATGGCGCGACCACGATCCTCGTGGCGATCACGGCACCACGCGACCCGACGATCCCGCGGGAGCCGGACCTCGTCGGCCCGGTCGCGCTCCTCCAGCTCAGCCCGACCCGCGAGGTCCCGGCCGTGCTGCTGCTGCCGACGGAGCTGCCTGTCAGCGTCGAGGGCCTCGGACGTGTCGACCTCGACGAGGTGCACGCGGAAGGTGGCGAGGACCTGCTCGCGCGGGCCGTGATCGACTACGCCGAGGTGGAGGTCGATCACGTGGTCAGCGTCACCGAGGAGGCGATCCCACGGATGGTGGAGCTGTTGGGTGACGTCGAGTTGTGCACGCCAACCGGCTGTACGCCTGCCAGCACCCAGCAGATCCGAGCGGCCCAGCGCAGCGACGATCCTGAGATCTACGTTCGGACCCTCACCGACGTCCTCCGCGGCATCGGACGCTCGATGGACCACACGTCGGTGATCCGATCGCCGCTCACCGCCAAGCGTGCGATCGACGTGGTCGCCGAGGAGGTCCGCACCGACGCGTCGCTCCGTGGCCGGTCGCTGCTCCACCTCGCCGAGGGGTTCTCGGAGGTGGGGGGCGTCGAGTACGACGAGGTGCCCCTGCTCCGCAACCCGCGATCGGGTGAGCTCGTCCCACTCGAGGAGCCCGCGATGGTGCGCTTCCAGCGGTTGCGCGACGGCAGTTCGCTGGACGTCGACGAGGAGGACGACGCCGTCGAGGACCTGGTGATCGACCTCGTCGAGGTCGCCGTGCTCAACGGCGCAGGTGTCGCAGGCCTCGCGGCGGACATCCAGGTCCAGTTGGAGACGGAGGGTTTCCGGGTGGTCGGTACGGGCAACGCATCCAGTTTCGACCGGACGACCACCGTCGTCGCCTACGGTCCTGAGCCGGAGACGACGGAGACAGCAGCGGTGATCCTCGCGCAACGCCTCGGTGACGGGGTACAACTGGACCCACTGGAGCGCGCACCCACCTTCGAGGGAGAGCCGGTGGATCTGTTGGTCACGGTCGGATCGGACCTCGCCCCGGAGGGCGGGCCGTGACGAGCGACGACACGCGTCCCGGACCGTCCTCAGCCGACCCGAGCATCGGACCCTGGGGCCCGACGGTCGACAACGAGCGCGGGATGCACCCGCTGGTGCGGGTGCTCGCGGTGCTGGGGGTCGCGGCGGTGGTCGGCATCACCGCCGTCGCGACGACCGGCGTGCTGCTCGTCCAGCGTGCCGAAGCGAGCCTGACCCGGGTGCCCGTACCGGCCCTCGACGAGGTGGGTGGGGACGTGGATGGCTCGGGCGCCCGCCACTTCCTGATCGTCGGATCCGACTCGCGGGAGGGCCTGAGCGCCGAGGAACGCCGCGAGCTCACCCTCGGTTCCTTCGAAGGGCAACGGGCCGACACGATCATGTACGTCGCGATCAGCGCCGACCGTGAGACCATCTCGATCGTGAGCCTGCCCCGGGACCTGCTCGTCTACGACGCCAACGACCGGCATCGCAAGATCACGGACGTGTTCGCGGGCGGCGCCGACGACCTGGTCAGTGTGATCCAGTCGAACTTCGGGCTGCCGATCAACCACTACGCCGCGATGTCGCTCGGCGGCTTCATCGAGGTCGTCGACACGCTCGGCGAGGTGGAGATCTGCCTCGACGACCCCCTGCGCGATCGCAAGAGCGGTGCGGACTTCGCTGCGGGCTGCCACGACATGGACGCTCAAGAGTCGCTGGCCTTCGTCCGTTCGCGCAGCGGCCCTCTGGGTGATTTCGACCGCATCGACCGGCAGCAGCGGTTCATCCGCGGCGTGTTGGGCGAGCTGACCGCGGCCCGGGTCCTCGTCGATCCGGTCCGCCTCTTCGCGTTGGTCGAGGACGTCGCCGGCAACCTCGAGACCGACGAGGAGCTGTCCGTCAACCAGATGCGCCAGCTCGCGGACGAGGCGCGGCAGGTCGTCGGCGGTGGGATCCCGATGACGGCCGTCCCTGCCTACCCCCAGACGATCGACGGTGTCTACTACGTGATCGCCTACGGGCCGGGTGCCCGCGCGATCTTCGACAGCCTCCGCGCCGGCGAGCCGATCAGTGATCGCGGGACGCGGGAGGAGCGACGCGAGACGGTCGTCTCGGTGTGGTCGGGTGGGCGTGTCAGCGAGCAGCGCATCGTCATCAACACCCTCAGCTTCGGGGGGTTCCTCCCCGGCGGCGCGGGGTCCGGACCGGAGTCGCTCGACGCGGGCGGGACCACGATGGTCTACGCCCTCCCGGAGCACGAGGAACAGGCTGCGTGGGTCGCGGCGACGCTCGGCACGACCGTGCAGACGTTGCCCGACGACGTGTCGCCGCCCGAGGGCGCGCACGTCATCGTCGCCGTCGGGGACGACGCCAGCTCGTGAGCCGGCCCCGGAGTGCATCGATGAAGGCGCTGGTCCTGGCCGGCGGTGCGGGGACGCGCCTGCGGCCGATCACCTACACCTCGGCGAAGCAGCTCGTCCCGGTCGCCAACGTCCCGATCCTGTTCTACGGGCTGCGACACCTGGCGGTCGCCGGGATCACCGACGTCGGGATCGTCGTCGGCGAGACCCGCGCCGCGATCGAGGACGCCGTCGGTGACGGCTCGCGGTGGGGGATCACCCCGACCTTCATCCACCAGCCGGAGCCGCTCGGGCTCGCCCACGCGGTGCTGACCGCCGCCGACTTCCTCGGCGACGACGACTTCGTCCTGATGCTCGGCGACAACCTGATCGAGACCGGGATCGAGGACGTCGTCGGCGCCTTCGAGCGCGACCGTCCGACCGCTCAGCTGCTCCTCAAGAAGGTCGCGGACCCGACCAGCTTCGGTGTCGCGGAGCTCGCCGGAGACGGCAGCATCCTCCGACTGGTCGAGAAGCCGTCGGAGCCGCCGTCGGACCTGGCGCTCGTCGGCGTGTACCTGTTCAGCTCGGCGATCCTCGATGCGGCACGGCGGATCAGCCCGTCGGCTCGCGGCGAGCTGGAGATCACCGACGCGATCCAGCGGCTGATCGACGACGGCGAGCGCGTGGAGGCCTCCGAGCTCGAGGGCTGGTGGCTCGACACCGGGAAGAAGGACGACCTCCTCGACGCCAACCGCATCGTGCTCGGCGGCTTGCAGGGCGAGCTCCTGGGCACGGTCGATGACGGATCGATCGTTGCGGGCGAGGTCGTGCTCGGCGAGGGCGCCGAGGTGGTGCGCTCGACGGTCCGCGGTCCCGCGGTGATCGGTGCCGGCACGCGTGTGGTCGACAGCTTCGTCGGCCCCTTCACCTCCATCGGCGAGGACTGCGTCCTCGAACGGACCGAGATCGAGCACTCGGTGGTCCTAGCCGGTTGCCAGGTCCGCGACGTCGGGCGCCTCGAGGGCTCTCTGCTCGGCCACGGGGTGTCGGTCGGCCGAACGGCCAGGCGTCCGGCGGCGCATCGCCTGCTGCTCGGCGACCATGCCGAGGTCGAGCTCTCGGAAGGCTGACACGTGCGTGTACTCGTGACCGGAGGGGCCGGCTTCATCGGCTCCAACCTCGTGCGCCACCTCCTCGCGATGGATGAGGGCGTCGAGGTCACCAACCTCGATGCGCTCACCTACGCGGGCACCCTGACCTCGTTGGCCGACGTCCAGGACGACCCACGCCACCGGTTCGTCCACGGGGACATCACCGACGGGGGCCTGCTCGCCGAGGTCGTGCCCGGGCACGACGTCGTGGTCAACGTGGCGGCGGAGAGCCACAACAGCCTCGCGGTGGTCGACCCGCAGCGGTTCTTCCGCACCAACGTGCTCGGGACCGTCGCGTTGCTCGATGCCGCTCGTCGCGGCGGTGTGGAGCGCTTCCACCACATCTCCACCTGCGAGGTGTACGGCGACCTCGCGCTCGACAGCGCGGAGGTGTTCCACGAGGACTCGCCCTACCGGCCCCGGACGCCGTACAACGCCTCGAAGGCGGGTGCCGACCACGCCGTCCGGGCCTACCACGAGACCTTCGAGCTGCCCATCACCATCACGAACTGCGCCAACAACTACGGCCCGTTCCAGTTCCCGGAGAAGGTGGTCCCGCTGTTCACCACCAACGCGCTCGACGGGCGTCCGTTGCCGGTGTACGCGTCCAGCGAGAACCGACGGGAGTGGATCCACGTCGATGACCACGTGTCGGCGATCACCCTGGTCCTCGAGCGGGGTGAGCCCGGCCGCACCTACCACGTCGGGACCGGCGAGGAACGCAGCGTCGCGCAGCTCGCTGACGCGATCATCGAGCACACCGGCGCGGATCGGTCCCTGATCCGGGAGGTCCCCGATCGTCCGGGACACGACCGGCGCTACCTCCTCGACGCTTCGCGCCTGCGTGACGAGCTCGGCTGGGTGCCGCAGCGCACCTTCGACGAGGGGCTCGCGGAGACGGTCGCCTGGTACCGCGACAATCGTGCCTGGTGGGAGCCGCTCCGTGACCGTGCGCCGGTCGCCGAAGACTCGGCCTGGGGTGGCTCGTCGTGAAGGTCCTGATCGCGGGCGCCGGTGGCCAGCTGGGCCTGGACCTGGTCGACGCCTTCGCCGACCACGAGGTCGTCGGGTTGGCTCGCGACGACCTGGACGTCAGCGACGAGGCAGCCGTCGTTCACACGGTGACGACCCACGCACCGCAGCTCGTGGTCAACGCGGCGGCGTGGACCGACGTGGACGGGTGCGAAGGGGACCCGGTCCGCGCCCACCAGGTCAACGCTCTCGGGCCGTGGTGGCTGGCGCGGGCATGCACGTTGGTCGATGCCACCCTCATCACCGTCTCGACGGAGCACGTCTTCAGCGGTCCGGCGCCGAGAGCGGGCGGCACGGCGCGCGGCTGGACCGAGTTCGACGTGGTCGCACCCGCCAACGTCTACGGCCGGACCAAGGCGGCTGGGGAGGAGCTCGTCCGCCGCACCCTCGCGCGTCACCACATCGTGCGCACGTCGTGGCTCGCCGGTGCCCGGGGCAGCAACTTCGTGACCGCGATCCTGCGAGCCGCCCGTGAGCGCGACCACCTCGACGTCGTCGACGACGAGGTCGGGGCCCCGACCGCGACCCGGGACCTCGCCGCGGCGATCCGTGAGCTCGCGGTCTCCGGCCGGTACGGGACGTGGCATCGCACCAACGAGGGCCACGTCGATCGCGCCGATCAGGCGCGCGCGATCCTCGAACTGGCCGGCATCGACACCGAGGTCCGGCCGATCAGCGCCGCGACGCTGACGCGTGCGGCCGAGCGGCCGGGGTGGTCGGTGCTCGACGCCACCCACGCGAGCGCTGCCGGGCTCACGCCCCTGCCGCACTGGCGGGACGGTCTCGCCGGGGTGCTGCAGGAGATCGACGAGCTGCGGGGAGCGGCGGGTGCCGCGACGACGGTGCCGCGTGCGGGGACGGCGTGACGCAGCGCCCGCGGACCGCGGTGGTGATCGTGACCCATCAGACCTGCGATGAGGCGCTCACCTGCCTCGCGTCCCTGGACGGTGAGCAGGCCGACGTCGTCGTCGTTGACACCGGGTCGAGCGACGGGACCGCCGAGGCGGTGCGAGCAGCCCACCCGGATGTCCGGGTCCTGGAGCTGGCCAACGCCGGGTTCGGCCGTGGGGCCAACGCGGGTGTGCGCGTCACCTCGGCGCCCTACGTGGTGGTGGCCAACGCCGACGTACGGTTCGGGCCGGCGAGCGTGCAGCACCTCGCCGACGCCCTCGACGAGGACCCCTCGCTCGGCGTGGTCGGTCCGGCGGTCTTCTACCCCGACGGTCAGCCGCAGGCATCGGCACGCCGGCTGCCCGATCCGATCACGGCGATCGCGCACGGCGTGCTGGGGCGGCTCGCCCCAGCGAACCGCTGGACGCGGCGCTACCGGGCACTGGACCACCCGCATACGCAGGCCCGGGAGGCGGACTGGCTGTCCGGGTGCACCCTCGCCCTGCGCCGTGGCGCCTTCGAGCAGGTCGGCGGCTTCGACCCCGGGTTCCACCTCTACGTCGAGGACATCGACCTCGCCGTCCGCCTCCGTGCGGCGGGGTGGCGGCTGCGTTTCGAGCCCGACGCGTGGGTCGAGCACGACGTCGGGGCGTCCACGTCGGCAGCAAGGTGGCGCGCGCTCGTCACCCATGCGCGCAGCCTGGATCTGTTCCTGCGCCGCCACCACGCCGGTGCGTTGGCCGTGCTCGTCCGGCCCGCGCTGCGGGTCGGGCTCGTCGCCTGGGCGGTCGTGACCTGGGCCTGGGAGCGCACCCTCGGAGGCGGCCACAGCCCGACCGGGGAACGCCAGGCGGACATCCCGTGAGCGCCGTGCGCGAGGCGATGATCGTGGCGGGGGGCGCGGGCACGCGCCTGGCCCCGCTGACCGACACCACGCCCAAGCCGTTGCTCCCGCTGGTCGGGGTGCCGTTCCTGACCGGCATGATCCGGCGCCTGGCGTCCGTCGGGATCGAGCGCGTGCTGCTGGTCGTCGGTCCGGATCCGGCGCCCTTCGCGATCCTCGACGAGGACGCCAGCGCGGTGGGTGTCACCGTCGAGGTGGTCCCCGAGCCGTCGCCCCTGGACACCGCCGGCGGGGTGCGCGGCGCCATCGACCGGGTCACCGGCACCTTCCTGGTACTCAACGGGGACGTGCTCACCGGCCTCGACCTCGAAGCACTGGTCGCCCAGCACCGTGACCAGGGCGCGCTGGCCACGCTCGCGCTGACCCGCGTCGACGATCCCTCCACCTTCGGGGTGTGCGTCCTGGAGGGCGAGCGGATCGTCGATTTCGTCGAGAAGCCGCCACCTGGCAGCCTTCCCGGTCACGACACGGTCAACGGGGGGACCTACGTGCTGGAGCCCGAGGCGCTCGTCCGCTTCCCTGAGGGCGCGCTCAGCTTCGAGCGTGAGGTGTTCCCGGGGCTCGTCGCCGACGGTGCCGTGGTCGGGGGCATGGTGTCGGACGCGGTCTGGGCCGACCTCGGGACCCCGGAGCGCTACCTCCATGGCCATCGCCTGGTCCTCGACGGCGAGGTGGCGTGGCCGTCGGTCGGACCCGGTGACCGGCGCCACCTCGGCGTCGACGTCGAGGTAGCCGGGAGCGCAACGGTCCGCGAGCCGGTCTGGGTGGGACCCGGGACGCGCATCGCGGACGAGGCGATCGTCGGGCCCTACGCGGTCCTCGGTGCGGGCTGCCAGGTCCACGAGCGAGCCGAGGTGAGCGGGGCCGTCCTGCACGACGAGGTGCTGGTCGAGCGCCGGTGCCAGGTGCTCGGCGCGGTGATCGGGGCGCGGGCCAGGATCGGTGAGGGGGCGCGGGTCGGGGCGCGTGCCCTGATCGGCGCGGGCTTCGAGCTGGGCCCGGGGGACGTCGTCCTCGAGGGCGATCGTCGACCTGAGGTCGCGCGATGATGTCGACC
>CAYVJT010000011.1:14611-30172 GCA_964451855.1 uncultured Actinomycetota bacterium
CAGGTCGCGCGATGCTCGGGCTGCCGACGGTCCGGTCGTGGGCCTGTGCTACAACGCTCGTAGGCCGTCCGCGGGACGGGTGTGAGCTCGCGAGGATCGACGCGGCCGTGGACGTCGACGTGCAACGGGAGGCCTGAGGTGTCCGTGGCCGACGGAACCGCTCCACCGGGAGCGCTGCGTACGCTCGGGGGACGCCTGGGCGAACGTTGGCGTGCGCGTGAGCTGCTCGTCCAGTTGGTCCGCAAGGAGCTGAAGGTCCGGTACCGCAACTCGGCGCTGGGGTTCCTGTGGTCGATGCTCACGCCGGCGTTGATGACCGTCGTGTTCACCGTCATCTTCACGCTGGTCGTGCGGATCGAGGTCGGTGGCCCGTTCGCGGCGTTCTTCATCGCTGGCTACCTGCTGTGGCAGTTCTTCCAGAACTCGTGTCAGGGCGCGATCCACTCGATCGTCGGCAACGCCGACCTGGTCAAGAAGGTGTACTTCCCCCGGGAGGTGCTCCCGCTCTCGCACGTCCTGGCCCAGCTGGTCCACCTGCTGTTGGCGCTGCTGGTCATCTCGCCCTTCCTGATCGCCACGCGGGGCTGGGGGGTGCTCGTGCACCTGCCGGCGACGGTGGTGGCGATCGCGTTGCTGACCGTCTTCGCGGCCGGGGTCGCGATGTGGCTCGCCGGGGTCAACGTGGTGTTCCGCGACCTGCAGGAGCTGTTCGTGGTGATGTTCCTGGTCTGGTTCTACGCCACGCCGGTGCTCTATCCCCTGGCGCTGGTCCGAGCACAACTCGGCGCCGACCACGTCCTGCTGACGTTGCTGAAGCTCAACCCCATGACCTGGTTCGTCGAACTGTTCCGCATCCCGATGTACGGGGTCGTCGAGGTCGCGGCCGAGGGCCCGGACCCGGTCATCTCGCTGGCTCCCACCTGGCCTCCGCTCGGGACCTTCGGGGTCGCCACGCTGTTCGCGGTCGTGGTGTTCGCCGGTGGTTACGTCGTGTTCCTCCGCCGGGCCCGCACCTTCGCCAAGGAGGTGTGAGGTGTCGGACCGTCGCTCGCTCGGGCAGCTCACGGGGCTGGAGGTCGATCCCTCCCGGCCGGCCGTGCTCGTCGAAGGGCTCACCGAACGTTTCCGGCTCTACCACGAGCGTCCTCAGGGCCTGAAGGAGCGCCTCTACCGGCTGCGCCGCTCGTCCTACACCGAGTTCAACGCGTTGGAGAACCTCTCGCTGACCGTGGACCACGGCGAGTCGGTCGCGATCATCGGGCACAACGGGTCCGGCAAGTCCACGCTGCTCCGGCTCCTCGCACGCATCCTCCCACCGGACCACGGCACCGTGGTCACCAACGGCCGGGTCGCCTCCCTGTTGGAGCTCGGTGCCGGGTTCCACGGCGACCTGACCGGCCGGGAGAACATCTACCTCAACGGGGCGATCCTGGGGCTGTCACGATCCGAGATCGAGCAGCGGTTCGATCAGATCGTCGACTTCGCCGGGATCCGCCCGCTGCTGGACACCGCGGTGCGCACCTACTCGTCCGGGCTGTACGTCCGGCTGGGCTTCGCGATCGCGGTGACCGTCGACCCCGACATCCTGCTCGTCGACGAGGTGCTCGCCGTCGGGGACGCCGAGTTCCAGGCTCGCTCGCTCGAGCGGATGCAGCGCTTCCACCGCGAGGGGAAGACGATCCTGCTCGTCAGCCACGACCTCGACGCCGTGCAGGAGATGTGCGATCGCACGGTCGTGCTCGCCAACGGACGGCTCGTCTTCGACGGCCCCGTCGAGGAGGGCATCGACCACTACCGGCGGCGCATCGCCCGCACCTCGGTCGCGGGTGCCGCCGAGGTCGGCCCCACCCACGACCCGCCCGTCTCGATCGAGGACGTGTCGCTGCTCGACGGGCAGGGTGTCCCGACCATCGAGGTACCCACCGCCGGTCCGGTGTGCCTGCGCATGCGGATCGCTGCCACCAGGGCCTTCCAAGCCTGCAGCGTCGGCATCCACGTCGCAGACGGCCACGGTGTGCCCTTCTACCGCTACCTCAGCACGAGCGAGGGGGTCGGCGTCGGACCGCTCCCCGAGGGCGGGACGGCGACCGTCGAGGTGAGCTTCGTCGCTCCGCGTCGAGCCGGCGACTACCAGGTCACCGCAGTCGTCGCCGGACCCGACGGCGAGACCATCTGGGCGCTCGCCCCAGCTGCCGCGTCGATGCAGGTCATGGTGGCAGAGGGGGCTGGCAGCGGCATCGACCTGGGTGCCTCCGTGAACGTCGTCGAGGGGCCGGTGGCCGCGGTCGTCGACCTCGACCTCGCCGACGTGCCCGAGCTGCATCACGGCGTCGAGGAACGCTCCCGTCGCCGTCGCTCGGGGTGACCGCCGTGAAGGTGGCGGTCATCGTCGTGAACTGGAACACCGCGGAGCTGCTCGAGGCCTGCCTCGCCGCGTTCGACGCGCAGGACCACGACGACCTCGAGATCATCGTGGTGGACAACGCCAGCACCGATGGGTCGGGTGCTCTGTTGGAGGCCGTCGCGTCCAACGACCATCGGCACACCGTCAGGGTCATCCGCCAGGAGACCAACCGCGGGTTCTCGGGGGCGATCAACGACGCGCTTGCGGTGGTGGACGCGCCGGTGGTGGTGTTCTCGAACGTGGACGTCGTTCCGGAACCGGAGCTGATCCCGCGGGCCCTCGAGGCGCTCCTCGCGGGTGACCGCCGTGGCACGGTCGCCCCGAAGCTGCTCCGCACCGTCCGCACCCCGGAGGGAGGTGATGTGCTCGACAGCGCCGGGCACGTGCTGACCACCGCACGGCTCGTGCACAACCGAGGAGAGGGCGAGCTCGACGAGGGGCGCTACGACGTCGCGGGGCCGGTGTTCGGCGCGTCGGGGGCCCTGGTGGTCCACCGACGGGAGATGCTCGACGATGTGGCCTGGCGGTCCTCGGAGCGGGGCGGGTTCCGGGCAGCCTCGGCCGCGGCCACGGCTCGACGCTGGTCGGGCGGTGAGGTCCTGACGGAGGACCTGTTCGCGTTCTTCGAGGACGTCGAGCTCGACTGGCGGGCACGCCTGCTGGGCTGGGATGCCTGGTACGAGCCGCGCGCCGTCGCGCGCCATCAGCGGGGAGGTACCGGACCCCGTCGCTCGCCGAGGGTCGAGGCACTCAACTGGGCGAACCGGCTGCTCGTGATCGCGACCTGCGACGATCGTGGGTCGTTCATCCGTGCCTCGCCGCTGGTCCTGCTCACGACCGTGCTCAAGACCCTCGAGCTGGTGGTGTCCACCCCGCGGGCCGTGCCACACGCCTTCGGGCGACTGCGCCTGCTGCGTCGTGCACGCCTCCGCAGGCGCGAGCTGCTCGAGCGTGCCCGGCGCGACCCGGCTGCGGTGGTCCGGGCGTGGGTCGAACCCTTCCGGTTCGGTGCGTGGGTCGGCACGTGGTGGCGGCGGGTCACGGGCCGAGCCCCCGGCGTCGCCCGCTGACCATCCCGGCGCGCGACCCCCTCGAACGCCCGGTGGTCCGGATCAGTAGTCCGGGTCGCCCGCACCGCCGTCGTTGCCGCCGTCCTCGTCCTCGAGCTCCTCGAGTTCCTCGTCGCTCAGGTCGTCGGGGTCGCCCATGTCGGTGGTGGGCGCGTCACCCTCCGGTGTCTCGTCGACGTCGCGGTCCTCGTAGGCGAGCACGCCTTCGGGGTAGCCAGCGAGCGTGCGCTCCGGCCCGATGCCGCGGGTGCCGAAGTTCTCGATCACGAAGGCGTGCGCGACGGTCTCGTCCCACTCGTCGCAGTCCCAGGCCGTGCCCCAGGCACGCAGCGCGACGGCCTTGCCGGAGCTGATCCCCGGGTCCTCGTACGGTGCGGACATGATGCCGACCCCGCCGCGGTCGCTGCGGAAGCCGTTCGCGTTGAGGGTCTCTGCCCAGCTGCCGATGTCGGAGGCGGTGGATCGGTCGACCTGGTCGGGGTCCCACCAGGCGATGATCGTGCCGTGCTCCAGGTTGTGGGTCGTGGCCGCCTCGCTGATCTGGCTGCTGGCAGCAGCGGTCACCGGATGGGTCCCGGCGGTGTGCGGTCCCGAGTGGGTGGGACGCACGTCGGTGTAGATCGTGTCGAGGTTGGGCTGCTGGTTCGCGTCGAAGTGGGAGCGGTCCGGCAGCGGCTCGCGGTCGGCCAGCACCTCGCACCCGGCGGCATCGAAGGCCGCGTCGGCCTCCGCGGCCGAGATGAGGATCCCGTCCTCGAGCGTCGCCGGGCCGCCCCGGAAGGCCTGGATGACCACGGCAGCGATGACGCCGACGACCACGAAGGTGATCAGCCCGTTGCGGAGTTGGCCACGCTTGCGCTTGGCCGCCGCCTCGGCTTCCTTGCGGCGCCGTTCCTCGCGGGCCAACGCCCGGCGTTCCTTGTTCGTCAGCCGCTCGCGCTCGGCCACGGGTCAACCTCGGCTTCGAGAGGGGATCTGGTCCTGCGGGAACACCTCAGGCACGACAGCCCTCGCCCGCGACGAGACGAGGGTACCCACCGTCACCTCAGCCATCAGCAGCGTGCCGTGCCTCGGGCCGTGCGTCGGTCGGTGTTCGGGGCCGTCGCCACCCCTCGCTTCGAGAACGGCGGCGTCACGCTCGCCGGGTGGGGCGTCTCAACGCTCGAGGAGGAGGTCGTCGACCGCGCCGGCCTCGCGCGGGGCCGGCCGTTCCGCGGGCCAGCCGATCGCGATCATCCCGAGTGGCTGCCACGACGGATCGAGATCGAGGGTCTCGCGGACCGTCGGCGCACAGAACAGCGTGGAGGAGATCCAGGCGGCCCCCAGCCCGTTCGCTGCGAGCACGACCTGGAGGTTGCCGAGCGCCGCGCCGCCGCTGAGCAGGAACATGTCCCGTTCGGCGGTGGTACGTCGCTCGTCGGGATAGTCGTGGGCGCCCTCGAGGGTCACGAAGGGGACGAGGAGCTCCGGTGCTGCCCGCAGGATCCGGTCTGATGCCGCTATCCGCCGGGCGATGAGGTCCGGGGACGCACCGTCACCGCTGAGATCGGCATGCCACCGCTGCGCCATCGCATCCAGCAGCCGTGACCGCGTGTCGGGGAGGAGCCGGAGGAACCGCCACGGCCGGGTGTGGTGGGGAGCGGGCGCTGTCGTCGCGGCAGCGGCAGCGCGTGCGAGCACCTCGTCGGGCACCGGACGGTCGGGCTCGAACCGACGGATCGTCCGCCGCCCAGCGATGGCCCGCTCCGCGGCGGTGGGTCCACCGGCGGGGAACAGGTCCTCGTCGAGCGCCCGGACCAGGTCCGCTCCGGTACCCGCCTCACCCGGTGGGAGTCCCCGCAGGAGGACGAAGGGCGTGCCGCTGGCCTTGGTCCGGACCAGATCGGCCGCCGCGGCCACCTCGTCGGCCACCGCGGCCTCGGTCACCTCCAGCGGTCGGCCGTGGAGATCGCGGCGGCCACGCTCGTCCCGGATCGCCGCGGTCCCGGCCACGCCCAGCGCCACATCGGTCTGGCCGAGCCGCCACGGACGGCCGAAGGTGTCGGTGATGATGATCCCGATCCGGGTGCTGATCCGGCGAGCGACCTCATCGCGGAGTCGGGCCGCGGAGGCATCGGGATCCTGGGGGAGCAGCAGGGCCTCGCCGTCGGCGAGGTTCGAGGCATCGACCCCACCGTTGGCCGCGACGAAGCCGTGGTGGGTGCGGGTGACGAGCACCCCGGTGCTGTCCGCGACGATGTCGGCTGCGTGCTCACGGGCGATCTGGCGGCGAGCATCGCGCGGGTCATCGGTCTCCGGGAGGGGGACCCGCTGTCCTTCCACCAGGCTGACGACCTTCGACGCGACACAGACCACGTCCCCGTCGGTCAGGGTGACGCCGGCGGTGTCGGCTGCGTGCAGCAGCTCGTCCGCGAGGTCGCTACCGGGACCGAAGTGGTGCTCGGACGGGAGCGCCACCACCTCGAGGCGCGTGGTCATGGCGTCCCCTCGATCCGTGCGGCGAGGTCAAGGCAGGTGCGCGCCAACGCGCCCGCAACCTCGACGTCGTCCATCATCGTGTCCGTGGCCACGCAGGTGATGCCGTCCACCTGGATGCGGTCGCGCAGGTCAGCGTCGCGCTCGTCGATCACCCAGCCGTCGAGCAGGTCGCCGTAGTGGGCGGCGACCCCTGCGGCGGACACCTCGGCACCGACGGCCGGCAGCAGCCGGTGCGCCATGCCGCGGACGACCTGGCCGCCGACGATCGGGGAGACCCCGACCACGGGAGCAGCCGTGGCAGCGAGCGTCTCGCGGATGCCGGGGATCGCGAGGATCGTGTCGATCGAGACCACCGGGTTCGACGGGGCGATCAGGACCGCGTCCGCGTCCAGGAGGGCCTCGACGACGCCTGGGGCGGGGCGGGCGAGCTCGGCACCGACGAGCCGGACCGACGCGACCTCGGGGGCAGCGCGCTCGCGGACCCAGTACTCCTGGAAGTGCAGGTCGCGCCCGTCCGTCGTGGTGATGTGGGTGGTGACCGGGTCATCGGTCGCGGGGATGAGACGGAGATCGACGCCGAAACCCCGGGTGATCTCCTCGGTGACCACGGAGAGCGGGACCCCTTCCGCCAGACGGGACGAGCGGTGCAGGTGCACCGCGAGATCGCGGTCGCCGAGGGTGAACCAGGGTTCGTGGCCGAAGCGGGCGAGCTCCTCGGCGACGGTGAAGCGTTCGTCTGCACGCCCCCACTGCTGCTCGGGGTGGACCACCCCACCGAGCCAGTAGGTGATGGAGTCGAGGTCGGGGCAGATCCGCAGGCCGAACCGCGTCAGGTCGTCACCGACGTTGACGATGGCTGCGACCTCGTCAGGTGGAACGATCGCGGTCAGCCCACGCAGGAACCGGGCTGCACCCACGCCTCCTGAAAGGACCGTGTACACGCCTGTCTCCCGGTCGGGTCGGGGCAGCGTAGGGCCGGGGACGCTGCCGGCGGGAGCCCAACCGGGAGACCGTGACGGCCGGGGTCGTCAGGGCGTGTGGCGCACGCTCCGCTCGGTTGCCGCCTCGCCCCCGACCTCAGCTCGTCGGGGCTCAACGTGTCGGGGCTCATCGTGCGTGGGCGTGGCCCCGAAGGCGCGGGGGCGGGGGATGACCTTCTCGCAGGTCGTCGGTGCCGGTAGCGAGCTGGGAGGCGAGAGCAGGTTGCCCTGGGCGGCATGGGCGCCGAGGTCCTGCCATCCCGCCAGGTCGGACGAGGTCTCGACCTTCTCGGCGATCAGCTGCGCATCGATCCGGTGTGCGAAGTGGACGAGGCTAGACGCCAGGGCCTGGCGGACCGGGTCGGCGAGCACGTCCTGGGTGAGGCTGCGGTCGAGCTTGATGACGTCGGGGGTCAGCTCGATGATGTGGCGCAGGCTGGAGACCCCGGCTCCGGTGTCGTCGACGGCGAGGCGTACCCGCGGGCTCCGCAGCCGCTGGAGCGAGACCATGATCGACTCGTAGTCCTCGACGATGGCGTGCTCGGTGACCTCCAGGATCACCGTCTTGTGCGGGTACCGGTCGAGCACGTCCTGGAGCCGCTCGTCGTTGATGGTCGCCGGGGCGACGTTGACGCTGATCGCGATGTCGTCGGGAACGCTGGCGGCGTCCTCCAGGGCCATCCGGATCGCTGCGAGCTCGAGGTCGGCGCCCAGGCCGACGGCGGCGGCCTGCTGGAACCACACGTGTGGGGGTCGGTGGGGTCGATCGTCGAACCGTGTGAGCGCCTCCAGCGCGTAGGTCCGCCCGTCGTCCAGCGAGTGGATCGGCTGGAAGACCACGTGGAACCGCCGGTCGTCGAGGATCTCCCGGATCAGGCTCCAGGAGGCCGGCTCGTCCCCTGCCTCGCCGTCGCTGAGCAACCGCTCGATCAGGACCCGGGCGCGTACGACCACGCGGCGGTGGCGTTCGGTCGCTGACGTCGAGCCGCCGCTGTCGAGTTCGCGCCGGAGGTCCGCGACGAACTGTGGGTGGTCGACGCTGAGGTCGTCGAGGCAGCGTTCGACCTCGGTGTCCGGGTAGCCACGGGTGGTCGCGATCTCGACGATGAGATCGAGGGCCGCGGCGGCCGCGGTCTCCGGGCCGTCGACGAAGCCCGACTCGAGGTCCTTGACCCGTGTTCGGAAGGTGGCGCGGTCACCGGGCCCCAGGGGGTTGACCGTGTAGGTGCGGCGCAGCTCGATCCGGCGCCGCAGCTCGGCCTCCGCCCGGCGGCGTGAACCGGAGCTGATCACGGTCCGCTCGTACTCGCCAGCGAACCGCTCCTCCAGCGCGGCGTGGCGCTGGCGCCGGCGGATCCGGACCACCGCGAACGTCAGGACGATCGCCAGCACGACCACCGCGGCGCTCACGACGACCACCTCGGTGGGCAGACCCACGAGGGGCTCGGGGAGTTCGAACGGCAGGGGTTGCACGCATCACCTCGCGTCATCGGTTGGCGGCGATCCTCCCCCCTCGTGCGGTGCGATGGAACCGGTCGAACGGACATGACGGCTGCGGGACGGTGGGTGACGCGGGCGGTCGCCGCCGGAGGCGCGGGACCACCCATCGGCCCGCGGTCGCGCATAATCTGAACACAGAGCTTGACAGAACCTGAACAAGCTGTCACGATACGGCGACCGAGCGACGGAGTCGAGGATGGCAGCAGTAGCCAGCGTGACCGCCCCAGAGGCGACGACGACCCAGCCGCGTCTGCGGCTGGCCCCGACGGTGGAGCGCACCGGCGAGGAGCTCCTGGTGGCTGTCGGTCGCGGTGACCGGGACGCCTTCGCCGAGCTCTACGACCGGGTCGCGCCCCAGGTGCTCGGCGTGGCGGTCCGTGTGGTCCGCGATCGCTCCCTCGCCGAGGAGGTGCTGCAGGAGGTGCTGGTGGAGGTGTGGCGCAAGGCCGCGCACTTCGACCCGACCCGGGGTAGCGCACGAGGGTGGATCACCACCCTGGCGCACCGCCGCGCGGTCGATCGGGTCCGCAGCGAACAGGCCAGCCGCGACCGCGACGATCGGGTCTCACGTCGTGACGATGGTCACGCCTTCGACGCCGTTGCCGACGAGGTGCAGGTGCGGCTGGACCACTGGCAGGTGCGCCAGGCACTCGCCGCGTTGACCGACCGTCAGCGCGAGGCGGTGGAGCTGGCGTACTTCGCGGGCCACACCTACCGCGACGTCGCCCGCATCCTCGGCATCCCGGAAGGCACCGCCAAGTCCCGACTGCGTGATGGTCTCCTGCGACTGCGGACCGCCCTGGAAGGCCTCGTCTGAGCGCGTCGCCCTTCCCGCCACGACGACGCTGCTCCGGGGCCACCGACCGGCCTCCCCGCTCACCGACGGGGAGGCCGGTCGCTCGTCGCTGCCCCCACCGGTCGTGTCCCAGCCGGCGACCCCTGCACCACGGGTTGTGCTCTTCCGCTTGACCGAACGCGCTCCGTGGTCCAGAATGACGTCCGTGTAGTTCCACGGATGTCGAGGTCAGGAGCAGCGGTGGGGGCGATCGCCGAGTTGACGGCAAAGCTCGCCTTCGATGCGGACGACCGGGCCTGGATGCTCGAGGCCCGGTGCCTCGATGCCGACCCTGAAGCGTTCTTCCCCGAGAAGGGCGGATCGACGCGCGAAGCGAAGCGGATCTGCGCGGCCTGTCCGGTCCGTAACGACTGCCTCGATTACGCCCTGTCGAACGAGGAGCGGTTCGGTATCTGGGGCGGGTTGTCCGAGCGGGAGCGGCGACGGGCGAAGCGCCTGAGCGCCTGAGCGCCGAGGTCGTGCGCGACCCCTGAGCGCCGGGGGCACGGGGCGTCCGAGCGCGCCACGCGCGTCCCCACGGCCGGTTGCGTCGGTCACCGTCCTTCGGGGTCGCGGCGTCCGGGGGGCGGTTCGGCCTGTGGTAGCGTCCAGGCTCGCTTCAGCATGGGTCCTCGTCGGTGGATCCCTCGCCTGCCTGGTGCGGTCTCTCCCCGCACCGCGTCCCGGAAGTCGCGTCGTCCTCGAGGTCAGGAGCCAGCCCCCCGTGCCGGTCAGTGCTGCGCCCCGCGTCCTCGCGGTGCTCGTGACCCACGACGGCGACGCGTGGTTGCCTGACGCGCTCGATGCGTTGCAGGCCCAGACCTACGAGCACCTCGACGTCCTCGCCGTGGACAACGCCAGCACGGACCGGTCACGGTCGATCCTCACCGAGCGGCTCGGGCACGAACGGGTCCTCGTCGCCGACCGCGACCTGGGTTTCGGCGCCGCCGTGGCGATGGCGCTGGACGCCGACGCTGGCGACGCCGAGTTCCTCTGGTTGTTGCACGACGATCTGGCGCCCGACCCGACGGCGCTCGAGACCCTGGTCGAGGCGTTGCGTGAGGACCCCCGCCTGGCGATCGTCGGCCCGAAGCTGCGCTCCTGGGAGGAGCCCGGTCACCTCCAGTCCGTCGGGTGGACGATCGACCTCACCGGGCGTGCGGATTCCGGTGTGGATCCCAGCGAGCTGGATCAGGGGCAGCGTGATCAGCGACAGCGCTCGCTGTACCTGTCGACCGCGGGGATGCTGATCCGCCGCGAGGCGTTCGCGTACCTCGATGGCTTCGATCGCCGCTACCACCTGTTCCGCGACGATCTCGACCTGTGCTGGCGGGCCTGGATCGCCGGGTACGAGGTCGAGGTCGTGCCCGACGCCGTGGCCTACCACCTCAACGCCGCGGCGGAGTACGTCCGCCTTGGACAGACCCGGTTCATCGGCCCGCGCTACTTCGCCGAGCGCAACACCCTCGCGAGCCTGCTGAAGAACCACGGGTGGGCGCGCCTACCGATCGTCCTGCTGCTCTACCTCGTCGTCGGCATCGCGAAGGTGCTCGGGTTCCTGTTGACCCGACGCGTCTCGGACGCCTGGCAGACCGTCCGGGCCTGGGTGTGGAACCTGCTCCACCTTCGCGAGACCTGGCGGTTCCGTCGGCAGGCGCAGCTGCTGCGCCGTCGCTCCGATCGCGAGCTGCGCGACCTGTTCGGCCGGGTCTCCCCGCGGATCCGTGCCTACGCCGAGGCGATCGCAAGTTGGATCGCCGGCGGCGACCACGGCGTCGTCGCCCCTGAGCCCGCCCCTGGCGACGTGGAGGACACGGCGCCGGAGCCGCGGCTGCGCCGGGTCGTCCGCCGCGTCCGAGAGCGTCCCATCCTCGTCGCCAGCCTCGGGTTGCTCGTGCTGATCGCGGTGGGCTCGTGGCCGTTGTTCACCGGTGCCGAGCTCCGCGGTGGCCACCTCGCGCCCTGGCCCGAGAGCCCTGCGGCCTTCCTCAGCGACTACGCGGCCGGCTGGCACCAGGCCGGGTCGTTCGGGACGGACGCCGACCCGAGCCCCGCACAGGCCCTGCTCGGGTTGCTCCACCTCGCCGTCGGTGGGAGCAGCTACCTCGCGCCGCGCGTGCTGCTGCTGGGCAGCTTCGTCGTCGCGTGGATCCTTGCCCTACGAGCCGCGCAGATCTACTCGCGGCGGCGGGTGCCTCGGGTCGTGGCAGCGACCGCGTACGTGCTCTCCCCACCCGCGTTGGCTGCGCTGTCGACCGGGCGCGTCGGCCCACTCGTCGTCTTCGCCCTGCTGCCGGGGATCGTCGCGGCCATGATCAGCCTGGCCCGACCCCGCAGCTCGCCGGAGCGTGCCTGGCGGGCGGTGTCGGCGGTCGCGATCCTCGGTGCCGTCGCGGGCGCCTTCGAGCCGCTCGTGCTGCCGACGTTGCTCGTCGTGGGCACCTTGATGATCATCGGGGCACTGCTCGTCGGTCCGGCCTCCGCGTGGCAGTGGAACCTCGCGATCCGCATCGTGGTTGCCACGGCCGGGCCGGTCGTGCTCCTGCTGCCCTGGAGCAGGCACCTGCTCGACCCCGACGGCCCCCTGCTCGGGAGCAGCGGCGAGGTCGTCGGCGGTGAGGCGTGGCGGTGGCTGCTCCTGAGTCCCGAGATGGTGGGCTTCCCGGGCATCCTCGCGGGTGTCGGGTTCCTCCTGGCAGGCCTGCTCGGCCTGGTGCTCGGCGCGACGCGCACGCCCGGGTTCGTCGCGGTGCTCTGGACCGCCGCCCTGTCCGGCGCGCTGGGTGCCTGGTGGCTCGGGCGCACCGGCGAGATCGCGTGGCCGGGGCTTCCGCTGCTGCTGACGGCGGCGGCGTTCGCCGGGCTGTTCGCCCTGGCGTTCGCGAGCGCCGAGGCCTCCTTGTCCCGCTACGGCTTCGGGTGGCGTCAGGTGGCCGCCGCGACCACCGCGGTCGGCGTTGCTGCCAGCCTCGCGGTCGTCGCCGCGGACCTGGTGCGTGGCCCGTGGGAGGCCTACGCCATCGATGACCCACCGCTGCCCGCCTTCGTGGGGGCGGCCGCCGCGCAGGAGCCCTTCCGGGTCCTCGTGCTCGCAGACACGCCCGAGGCCGTCCAGTGGGAGATCGTCGACGGTCTCGGCCCGACGATGGCGGCGTACGGGGTCCCCGCCTCGTCGGTCCTGGAGCCGGTCGGGGAGCTCGTGGAGGAAGCTCTCGATCGACGTGATCCCGAGGCGCTCGCCCGCCTCGGTCCGTTGAACGTGCGTTTCGTGCTGGTGCCATCGGGCGCGACCAGCGAAGCGCTGGACGACGCCTTGCGCGCCCAGGTGGGGCTGGCTTCCCGCCCGCTCGCCGGCGGCCGTCTGTTCGAGGTCTCCGGGTGGATGCCGCCCGTCTCCCTCGTGCCGGGCGACGATGCCGCCGCGCGGCTTGCGGAGCGGGGGAGCCTGCCTGAGGGGGCGGATGCTCTCGCGCTACGTCGCGACGACGATGCGGTCTATCGGGGTCAGGCACGGGTCGACGGGACGCTGGTCGTGGCGGACGCCGAGGACGAGCAGTGGGTCGCCCAGGCGGATGGGCGAGCGCTCGAGCGCCTCGACGGCCTGCCCGTCCGCTTCGAGCCGACCGAGGAGGCCGGCGCCGTCGAGGTGTGGCACGCCGGCGGGCCCGCACGTCGGGTGGCGGTCACCGGTCAGCTGCTGGCCGTGCTGCTCGCCGTCTCCCTGGCGCTGCGACCGCCGAGCTTCGCGCGCCGTCGTGAAGCGAGCGAGGCCGGCACGATCCAGGTCCCGGAGGTCGCACGATGAGTCGCCGCACCTCCTGGCTTGGCGTCGGTCTGGTCGCGATCGTCGGTGCGGTCGTGCTGCTGTTCACCTGGACCGCGGGTTCGTTGCCCGAGCCGCCGAGCGCCCCGTCGGTCAGCGCGGTTCAACCCGCGTCGGGAAGCTGGGTCTGTCCCGTGGGCGACGGCCGTGACGGCACGCAGTTGCGTGCCACCTCGGCGCGTCCGCTGGACGCCGGAGACGCGCCCGCGGAGGTCGACCTCGAGGTGGTCGAAGCGGGGGAGCGGGAGGTGTCCACCATCCCCCGGCTGTTCCCCGAGTCCGCGGTCACGCGGTCGCCGTCGATAGGTGCCGACGGCGCGGTCGGCGCCACCTGGCGCGGTGGCCCGGCGATCCTGCACCGCGAGTGGCTGCTGGAGGACGACGAGCTCCCGCCGGGGCTGGTCGCGGGTGGCTGCGTGGAGCCGCTCGGTGAACGCTGGATGATCCCCGGCATGGTCACCAGCGGTGGGTCGCAGGCGTTGCTGCGGATCGCCAACCCCTTCCCGAGCGACGCGACGATCGGGTTGCGGTTCGTCGGCACGGACGGCCCGGTCGCGCCCCTGGCCCTGCGCAACCTCTCGGTCGAGGCGCGCAGCACCCTCGAGATCGACGTCAACGAGTTCCTGCCCGAGCGCGACGACCTCACCGCGATCGTCGACGTCGCCTCCGGGCGTGTCGCGGCACAGGGGCTGCAGCTCGTCCGGTCCGCGATCGGTGGGATCGATGGCGTCTCGGTCCTGGACGCGGCGACCGATCCCGCAGAGGTCTGGACGGTGCCGTGGGTGGTCGACCGTGAGGATGCGCGCAGCTGGCTGTGGGTCTACAACCCAGGCGACCGGCTCGCCCCCGTGGAGCTGTCGTACCACCTCGACGACGGTGGCGACCTGCCGGTCGGCCTGACCGAGGTGCTCGTCGAGCCGGGCCAGCTGCGCCGCATCGACCTGCGCGGGACCTTCCCCGAGGACGACGAGGTGGTCGCGGTCACCGCCCGCTCGGACGGCGCGCCGGTGGTCGTCTCCGGCGCGGTGGAGCTCAGCGCCGACGAGGTGGATCGGACGGCGTTCTCGGTCCAGCTCGGCGTGCCACACAGCGACGCCTCCTGGACCGTGAGTGGTGGGGCCACCGCCGGGCGCGTGGAACAGTTGCACCTCGTCAACCCGGGGAGCGAGGAGGCCATCGCCACGGTCAGCCTGTTCACCGGCACGACCGTCGAACATCGCGAGGAGTTGACCTCGGTGAGCGTCCCCGCGGGCGGACGACGGGTGCTCGTCGTGGCCGATGGGCAGCTGGAGCGCGATGCCTGGACCGCGTTCGTGTCGGTCGACCAGGGCGAGGTGGTCGTCGGCCGTGTCGGAGGCGCGGGGGAGGGGCCGCGGCACCACGTGGCCGTGGCCGGCGTCCCGTCGTCCAGCTGGAGGGTCCAGAGCGCGGGGGCGCGCGTCGTCCGCGCTGACGGCATGGTCCAGCGGTTGCGCACGGGCCTCGGCATCGCGGTGGGCGAAGCGGTCCCCACCGGGGTGCCTCCGCCGGCCCCCGAAGCAGACGAGCAGCCCCTACCGCCGATCACCGACGAGGAGCCGGAGACCCCCGACCCCGGCCCCTCGGTGGAGGAGCCGGTCGGCGAGGAGCCCGAGGACGACCCGCTGGATGGCGGCGCCGAGGCCCCCGAGGATGCGCCGACCGAAGAGGCCGACGTCGGCGACGACACCGATGCCGCCGAGGACGACGACGGTGCACCCGCCGGTGATCTCCCCGGCGATGGGCCAGGGACCGGTGCGGGTGATCGTGACGACGGAGACGGCGACGGTGTCGACGGCGACGCGGCGGGCACGGACGACGGCTAGTCGGGTCGGTTCGCGTCCTGCCGTGGACCTGGGGCACGCACGGGATCACCCCCAGCCGAGCTCGTCGAGGTGGTCGTCGTCGATCCCGAAGTGGTGGGCGATCTCGTGGACGACGGTGTCGCGCACCACCTCCGCGAGCTCGTGGTGGTTGCGGGCCCGTGCTTCGAGCGGACGCCGGTACAGGGTGATGCGGTCGGGCAGGAGCCCATCACCGAAGTCCCGCTCCGTGCGTGGCACGCCCTCGTAGAGCCCGAGCAGGATCTCCTCGCCCTCGCCGACGGGGTCGGGAGGCGGGACGTCCTCGATCGTGATCTGCACGTTGTCGAGGTAGCTGAGCAGCTGCGGCGGCAGCGAGTCGACCGCGTTGCCGACGAGCCGTTCGAAGCGCTCGCGGCTCGACGCGCGGAAGCCATCGACCGGCCGACGGCGGGGATCGCTGTCGGCACGGCGGTGACGGGCGTGGCGGTCTCTCACCTCGGCAAGGGTAGCCCCGTCCCCGGAGCGGGCCCCGAGGCGAGGGCGACCACGAGGCAGCGCACGATGGCGGGGTGGATCACAACCTCGAGGCTGAGTCACAACTTCGCCTTGGGTGCCGCGGGTTACCCAAGACGGGTGGTGAGCTGGTGG
>CAYVJT010000012.1:0-5452 GCA_964451855.1 uncultured Actinomycetota bacterium
CGGCCCACCCGCGCTCGAGCTCAGCTCGAGCTCAGTGGGTCCGTCCCGACCGGTCCGAGCCGCCGCGGCCCTCGCCTGCATCGCCGGTCGCGGGGCGTGTGCGGTCCCTGCGTCGCCTGCCGAGCCCGCGCATCCAGGTCACGAACCGATCGGCCTGCCTGGCCGCCCACACGTGCACGTCACGGGCCCACTCGTACTCGCGCGCGAGGATCGCGATGCCCGCGACCGCGGTCAACGCGCCAGGACCGGGGACGAACGGCGAGGCGAACACCGCACTGACCATCAGGACGAGCACGCCGAGCACGGTGACCCACACCCGGCGGGCGTGGTGCCTCACACGGCGAACCATCGGGGGTATCGGTGAGGTGAGCGCCGGGTCGAAGGAGACGGGTGCAGCGACCTCGTGGTAGGTCAGCGCGGACAGGACACGGCCGACCGAGCGCGACCGGACACGGCTGGTCAGCGACAGCTCCACATCGACCTCGTGCTCCTCACCCACCAGGCGCACCCGGACGACCTCCGCGTTGCGTCGGTTGAGCTTGAAGCCGGACAGCTTCGACAAGGGGGTCGAGATGTCGGGGATACGGGAGCTCGCGACGTGCACCGTGCAGTGGTGTGTGGTCACGGCCAGGACGGCCGGGGAACGTACCCCCGGCACGTTCGCGTGGCTCCACGCGACGATCTGCTCATCGCCATCGAGGTAACGGACGATGGGTCCGAGCACCAGTCGTTCACGGAACCGGCGGAGAGGGTGCATCGCGTGAGCGTACGTGCCATGACCCCGGCTCCCCGTCCGGCGATCCGTCGGTACCGACCATGGTGCCCGGCTGCCCCACCTGCCAGCGGTCGAGCCGGATCAGCTCCAGCGTCGAGAGCGCAGCGGGGATCAGGTCCGTCGGCAGATCAGAGCGGGCCTGGTCGAGCGAGGCCTGCTGCGGAGCGACGGCGACGGGGCCATCCGCGAGGTCACACACCTCGCGGGCGCGGGCCGACAGCGAGGCCGTGCCGATGTCACGTGCCCGGTCGATGATCTCGTCCTTGGTGTGGCCCGCCAGCGGCCGCAGCACGGGACGGTCCACCATCGCCTCGATCTCTACGAGGGAGCGCAGCGTCTGGCTCGACACCTGACCGACGCTCTCCCCGGTGACGAGGGCGGCGATCCCCAGGCGATCGGCCAAGCGGTCCGCCGCGGTGTACATCAGCTGCTTGAGGACCACCTGGCGCAGGCGCGGGGGCGTCAGCTCCATGAGCGCATCCTTGACCCCCTGGAAGTCGACCTTCCACAGCGGCGAAGGGGCTCCCGGTGCCCAGCGTCGGGCGAGGTCGTGCGCGGTCGCGATCGCGTGGTCGCTGGAGGCGCAGTCGAGCTGGAAGTGGACGAGCTGGGCCGGGCTGCCCCGTCGCATCATCATCCAGGACGCCACCGGAGAGTCGAACCCGCCGGAGAACAGCGCGAGCACAGGCTCCTGGGTCCCGAGCGGAGCGCCCCCTGCGCCCGCCCAGCGGCGCTCGACGAGGTAGGCCACCTCGCCGTAGACCTCCACGCGTACCTCGGCCTCAGGGTGGTCGAGGTCCACTCCGGCCGACACGTCGACGAGCTCGCTGCCGATGCGGCGGGCCGCGTCCGGGGAACGCCACCCGTGGCTGCCGCGTCGGTTCACGAGGACCGCGAACGTCCGCCCAGCGACGCGCTCCCGCGCCAGCTCAGCGGCCCCCTCAGCGAGGGCGTCGAGGTCGTCGGCCGGCAGTTCCGCGCCGAGGTCGGCGCGCTGCACGCCGAAGACACGGGTCGCTACCTCGGCGGCCCGCTCGAGCTCGCGGTCACGGTCGTGCCCAGACGCACCGTGCTCGATCAGCAACCGCTCCCCCTCCGTGGCCACACGGGCCTCCGGGACGTCACGGTCGAGCGCCCCCTGCAGGTTCTGCCTCAGGACCCGCTCCACCTTGCGGCGGGTGCGGCGGCTCTTCAGGTGCAGCTCACCGGAACAGGTCAACAGCAGTCGGCGACGTCGAGGTACGCGCATCCTCGACCCTCCACGTTCACGTGCCACAGCCGATCGGGTGCCACGGTACGGAAGGGACGGGTGTGCTCGCATCCCGGCTGAGCCGGTCGCTGCAACGTCGGGACGCAGCTGCTGCGCGTGCACACCGACCGCCTCGGCACGCCGGCCCGAACCCGCGTCCCGTCGGCGCGGGCTCGGGCCGGCTCGGCGACTACGTCTCCGCGGTCGGGATGTGCCCCAGCTGCATCAGCATCGAGAGCTGGTCGTAGAACATGTCGCCGCCGACGAGAGCACCGTCGTCATCGAAGCGGAGGACCTCGCAGAACGTCGTCTCCGCGTAGGTCCCCGACGGAGGGAACGGGCCGAGCTGGCCGTCCTGCGTCCCCCGTCCGACGAACTGGCTCACCGAGACGTTGCCTGCCTGATGGAAGACGACGTCCTCGATCTCGCCGTCCCCGAAGGCGTCGTCCCAGAGGCGGTACATGTCCACGATCGCGTCAGGGTCGGTCGCGGTCTCGCCGCGAGCGTGGTCGGTGTAGACGGCGTCCTGGGCGATACGGCCTCGGAGGGCGTCCCAGTCCCGCCGGTTGAAGGCGTCGTGCATCTGCTGGTGGATCGCAGTGATCGAGGTGGTCGCAGTTCGTGTCTCTGCCATCGTCGTCTCCCTCCCCGTAGATGACCCCTCCACTCTGAGCATCGCACCGAGCCGTGTAAAGGGCGGCGACGCCGGGCGGGTAGCTGCCGCGCGGTCCCGGCCGCATGGCGCTCGGTGCGATCGCTCAGTCCCGCTGCTCGTCGTCGCGCACGAGGGGGACGAACCGCACACCCATCAGCTGCCGCACCGGCACCAGCTGTCCGGCCTGCGCCCGGTACAGGACGGTCTCCTGGTGCCCGGACGACCCGACGGGAGCGATGAGCCGACCGCCTTCGACCAGCTGCTCACCGAGCACGGACGGCACGTGCGCCGCCGCCGCCGCGATCACCATCGCGTCGAAGGGCGCATGTTCGGGCAGGCCGCGGGTGCCGTCACCCACGACGACGTTCACGTGCTCCAGCCCGCACGCGGCGAGGTTCCTCCTCGCCTGGACGGCGAGCTCCTCGTGCCGTTCGATCGCGTGGACCTCGGCGACGAGGTGCGCGAGCAGGGCAGTCTGGTAGCCGTAGCCCGCGCCGATCTCGAGCACCTTGTCATCGCTGGTGAGCTCCAGCGCGTGGAGCATGGCGGCGATCAGCGACGGCTGCGAGGTGGTCTGTCCCAGCCCGATGGGCACCGGACGATCGTGGATCGCTTCCCTGCGGCTCTCCGGAGGGACGAAACGTTCCCGCGGCACCGCAGCCACCGCATCGAGGATGCGAGGATCGTCGACCCCGGCGCGGCGGGCGGCCTCGACCAGCGGATCTTCTGAGCGTCGTCGGCGCATGCGACCAGTATGCCCCCCTCGCCCGACGAACGTCATCAGACGACGTCGACCTCCGGGAAGCTGCGCCCGTCCGGGTCGAGCCGCGCGTACCCCGGACCGCGGTCGAAGAACGCCGGGGCTCCGCGCTGTTCGCGCAGTCGGGTGCGCAGTTGCGAGGTGCCGGCCTCGTCGACCTCGGGTGCCTCGTCGTCGCCGACGACGATCACCCCGTAGTCGCGCTCCGCTGCCTCGCGGGAGACCTTGCCCCACAGCACGTCCCGGCGGACCAGGTCGAGGTCGCGTTCCAGCGGGTCCCCCCAACCTCCCCCACCCGTGGTGCGGATGCGGATCACCTCGCCGGCGCGTACCGGCTCATCGTCGACCAGCCCGTCCATCTCACGCTCGTTCGGCCCGCCCGGATCGATCGTGACCTGGAACGGGGCACCGGCCTTGCCGCCCTTGACCCCCCAGCAGGACAGGATCGAGCGGTCCGCGATGCACATGAAGTAGGCGTCCTCGAGCATGCGGATGTGCTTGTCGTAGCCGAGCCCGCCGCGGTACCGACCGGCTCCTCCGGAGTCCCGTGCGAGCCCGAGCCGCTCCACCCGGAAGGGGAAGCGCGACTCGGTGAACTCGGTGGGCAGGTTGCGCGAGTCCGGCACGACGTGGATCGTGTCCTCACCGTCGGCGTAGTAGCGGCCACCCGACCCGCCTCCGAGCACCTCCCGCATCAGGTACGAGCTGCCGTCGGCCCGCTTGCCGTACACACCGGTGTAGCGGATCGTCTCCTGATCGGCCGGCATGCGCCCGTCCACCGCCTTCGCGAGCACGCCAGCCAGCACCCCCAGCAACCGGAGGATCACGAAGGTCCGCGCGTTGGTCGGCGCGGGGAAGATCGGTGTGAGCAGCGTGCCCTTCTCGGGGAAGCGCATGTCGATCAGTTCGACGATCCCCTCGTTGACGTCCAGCTCCGCCATCCGCTCAGGCGAGTCCGCGAGGTTGCGCAGGATCGGTCCCAACCACTTCTTCAGGAAGTTGCCGTCGGCCTGGTCGCCGCAGTGGTTGATCGGCCCCTTGGCCTGCGGCGAGGTGCCGGTGAAGTCGATCGTCAGCTTGGCGTCGGCGCCCTCCGGGCCGGCCTCACCCGAGGTCTTGGTCAAGGTGATGCGCTGGCGATGCAGCCTGGGCTCGTCGACACCGTCGTGCTCCGCGTAGTCCTCCCAGACGTAGGTGCCATCGGGGATCTTGGCCAGGATCTCGCGGCGGAAGGTCGCGGTGTTGTTGGCGATCACCGCGTCGAAGCAGGCCTCCACCACGTCACGTCCGTAGCGGGCGAACAGCTCGCTGACCCGCCGCGCCCCCATCAGGCACGCCGAACACTCCGCATCGAGGTCGCCCGCCAGGGACTCCGGCATCCGCGAGTTGCGGGTCATGATCCGGATCGCCGCCTGGTTGGGTACGCCCTGGTCCCACAGCCGGATCGGTGGGACCATCAGGCCCTCCTCGTAGACGCTGGTCGCGCCGGAGGGCATCGAGCCGGGCACGCACCCGCCGATGTCGTCGTGGTGGCCGAAGGCCTGGACGAACGCGACCACCTCGAGGTCGTGCTCCTCGTAGCCGCCGTCCCCTGCCGGCGCCGCCCCCCGCTTCGGGCCGAACACCGGCACGGTGACGCACAGGTCGGGCAGGTGGCCGATCCCGCCCTCGGACAGGTAGACGTCGTTGTGGAAGAACACGTCGCCGGGGCGCATCGTCTCCAGCGGGAAGTCGCGGACCACCGGCTGCACCAGGGCCGAGTACGACCGCCCGGTGAGCTTGCGCATCAACCGGTCGTAGATCCCCGCCCGGTAGTCGTGGGCGTCGCGGATCATCGGCGAGCGCGACGTGCGCCCGATCGCGTCCTCGACCTCCTTCTCGATCGAGCCGAGCGTGCCCTGCACGATCTCCAGCACGATCGGGTCGATCGCCTTGTCGGTGCGGTCGGTGAGCGTGGGCACGGTCGTCATCGCGACACCTCCGAGGACGGCGAGGCAGTGGACGTCGAGGCAG
>CAYVJT010000012.1:5552-29529 GCA_964451855.1 uncultured Actinomycetota bacterium
CACGGTCGTCATCGCGACACCTCCGAGGACGGCGAGGCAGTGGACGTCGAGGCAGTGGACGGCGAGGCAGTGGACGGCGAGGCAGTGGACGTCGAGGCAGCCCGCACCGCGGCCCCGACGGGATCGGCCACCGCGTCCGTGGCACGGCCGGCGGTCGCTGCCTCGTCGTCGGCGTGGGTGACGACGAGGTTGGCGAGCTCGTCGGTCCTGGCGACGAAGCCAGGGTGGATCGGGATCGTCGAGCCGAACTCCTCGACGATCGCCGGCCCCGTGATGGCGTCACCGTCGCGGAGGAGCTCGCGGGTGTAGATCGGCGTCTCGACGGGGTCGCCGTCGAAGGCGACCTGGCGGGTCCCCGAGCGGGCCGCGGCCGGGTCGCCGTCGCCACGGTCGAGGCCCTGCAGCTGTGGCCGCCGGATCGGGCCGATGCCGCTGACCCGGAGGTTGACCCACTCGACCGGGTGCTCGTGCCCGCCACGGGAGGCGTCGTCGCGGTAGCAGTAGCCGTAGAGGCGCTCGTGCTCGTCGTGGAAGGTCTCGACCACGGCCCGTTGGAAGGCGGCGTCGACCGGTCCGGCGGGTGCTGGCACGCGGACCTCGAAGGCCTGGCCGTCGTAGCGCAGGTCGGCGGTGCGCGCGAACCCGTGATCGTCCCGGTCGAAGCCCTCGCGGTCGAGCGCGTCGGCGGCCTTGGCCTCCAGGGTCGCGTACACGGCGGCGAGCTCGTCGCGGTCCACCTCGCCGTCCCTGACGACGTGGGTCTGCACGTAGTCGTTCTTGACGTCGACGGTGAGCAGCCCGAACGCGGAGAGGTTGCCCGGGTTCGAGGGCACGACCACGGCGTGGACGTCGAGGATGTCGATGAGCCGGCAGATCAGCAGCGGGCCCGAGCCACCGAAGGCCGCCATCGCGAACCGGCGGACATCGAGCCCGCGCTTGACGGTGACCTGGCGGATCGCGTTGGCCTGGTTCCAGGCCGAGATCTCCAGGATCCCGCGGGCGGCGTCGTGTGGTTCGAGGCCGAGGTCGGCCGCGAGGCGCTCGATGCCGGCACGTGCTGCCTCGACGTCCAGGGGGATCTCGCCGCCGAGCAGGTGGGGCGGGATGCGACCGAGGAAGACGTGGGCGTCGGTGACGGTGGGCTCGGTGCCGCCCTGCGCGTAGCAGAGTGGGCCGGGGTCGGCGCCGGCCGAGCGAGGGCCGACCTTGAGGTTGCCTTCAGGGCTGATCCACGCGATCGAGCCGCCGCCGGCGCCGACGGTGACCACGTCGATCATCGGGATCTTGGACGGGAAGCGGCCGACCGAGCCCTCGGTGGTCAACGTGGGCTCGCCGTCCAGCGCGACCGAGACGTCCGTGGAGGTGCCGCCCCCGTCCAGGGTCAGGACCCGGTCGAAGCCGGCCTGGCCGGCGACCAGCGCGGCTCCGAGCGCGCCGGCGGCGGGCCCGGAGAGCACGGTGGTGATCGGCTGGTGGACGACCTCCGCAGCGGAGAGCACGCCACCGTTGGACTTCATCACGTAGAAGGGGATGTCAGCCGCGGTGTCCTCGCCGGCGCGCGTGTAGGCGTGGAGCCGCTCGGAGATGCCCCGGATGTAGCGCGTCACCTTGGGCTTGACGGCGGCATCGACCAGGGTGGTGACGGTCCGCTCGTACTCGCGGTACTCGCGCAGCACCTGGCTGGAGATCGAGACCACCGCGTCGGGGTGCTCCCGCTGGAGCACCTCGAGCATCACACGCTCGTGCACATCGTTGGCGTAGCTGTGCAGCAAGCACACGCCGATCGTGTCGACGCCACGTTCGCGGAACCACCGGGCGGTGGCGACGGCCTGGGCCTCGTCGAAGGGGCGGACCTCCGCGCCGGTCACGTCCAGGCGCCCCTCGACCTCCTTGACCAGGTCGACGGGCACGATGCGGTCGGGCTTGACCCAGAAGTAGCTGTTGCCGTAGCCGTCGGGCACGGACTGGCGGGCGATCTCGAGCACGTAGCGGTACCCGGCGGTGGTGATCAGCCCCATGCGCGGGATCTCGTCCTCGAGCAGGGCGTTGGTCGCGACGGTGGTGCCGTGGCTGACGGCCGCGACGTCGGCCCCCGAGATGGGCTCGGCGGGCTGGGTGGACGCGACGATCCCGAGGACCTTGTCGATGCCTGCCATGAAGCCGACCGAGGGGTCGCCCGGCGTGGACGGGGTCTTGGTGGTCGTCAGCCGGCCGGAGGCCTCATCGAAGGCGACGACGTCGGTGAAGGTGCCACCGGTGTCGATGCCGATCCGGATGCGTCGCATGGCCACCTCGTGAGGGGGAGTTGCCGTCGGGCCGGCGGGCCGGCGGGCCGGGCGGGCTGGCGCGTCGGACGGGCCGGCGCGTCGGGAGGGCACACCGGCGTGGCGACCGGGCCGGCACGTCGGGCGGACCGCCGGGCACCGGTGGAGGGTAGTGCTCGACCCCGCCCCCACCTTCGGCGAACCTCGCCAACCTCGACGCGTTCCTCCGGCGGATATCGCCCCGCAGCCGCGTCCACCGCCGGGAACGTGTGACGAACCGGCCAGCTGCTGGCCGGTTCGTCACACGTTCGACGGTCAGTCGCCGTCCGGCAGCTCCACCTCCTGCCGTGCGAGGGTCTCGGGGTCGGCGGGGAGCAGGCGCTTGCCGTGGAGCAGCAGCAGGAACCCGCCGACGAAGGCCGCCGCACCGCCGTAGAACATCCCCTGGTCGCCGAAGAGGTCCATCGACCCGCCGAGCAACGCCGGCCCGATCATCTGCCCCACCATCGTGAACAGGTAGTACAGGCCGACGAAGAAACCGATGCGGTTGCGCCCACCGAGGTCGGCGATCAACGGCATCGCCTGCACGTTGACCAGCCCCCAGGCGAACCCGCCGAAGGCGAACAGCACCACGATGACGGGGACGCTGCGTACGGGTGCGGCGATCAGGAACAGCGCCGGGAGGATCGTCAGTCCCGCCAGCATCGTGGGGATCTTGCCGAACTTGGTGCCCAGCATCCCCGCGACGAGCGCGAACACCAGGAAGGATCCCGCGAAGGAGGTGAGCACGAACGCGGCCCGCCCCTCGGTGAGCCCCAGTTCGTTGACCCCGTAGATCGGGAACATCGCATCCAGGCCGGCGTAGCCGATGAAGTAGGTCAGCATGGCCGCCAGGATGAAGAACTGGCCCCGCTTCGGCTTGCGCAGCAGGTCGCGGACCCCGAGGACGGTGTCGTGCAGCGGCCGCACCTCGCCGACGTCGCTGGTGTCCACGTACGGCGGGTGCCGATCCGACCTGAGGTAGACGATGCCGCCGGTGGCCACCAGCGCGAGGGCTCCGATCCCGAAGGGGATGCGCGGATCGATGTCGTAGAGCAGGCTGAGCCCCCCGAACGCGATCAGCACCCCGACCCCGCCCATCAGGTTGATGATGCCGTTGCCCGTCGAGCGACGCTCGGGCGGGGTGTGATCCGGCAGGAGGCTGATCACCGGGCCGCGGTAGGCGTGGATCGCGATCGTGAACAGCACCTCGACCACGATCAGGGTCCACAGGGCCTGGGCCGCGAACGGGATGCCCGCGAACATCAGCGCGGCGATGGGCGCTCCCAGGACGACGAAGGGCAACCGGCGTCCGAGCGGTCCGGTCACGCGATCCGACCAGGCACCGACGACCGGGATCAGCAGCAGACCGACGAGGTTGTCGGTCCCCATCAGCAGGCCGATCTGGGTCCGGCTGGACAGGAACTGCTCGTACATGAGCGGCACGAACGCGTTGTAGAGCGTGAACGCGATCTGCACGCCGAGGAAACCGAACCCGATCCACCAGATCTGGCGGTACGAGAAGACCTCGTCGGCGCCTGTCTGCGCCACCCCGGGTTGCACCACGACCGCTCCCGTCGCCGACCACCGCCGCCCTTGCTGGACACAACGGTAGCCAGCGCAGCCCGTGTGCGTACGCTCACGGGCATGCGGATCGACGTGCGCTTCTACGGCGACCTTGCGACGCTGGCCGACGCGGCGGCGATGACCGCCCCGGTTGGCGAACCGCGGTCGGTCAAGGACCTGATCGAGTCACTCGGGGTGCCCCACCCCGAGGTAGCCCTGATCGTGGTCGACGACCAGCCCGTCGGGTTCGACCACCTCGTCGTCGGCGGCGAGCGGATCGCGGTCTACCCGCCCTTCCACGAGCTCCCGCTGAGCGGCGTCACGACCGTGGAACCGGAGCCGATCGAACCGCGGTTCGTGTTGGACGTCCACCTCGGGACGTTGACCCGCCGCCTGCGGCTGCTGGGGTTCGACTGCTGGTACCGCACCGACACCGACGACGCCGAGTTGGCGCGCGTCGCCGTCGACCAGGACCGCATCCTGCTCACCCGGGACCGGCAGCTGCTGATGCGCCGGGCGATCACCCACGGTTACTGCCCCCGCTCCCCCGATCCGGACACCCAGGCGCTGGAGGTGGTCCGCCGCTACCGCCTCGGTCACCGGATGACCCCGCACACCCGCTGCGTGAACTGCAACGGCGAGCTGGTCGAGGTACCGAAGGCAACGGTGATCGACGAGCTCCCACCCGCGACGCGCGAGGCCTTCGACGACTTCGCGCGCTGCGACGACTGCGGCCAGGTCTACTGGCCGGGAACGCACCTGGAGGCGGTCGAGGGCTTCCTGACCCGGGTACGCCAGGAGGCCCGCGCTGGGTGAGGGTGGCCGTCCCCCGGGCCGTTCACCGGTCGTCGTCGCTCCCCCCGTCATCGAGGTCGCCGGTCGGCCGGTCTTCGGGGTCGCTCGCCCGGTCATCGCGTCGATCGGGCCAGGTGGGCGTCCGGTGCTCGCGGTCCTCCAACCATCCACCGAGCTCGTCACGCAGGGAGGCGAGTTCGGCCTTCGGGATGTCCTCCGGCTCAGCGTCGGCACCTGGCCGGCGACGGGTGACCGACCAGATCGGGGGGATCAGGCTGGAGAGGCGGAACCCGTCCTTCGCCGCAGTCATGAAGGCCTTCCCGGCAGGCGAATCCGGCAGGTCGCTCTCGCGCTCGGGCAGGGCGAGATCGACACGCCAGATGCCACCCGACTCGAGCTCACGGGTCGCCCCGAGCTGCTCGAAGACCTCCAACATCGCCTGGTTGCTGTCGAGGACGAAGTTGCGGAACACCTCGACACCGTGCTCACGAGCCCGCGCGGAGAGCGCCCCGAGGAGCAGCGTGCCAGCGCCCTTGCCGTGGTAGTCGTCTGCGACGGTGACCGTGGCTTCGGCGACGTGACGCTCGTACGGGTCGCGGATGTAGCGGGCGACGCCGATCCCTGGCACCTCAGGACGCTCGAGGTCGATGGCGACGATGGCCTCGTGCTCGACGTGATCCACCCGGGTCAGGTAGTCGAGCTGCTCAGCGGTGAGCTCGTCGACGTCGGCGTGGAACCGCTGGTAGCGCGAGGCCGGGGAGAGGCGCCGCAACCCCTCGGCGAGCCGATCGCGATCGTCGGGCCGGATCTGGCGGAGCAGCACCGGCGTTCCGTCACGCAGGGAGGTGCGTCGGCTCCACTCGCCCCGCACGGCCGTCAGCGGATCGAGCTCATCCGCGGACCGTGGTTCGTCGCTCATCGCGATCTCCGGACGTAGGACGGATCGCCTCGGCCCGGGAGACCGAACGGTTCGCCTCCTCCACGATCCGGTCGAGGCGCGTACACAGCGTACGGTCCACCGCCGCACCCGTCGCCTCAGCGGGCGACGTCCCCGACACCGGTGGCCACACGCTCCCGTCGACCCTGACCTCGCCCCTCCGCTATCACGTCGGCCGTCCGACGACGGCCCCCGGCTGAACCGGTAGCTCGACCGTGAAGGTGGTGCCCTCACCGAGGATGCTGTGGACGCGGACCGAGCCGCCGTGCCGTTCGACCGCGTGACGCACGATGGCCAGACCCAACCCGGTACCCCCAGCAGCTCGCGAACGGCCGACGTCCACCCGGTAGAAGCGCTCGAAGATGCGATCGAGATCCCTCCGGGGGATGCCGATCCCGCTGTCCGCGACCTCCAGCTCCCAGGTGCCGTCCGAGGGCCGCAGGGCCACCGCCAGCCGACCGCCATCGCGGTTGTAGCCGACCGCGTTCTCCACGAGGTTGCTGACGACCAGGCGGAGGTCGGGCTCGGATCCGGCCACCACCGCCGTGTCCGGAAGTTCGCGGCTCACCCGGATGCCGTGCGAGCTCGCCCGCTCCGCGATGCGGTCGAGCTCCTCGACCACCAGGCTGACCAGATCGACGGGCGAGCGGCTCGGTTCGTCCTCGTCCTCGAGCCGCCGAAGCGATAGCAACTCGGTGACCAGCCGTCCGAGCCGTGCAGCCTCCTCACCGAGCCGTACCGCGAGATCCCGGCTGCGCTGATCGTCCCCCCGCTCGAGCGTCACCGTGAGCGCGTCAGCCAGAGCCTGGATGCCCGAGACCGGCGTCTTCATCTCGTGCGAGGCGTTCGCCACGAAGTCGCGACGGATCGCATCGACCCGTGAGCGGGCGGTCTGGTCCCGCAGCAACAGCACGATGTCGTCCCCGACGGGGGACGCGGTGATCTCGAGGTCGCGTCCCTCCAGGGTGAGCTGTATGCGCACCAGCCGGCCACTGTCGGCAGCCTCGTCGACGAGGTCGGCGAGGTGGGCGGTGCCCAGGGCCTGGCTCGGCGTGTAGGGCTCGTCGCGGAGGTCGAACAGCTCCCGGCTCGCGGCGTTGGCCGCGGCGAGCCGTCGCTGGTGATCGAAGAGCAGCGCGGGGTCGGGCAGGGCCTCGAGCAACTGCCGCACGAGCGAGGGCTGCTCGGCGGTCACGGGGCATCGACGTAGCGGTAGCCGACCCCTCGCACCGTCTGGATACGTCGGGGCTCGTGGGGGTCGTCCTCGATACGGGAGCGCAACCGCCTGATGTGCACGTCGAGGGTCTTGGTGTCTCCGACGTAGTCCATACCCCAGATCTGATCGATGAGACGCTCGCGCGTGACGACGAGCCCGGCGTTGGCCACCAGCAGCTCCAGCAGGTCGAACTCCTTCGGGGGCACCTCCACCACCGCGTCATCCACCCGGACCTGGTGACGGGCGCGGTCGACCACGACGCCGCCCACCTCGAGGGGTGGCAGCGGTCCCTCCGGATCCGGTACGCGACCACGGCGCAGGACCGCCCGGATCCGCGCGATCAGCTCCCGCGTCGAGAACGGCTTGGTCACGTAGTCGTCGGCGCCCAGCTCCAGACCGACGACCCGGTCGACCTCGGTGTCCTTGGCGGTGAGCATCACGATGGGCACGTCGCTCTCGGCCCGCACGCGCCGGCAGATCTCGGTGCCACCCACCCCCGGCAGCATGAGGTCGAGCAGGATGAGGTCGGGCCGATGACGGTGCCAGGCCTCCAACGCCTGGTCGCCGTCACGGACCCAGCGGACACGGAAGCCCTCGGCTTCGAGCGAGATGGTGAGCCCCTCGCCGATGGCCGCCTCGTCCTCGACGAGCAGGATCGATATCACACCGGCAGGGTAGCCCGTCGCGCGTCCTATCATGGCGACTCGAGGAGGTCACGGTGCACGAGTTCGTCCTGGAACGAGACGCGCTGATCGACCTGTTGGTGCGCAGTGGCGACACCGTGGTCGACATGCTCGGCCAGGCGTTGAACTCGCTCGCCGAGCGGGACGGGGACCAGGCCACCAGCGTGATCGCCGCCGACGATCGTGTCGACGCCACCTATGCCGAGGTGCAGCATCGTGTCGTGACCGCGATGTCCCTCCCGGAGCCGCAGGTCGCCGATCACCGGCTCCTGGCCGCGCTCCTCCACGTGAACATCCACGTCGAACGGATGGGCGACTACGCCGTGAACATCGCCAGGGCGGGCCTGCGGACCGTCGACGAGCCAGGCGACACGGAGCTGACCGACCAGTTGCGGGAGATGGGCTTGCTGGCCGTCGAGGTCGCCCGAACGGCGATCCGGGCGTTCGCGCGCCGCGATGTCGAGGCAGCGCGTCGGTTGCCGGCGCTGGACGACGGCGTGGACCGGTTGAACGTCGGCGTGTTCCAGCGGCTCGTCCAGCTCGCGTCGACCGACGAGAGTCGACTGCGGTGGGCGACCCACATGATCCTCGTGGCCAGGCAGCTCGAGCGGTACGCGGATCACGCGGTGGATATCGGCGAGGCCACGATCTTCGCCGCGACGGGGGAGGTCGTCGAGCTGTCCTCGAACACCTTGCGCGAGCCCACCGAGGATCCGTGACCCTTCACGCCAGCGCGTACGGGTCGTTGCTGGAGAGCTCCACCATCTGACCGGTGGCCACGAAGATGGTCTGCTCACCGATGTCCACGGCGTGATCGCCGTACCGCTCCAGGGAGCGCGCAACCACGACCATGTGGGTCGCCCACTCGAGGCGGCGCTCATCGACGGCAGCGAGCTGCACGAACCGGCGGAAGATGTCCAGGTTGAGCTGGTCGACCCGATCGTCGAGCAACGGCAACCGGTGCGCGGTCGCCACGTCGCGGTCGGCGAAGGAGCGCAGCGCCGTCCGTGAGACGTGGCTCGCGGCGGTCCCCATGTCGACGAGCTCCCGGGCGAGGTCCGGATGATCGACGAGGTCGGAGACCACATGAGCCATCTTCGCGACGTGCGTCGCGTAGTCGCCGAGTCGCTCGACATGGATGTTGGCATGCAGGATGGCGGAGAGCAGGCGCAGGTCACCGGCAACGGGTGCCTGCAGCGCCAGCAGCTCCAGGACCGATCGCTCGATCTCCTGGTAGGCACGATCGACCTCGTTGTCCCGGGCGATGACCTGCTGGGCGCCGGGTGAGCCGGGGGTGACCAGCGCGTGCAGCGCTCCCTCGAGCATGTGGTCGCAGACCTCGGCGGTCTCGACCAGTCGGTCGATCAGGACCTCGATGTCGGCATGGAACACGTCACGCATCTGCAGGTCTCCTCGTTGGTGCCTCGTGGCGCCGTCGGTGGGCGGCTCAGCCGAACCGACCGGTGATGTAGGCCTCGGTCCTGGTGTCAGCGGCCTGGGTGAACAGTTGCTCGGTGCGGTCGAACTCCACCAACTGGCCGCAGCGATCCTCGCGATCGGAGTCCATGTCCACCGTCAGGAACGCGGTGCGATCCGACACGCGCGCGGCCTGCTGCATGTTGTGGGTGACGATCACGATCGAGTACCGGCCGCGCAGTTCGCGCATGAGATCCTCGATCTTCAGCGTCGCGATCGGGTCCAGGGCCGAGCACGGCTCGTCCATCAGGATCACGTCGGGTTCCATGGCGATCGCCCGTGCGATGCACAGCCGCTGCTGCTGCCCACCGGAGAGGGCTTGGCCCGGGGTCTGCAGCTTGTCCTCGACCTCATCCCAGAGCGCGGCCGCCCGTAGGGAGGACTCGACGCGGTCGTCGAGGTCCGCCTTCAGGCCGTGGAGCCGGGGCCCGAACGCGACGTTGTCGTAGATCGACATGATGAAGGGGTTGGGCTTCTGGAAGACCATGCCGATGCGACGCCGCACCTCGGCAGGGTCCACGTCGTCGGCGTAGATGTCCTCGCCGTGGTAGATGACGTGTCCGTCGATCGTGCAGCCCTCGATGAGGTCGTTCATCCGGTTCATCGCCCGAAGTAGGGTCGACTTGCCGCAGCCCGACGGCCCGATCAGCGCCGTGATCTCACCCTTGGGGATGCGTAACGACACGTCACGGATCGCCGGTTGTCCGCCGTAGCGGACGGTGACCTGCTCGACCTCGAGCGCGACCTCGAGGATCGTCTCTGAGACCGCGGCGTCCTCGCTGCGATCGAACCGGTCGTGGCGGAGGGTCGGCGTCGCCTCCGTGGTAGCAGGGACCTCGAGGGTCTCGGTCTGCATGCTCGTCTCCGTTCGGGTGCTGGGGTCGTCGTTCATCGGCAGGTCGCCTTCGTGTCGGAGCAGACGGTCGTCATCGACGCGATCTTGCGGTGATGTAACGGGCGGCGATCGTCAACAGGAAGACGATCCCCATCAGGACCAGGGCTCCGGCCCACGCGCGCTCCTTGCCAGGATCGAACGGCTGGGTGGCACCGCGGTAGATCAGCAGGCTCATGGAGGACTGGGCCACGCCCGAGAAGGCGGTCACCACCGTGAGCGAGCCGAGCGCGGTCAACAGCAGCACGGCGGTCTCCCCGGCGGCGCGCGCGACAGCCAGCATCGCTCCGGTGGTCAGGCCAGGGGCAGCGCTCGGCAGCACGACCTTGGCGATCGTCTGCCACTTGCGAGCACCGAGCCCGGCGGAAGCGGCGCGCTGATCCTCGGGGACCAATCGCAGCATCTCCTCGCTGGAGCGCACGATGATCGGCAGCATCATGATCGCCAGCCCGATCGCCCCCATGATCGTGCCGAAGCGGAACTGCTGGACGAGGGCGGTGTAGACGAACAGGCCCACGAACACGCTCGGGACCCCGGTCATGACGTCGCTGAAGAAGCGGACGATCTTCGGGAGCCATCCCCGGCCGTACTCGGTGAGGTAGACCGCACCCATGATCCCCAGCGGCACGGCCAGGACGGAGGCGATCCCCACCATGTACAGGGTCCCGACGATGCCCTGGAGGTAGCCCCCTCCCTCACGGCGGTGGGGCGGTTCAGCCTGGGTGAAGAACTCCCAGCCGAGGGCAGGCCACCCACGGACGAGGACCTGGAAGATGATCAGGGCCAGCGGAGCGATCGCGATGCCCATCGCGATCATCAGGCTCCAGCGCACCCACTGCGAGCGCCGCCTCCGGCGCCTCGTGTGCGCATCGATGTCACGCAGGCTCGACGGCCCGGTGGCGGGCCTGGACTGGGTCAGTGTGGTACTCACAGTGCGGCATCTCCCGCGACGCGCCCGATCCGCCACACGAGCAGACGCGCGCCGACGTTGACGACGACGGTCAGGATGAACAGCACGACCCCGATGCCGATCAGCGCGGTGATCGTCTCCGGGGAGGCGTCCTGGAACGTGTTGGCGATGTGGGCGGCCAATCCATCACCGCCGAAGAACAGCGACATCGCCCAGCGCTGGGAGCCCCCCACGAGCATCGCCACGGCCATGGTCTCGCCGAGCGCGCGCCCCAGACCGAGCATCGTCGCCCCGACGATGCCGGGGAACGAGGACCTGATGATGATCCTGCGCATCACCTCCCAGTCGGTGGCGCCCATGCCGTAGGCGGCGTCGATCTGATCGCGCGGGACCTGGGCCATCACCTCGCGGGTCACCGCCGTGATGATGGGCAGGATCATGATCGCCAGGACCACACCGGCGGTGAAGTAGCTCGTGGTGTAGATCGGTCCCTCGAAGAGCCGGCCGAACACGGGGATCAAGGACAGTCCGCTCTCGAGGTACTCCATGGCCGGTCGGAGGAACACCGGTGCGAAGAACAGCAGACCCCACAGGCCGTACACCACGGACGGGATCGCGGCGAGCATCTCGACGGTGTAGGACAGCGTCGAGCGCAGGCGCTTCGGAGCGACGCGGGTGATGTAGAGCGACACGGCGATCGCGAGCGGCAGCGCGATGGAGACAGCGATGGCCGAGGTGACGATCGTGCCGTAGATGAAGGACCAGGCGCCGTACTCGCCGGTGAACCCGGAGCGGGACGGGCCGGCACGCCACTCGTCACTGAACAGGAAGCTGAAGAAACCCTGGTAGTCGAAGACCGGGAGCGCGTCCCTGGTGGTCATCCCGATCATCAGGCCGAGGACGACGAGCACGCTCATCCCGGCGCTGATCGCGAGCCAGCGGAACAGCGGGTCGGCGAAGCGCTGCCAACCGGATGCGGTCAGCCGAGGTGGGTCGAGATCCGGCGGTGTGGTGGTGGTCGTCACCTTGGTCTCCGGTGGGGCTCGAGGTTCGGCGAGATCCGGTGGCGGTGGTGCGTCGGGTCGCCCCCGTCGTCGCCCACCGCCACCGTTGATCAGCCTTCGAGGTTGATCCGGTCGATCGCAGCAAGGACCCGGTCCTGCAGGCTCGGGCCCAACGGCGCGTACCCGAGGTTCTCCGCGAGGGCGCCACCTTCAGTGACCGCCCAGGTCCAGAAGTCCTTGAGCAGCGCCTCGGTCTGCTCGTCGTAGCCGCACTCCCAGACGAACACCCACGCCGTACCGGTGATCGGGAAGCCCTCACCACCGATGTTGAGGATGTCGAACTGGAAGCTGTCGGGGATGTCGGCGACCTCCGCGCCGATCGTCGTCGCCTCGAGGGTCGCGAGCGTCGGGTTGCCGTCGGCGTTGAGCACCTGCGCCTGCGCGAACCCCTGCTCGATCACGTAGGCCTGGTTCAGGTAGCCGAGGCCGCCGGGGTTCTGCTGGATCGCAGCAGCGACGCCCTCGTTGCCCTGACCGCCGATCGTGCCGGATGGCCACTGCACCTCGGTGCCGTTGCCGAGCGTCCAGCCCTCGACGCTGTCATCGAGGTCGAGGTAGGTGGTGAACACCGAAGTCGTGCCCGAGCCGTCCGACCGGTGGACCGGGATGATGTCCTCGTCGCGCAGCTCGCGACCGGGGTTGAGCGCTTGGATCTGCGGGTCGTCGTACCTGGTGATGCGACGCTCGAAGATGTCCCCGATCGTCGTGCCGTCGAGGATCAGGCCGTCGTAGAAGTCGTCGTGGAAGGCGATCGTGACCGATCCGAAGACGATCGGGAACTGGATCGCGTCGCACCCGCGGTCCGCACGGGCCTCCTCGAGCGTGTCGTCCCGCAGGTACCGCTCGGAAGCACCGAAGTCGACCTGCTGCAGCAGGAACTGCTCGATCCCGCCGCCCGAGCCGATCGACTGGTAGTTGATGTTGGCGTCGGGGTTGACCTCACCCCGGTACTCGTAGATCCAGTCGGTGAAGATCGGGTTCACGAACGTCGCGCCGGCACCGACGAGGTCGCCGGCTGGGCCGTCCGATCCGGTGTCGGTCCCGGGGTCCTCGTCGGCCTGGTCGGCGGCCGGCGTCTGGCCTTCGAGGGCAGCCTGCGGGTCACCGGCGCTGCCGTCGCCACCACAGGCACTTGCGGCGAGGGCCAGCGCCGCCACGACGGCGGCGGCTCTGAGAGAGGATCTCATGTGGGTGGTCGCTCCTGTGCATCGTCGGGAGAAGGAGACGATGAGCACGCTACGGAGCCGACCTTGCTGCCGACCCTCCACCAGGAGAACGGGAGATGAACGGCAGGCCACGGTTCACCGACGGGACCGACGCCGGTCGAGACGCGGACACGCAGGAGGTGAGCACACCGCCGCCGCGGAGTGGATCCCGCGTCCACGCATGCGGACCGCTCCACCAGCAGTCGCGGACGGGCTCAGTCGGAGCGAGGTTCGACAGCGGGTGGATACATGATGGTCAACACGTCAGGCGTCAACGGGCGTGGTCGGCCGGTCGGCTTGCGAAGCGGGCGTCCTGACGTGGTCGGTCCGTCGCCGCGAAGCCGCGTTCGTGGAGGCCCGATCACTGCAGCTGTACGACGGAGAGGTTGTTGCCGGCAGGGTCGGTGAACCACGCTAGGGAGTGCCCCTCGCCGTGGAAGACCCCGCGGTCGTCGGTGTCGTACCCGTCGTAGCGCTCGAGGGTGACCCCGAGCGAGGTGAGCTCATCGACGGCCTGCTGGATGTCCTCCACGGCCAGGTTGAGCACCGTGAAGTTCGCCGGGGCGTGGTCTGGCTTGACGTAGATGAGCGTGTCGCAGCCACCGGGGCCATGACCCACAGGGGTCCGTGCTCGCCGACCTGCGACACCTTCATGCCCAGCAGGTCGCCGTAGAAGGACCTGGCGGCCTCGAGGTTGTCGACCGAGAAGCTGCCGAACGTTGCCACTGTCGCCACCATGATCCCGCCTTTCCCGACTGGTGGTCGGCTGTCGTGCCGAGGCTGCACCGAACGATAGGATGACAGCATCCTGACATAGTTGTCAGTGTGCTGTCACGAGCGTTGGAGGGAGGCACCGTGACATCAGACCAGGAGCTGCTCAGCGGCACCGCCAAGACCGTGTTCCGCGTCAACGGGCAGTTGCTGACGATCGGAGAAGCTCTGGCGCGTCCGGTGGGGCTCACCGCGGCCTGGTGGCAGGTGCTCGCGGCCGTCCTCGACGAGCCGCAGTCGGTCGCTGAGGTCGCCCGTAGTGTCGGTGTGACCCGTCAAAGCGTCCAGCGCATCGCCGATCTGCTGGTCGAGCGTGGCCTTGCCCGGTACGAGCCGAATCCTGCGCACCGTCGCGCCAAACTGCTGTCCCCCACACCCCAGGGTCGCGACGCCGTGCGACGGATCGCTCCGGCTCAGGCCGAGCTCGCGAAGCAGCTCGTGGACAAGGTCGGCCACGACCAACTCGCTCAGCTCCTCGACGGACTCGAGCAACTCTCCGACGCACTCAGCGCGCTCGACAGCACGACACAGCCCAACCAGACCAACCGGAGCCGCGCGTAACGGCCACCTTCACCAAGGCGTCGTCCCGAGACAGGTTCGTCTTCCACGGCGAGCATCGCCGTGACTGCGAGCGTTCGCCGTCGAGCCTCGAGCAGCGCACAACACGCGACGTTGCCTGGGGCTTGGCGGTCCAGGAACGCCGGTGATCTGCTGTGGGAGATGACCTGAAAGACCGCGAGACAACCCGGCGCCTCAGAGCTGAGCGAAGACCTCGTAGTGCTCGACCGTCTCCGTCTGGACGTCCGCATCCTGCTGCTCTCTTCGTGCGGCCTCCCGAGCGACAGCCTCGCTGGCGATCATGGCGTTCTCGCTCTCCCATATCGTCACAGCGAGACCGCGACCGCTGTCGCGGTCCCCGAGCCAATACGCAGCGACGATCCCCTCTTGCTGTCTGGCCAAGGGAACGATCTGGTCACGCACCAGGGAGATGGCTCGGTCGGCGTCGTCCCCAAGCTCAACACTGGTGACCCGTGCGTACATGCTCATCGCACCCCTCCCGTGAGCGAGTGGATCCGCCAAGGATATGCGAGCGCTGATCGCGGCGTCAGCTCACACCCCGCGCGCCGGATCCCTGCTGATGATGGGCGCGTTCGCCGCGCCAGATACGGAGATCCGCGCCCGTCGCGACGTCATCCGGGACTACGTCTGCGGTGCAGGATGTCCTGGACAACGACCCATGGGGTCGGGCTGCTCAGGGTCACGGCACAGCGAGAAGGGGTCGAGCTGGGCGTGAACATCCTGCACGTGATCCACATCGAGGACAGCAAGCTGCGCGGATCCTGGGGCCACTGGGGGTGATGAGCGCGCGTGCGACGCCTCCTCGTCGTCGACGGTCGAAGCAGGCAAGGCGAGCGCCCCTACGGTCGGCCGATCAGGTGCATGCTCCGCGCGTCCGAACCGTCCGCGCTGATCCCCGACCTCAGCCCTCGGGATCGTCTCCATCGTCCACAGTTGATGAGCCCCGGCCAGGTCGGTCAGATCACTACCGCCCCCTCCTACATCACCCCGGTGGACGCAAGAGGCAGGTCTCGTAGGAGGCGTGCTCGCTGCGTTGCACGGAACGTACGCTGGTGACATGGGTCGTGACGCTGGCGGACCCGGGATGACGGGGGAAACGGTACGGGCCGCAGAAGTCGTGGCCGCATCGTGCCTGGCCACGGACCTGGGGATGGGACTTCCGTTCGAGCACGGCCTGCATGCCACGCTGATGGCGATGCGGCTGGCGGAACTGCTGGAGGTCGATCAGGAGACAGCGAGGCAGACGTACTACGGGTCGTTGCTGATGTACTCGGGATGCACCACCGACGCGGGCGTTCTCGCGGACATCGTCGGCGGGTCGATGACCGAGACGGCTGGGCCGACCCTGTTCGGGTCACCGGTGCAGTCCCTGGCCGGGCTCGTGCGTGCCCTTCCTCCGCCCGACAGCCCGTCGTATCGACGTGCCTACGAGACCGCGACCCGGCTCCCGCGGTTCCTGATCGTCGCGAGGCCGCATCTGCGCGCCGTCTGCGAGGTGGCGGAGATGCTCGCAGAACGCATGGGCCTCCCGCCGTCCGTCCAGGGACTGTTCGAGTTCATGACCGAGCGGTGGGACGGGTTCGGGCTCCTGCGACGCGCGGAAGGCGACGAGATCCCGTTGGCGTTGCGCATCGCCCAGGTCGCGAGGGACGCCGCCCTCCAGCGGCACGTGGGTGGAGAAGGCGACGCCGTGGACATCATCCGCGATCGCGCTGGCGGCGCCTTCGACCCCGTCGTGGCTCGACGGTTCGCGGACGAGGCCCGCAGGATCATGTCGGAGGTCGACACCTCCGGTTCGGCATGGGAGACGATCCTTGCGGCCGAACCCCACCCGTGGTTGTCCCTGGAGGGCCAGGAGATCGAGCGGGCGCTCGCGGCCGTCGGGGACTTCGCAGACCTGATCTCGCCGTGGCTGGCGGGGCACTCGGCGGAGGTTGGTCGCCTGGCGACCGCCGCGGGCCATCGCTGCGGCTTCAGTGCGTCCGACGTCGCCCTGGTGGGACGGGCAGCGTTCGTCCACGATGTCGGGCGGGTGGCCGGCCACCCGCAGATCTGGGCGAAGCCCCAGCCGCTCAGTGCCGATGAGTGGGAGCAGGTCAGGCTGCACGCCTACCACGCGGAACGGATCCTGGGACGGGGCGACGTGCTCGCTGCGCTGGGTCGAACTGCCGGGGCCCACCACGAGCGCCTGGACGGGAGCGGGTACCACCGCAACGCCACCGGTTCCTCGTTGTCTCCGGCCGCCCGATTACTGGCCACCGCCGATGCATTCACGGCGATGACCCAACCGAGACCGCACCGCGATGCCCTGCGATCGGACGAAGCCGCCGAGATCCTGCGCAGGGACGCCAACGCTGGACGACACGACCCAGACATGCTCGCAGGAGTGCTCGAGGCGGCCGGACAACCCGTTCCCCGGGTGGAGCGCCCGGCAGGGCTAACGGAGCGGGAGGTGGAGGTGGTCCGCCTGCTGGCACGGGGTCGCCAGACCAAGCAGGTGGCCCGCACCCTCGACATCTCCGTGAAGACTGCCGACCATCACATCCAGAACGCCTACCGCAAGATGGAGGTCTCCACGCGGGCCGGTACGACCCTGTTCGCCATGGAACACGGTCTGGTGACGTAGGGAGAACTCCCGATCGCTTGCCGACGGGTGCCTGCGTACCGTCGAAGAGGACGGCAGGGAGGCGCTCATGGACGGCCATCACGTCGACACCGTTGTGGTCGGCGGCAGCCAGTCGGGCCTGGCGGTCGGCAACCACCTCAAGCAGCAGGGCCTGCCGTTCGTGATCCTGGACGCGTGCGACAGGATCGGTGATGCCTGGCGCAACCGATACGACTCCCTGCGCTTGTTCACGCCACGTCGATACGACGGATTGCCGGGGATGCCGTTTCCAGGGCCGCCTTCCTCGTACCCCACCAAGGACGAAACCGCCGACTACCTGGAGGCCTACGCCCACGAGTTCGAACTCCCCGTCCGAACCGGCGTGCACGTCGACCGGCTGTCCCGCGCGGGAGACCAGTTCGAGCTGTCGTTGGACGGATCCACGATGGTCGCGGACAACGTGGTCGTGGCCACCGGTGTCTACCACCACCCGAGGACCCCGCCGTTCGCACGCGATCTGGATGACGGCGTCGTCCAACTCCACTCCAAGGACTACCGCAACCGTTCCCAGCTGCAGGACGGGCCGGTACTGGTTGTCGGGGCCGGAAACTCTGGCACCGAGGTGGCGCTGGACCTGGCTCCCCATCATCGGACCTGGCTGTCCGGCCGGGATCCCGGGCAGGAGCCATCGTTGGGCCGGCCCGGAAGCGTCGGTGACCGGCTGTTGAAGGTCGTCATGTGGACCGTGGCGACACGGGTGCTGGTGGTGACGAACCCGCTGGGACGGAAGGCTCGCGACCACTTCCTCGACCCCCCGCGTGGCATCCCGCTGGGCGGAGGACGACGCAGGCAGATCAGGACCGCAGGGATCGAGCGCGTCCCACCGACGGTGGGTGTGCAGGCCGGCCATGCGGTGCTGGAGGACGGGACCCCCCTGAAGGTGGCCAACGTCGTCTGGTGCACGGGCAACACGCCCGACTACGCGTGGATCGACCTTCCGCTACCCATCCAGCACGGGTTCCCGGTCCACGATCGCGGCGTCGTCGAGTCGATCCCCGGCCTGTACGTCGTTGGGCTGCTGTTCCTCCGGTCACTCAGTTCGGCGCTGCTGGGAGGCGTGGGCCGAGACGCCGCCTACATCGCCGAACACATCGCGTCGGCACGAGCACGGCCGTCGCAGCCCGAGCACGCCACGTCTCGCGGGGAAGACATCGTCCCATGACCCCGCGCGAAGGGAGACGAACATGACATCCTCCAGTGCTCAGACCGAGGTCCCCGCCAGCACAGCAACACCCCGTGGACGCCTGGTCGCGGCAGCCATGGCCAACGACCATCGCCGACAGGTCGCCGGGATCCCGACTGCGCTGCTCCTGGCAGGCGAGGGTCCGCCCATCGAGGGTCCGCCCATCGTGTTCGTCCAGGGCGAGTTCGGATCGGTCTGGTGGCGAGTGATCCCCGACCTGCTGGCCACCCATCGGGTCATCGCACCCGACCTACCGGGGCTTGGCGCGTCGGAGCTGCCAGCTGGCCGCTTTGACCGGGACACCGTCCTGGGCTGGCTGGAAGACCTGGTCGAGCAGACCTGCACGCAACCGCCCGTCCTGGTCGGCAAGGGCCCGGGCGGGGCGATCGCAGCCCGGTTCGCGGCCCGCCACAGCGACCACCTCGCTGGTCTCGTGCTCGTGGATAGCCTGGGGCTGGCCCCGTTCCGTCCGCCGCCCGAGCTGGCCCTGACCTTCCTCCGGGTCCTGCTACGTCCCAGCGAACAGAACCTGGAACGAGGCTTCCGCAACTACTGCTTCGTGGACCTCGACGGCGGCCGCAGAGACATGGGCGAGACCTACCAGGCGATGGTCGACTATGCCGTCGACTGCTTCCGCACCCCTCGTGTGCGCACGGCAACGCGCCGCCTGGCGCGGGCGTTCGGCTCTCCGATCCCGCCGGCCGAGCTCGAACGCATCAGCATCCCAGCGTCGCTCATCTGGGGACGCCACGACGTCGGCGTACCGGTGGCGGTCGCCCAGGCCGCTAGCAACCGGTACGGCTGGCCGCTACACGTCATCGAGGACGCCCGCGATGACCCCGCCCTCGAACAGCCGGCCGCCTTCCTCGACGCGCTGCGCACCGCGCTCACCGGAAGCCGCCCCGGGCGACCCGCCGCACCCGACGAGCCAGACGGTGCGGAAGCCCGACGCTGAACCCGCGGGACGTCTGCCCGAACCCCTCACTGCGGGAGACCCTGCGGCAACCTTGTGCGCGAAGCGACGTCCGCCCACCCGTCCGTCAGGGGACCTCGGAGCGCCCCATGAGGCGCTTCGAACGGGTGTGTAACGCCCGTGTTGCCCACCTGCGCGGCGGCTATGTCCACACTTGGGACGTCGGAGAGCGGGCGTTCTCTGCGGGGGGAGCTCACCGCCCGTGGCTCGTTGGCCAGCACCGGCGGGCTCCCGGAACACCCACGTGGTAGATCGTGGGAGATGACGATCTCGGCGGGGGCGTCGTGGCTGGGCGGGTTCACGGTGCCCGAAGTGAGGTCTCGGAGATCGCGCCGCTCATCCTGGGTCGACGGCCATGTCCAGGGCGAGTGCGTCGTGCCGGGTCTGCGCGAGGTCTGAAGCTCCGGGTACACCGAGTGTGGCGCGGTAGCGGGCGGCGTTGAGGCTCAGTTGCCGCATCCCGTGAGCCGTCGCGAGGTCCTCGAGGGCCTGGGTCCACTCCGTGGCGCCGGCGAGCCCGCGCTCCACGCTGACGGCGGCCAGGGAGTCCAAGGCATGGGCCTCGACCCAGCGGTAGGTGTCGGGCAGCCGGCGACACTCGGTGGGAGCGGCTTCGAGCAGTTCGACGCCTCGCTCGAGGTGCCCGAGGTGCACGTGGCCGAGACCGAGCCCGTGCAGTGCCATCGCTTCCCAGCAGGGGTCGCTGATCTGCCGCGCGGTGGCGTAGGCGTGCTCGAGACGGTCCATGCCGGCGGCCACCCTGCCAGTGGCGAGGTCGATCTCTGCCCGGAGGGTCGTCGGCCAGGGCAGCAGGGTCCGTAGCCCGTGTTCGACGCCAAGCTGGATCGCCCGGTCGAGGTCGGCGACGGCGGTGTCGAGTTCGCCGGTCGCAAGGTGGAGTCGCCCGCGCATGGCTCGGGCCAGTGCCCGCACCGGGGGCGGGCCGGCGTCGTCGGCGTGAGCGACCGCGTCATCGAGCGTGCGTCGGGCACGGGGATAGTCGGCGATATCGCTCTGCGCGGCGCCGGCGTAGGTGCCGGTCCAGGCGCGCTCGGCGTCGTCGCCGGCGACACCGGCCGCACGGGTGAACCAGACCTCCGCGCGGGGGTAGCGGCCGCGCAGCATCTCGACGTAGCCGAGCTCTCGCAGGGCGGTGGCCATCGCGGCCGGGTCGCCGACGGACTCGTACAGGCACACCGCCTCGTGGAGCAGGCCGACGGCGTCCTGGTCGGCCGCACGCACCGCGTGGATCAGCGCGCTTCCCAGACTGGTCAGCGTTCCCGCGAGCAGATCGGGGTCGCCCAGTGCGCGGGCACCTCCCAGGGCCTCGCGCAGCAGATCGATCCCCGCCTCCGGGGCTCCGGCCGCGACCGCGGCGACGCCGGCTTCGCGGTTGGCCTCGACGAAGGGTCTGGCACTGCCGGTGTGACCGCGCGCGTCCCGGCTGCCGTGGAGTGCGGCCGTCAGGGCAGCAGAGGGTCGCGTGCCGAGGTCGCGTCGCAGTCGGGCGGTCGTCGACGCGGCCACCGAGCGGGCCTCCTCGGTGCGCCCGGCGGTGCGTAGGGCCCGGACCAGCAGCACGGCGGCGTTCTCGTCCAGCGGCTCGAGCTCCACCACCCGTTCGGCCAGTTCCACCGCGTGGTCGCAGTCGCCGCGTGCCAGCCGTTGGAGGGCGGCCTCGCGGAGCACATCCGCGCTCAGGGCCCGCAGGTGACGGCGTTCAGCTTCGAGCCACACCTCGAACCCGGGGCTCGCGTCGGGCCACGGGCCCGCCAGCAGCTCCTGCCCGAGTCCGGTCAGCGCCACGGATCCGCCGATCTCGGCGCGGTGCAGGAGTTCGACGTCGACCACCGTCTGCTCTGGCAGCACGAGCTCCAGCGGGTCGCCAGCGAGTTCGATCCCCAGATGACGGCGTAGTTGGGAGAGGTTCCAACGCAGCACGCCGGCCGGGTCTGTCGCGTCGGGGAAGAACATGGCGGTCAGCCGCTGTCGGGGCACGGGTGCGCCGGCCAGCAGCAGGTAGGCCAGGATCGCCCAGGCCTTGCGGCCGCGGATGTCGTGCACGGGCTGTCCGTCGCGCTCGGCCCTGCCCGTGCCCAGGAGCGAGATCATCAGCGACATGGACGTGCTCCTCAGCGCAGGGCTGCCTGGGCCAGCGCCGCCAGGTGCCCCGAGACCGCTTCGGCCGGGACGGCGACGCCTGTACTCCCGGCAGCACGTTGCGCCGTGCAGGCCAGCTCACGCAAGCGCAGGATCGCTGAGACCTCCTCGTCGGCGGCGATCGGCGAGCCCGAGCCGTCCAGTGCGTGGCGCACCGCACTGACCACCGCACTGAGGTGGGGACCAGCGCTGTGCCAGGCCTCGTCACCGGGATCGAGCTCGGCGACGAGGACCGAAACCCTCCCCAGCACCTCCGCAGGAGCCATGAGGGACGGATACGCGGGCGCAACGGTCCGGGACTCGGGATGCAGGGTCGCGGTGGCGGTGGGCACGTGCTCGGCTCCTGTTCGGGTCTTGGGCACCCTGGAACGAGCTCGTGAGACCCACCGTGAGACGGCTGCACCCTCACGTCATCTCGGGCGCTGCGCGCATTGAGGTCGCGGTGAACGCTCGCGCTGGGGTGTCGCGCAGCATCCCTGTCGCAGGATGTCGGTTGCTGCGGGCGGTCCCTCGAACCGGTACACAACGCCTTCGGCGCTACCCGCTGTCACAGCAGTCACAGGCCGATGAGGTCCGTCCATCACACCTGCCTGCGAGCTCAACCGGAGCTGACCTCGGTGGGTTCGCCGATCACGTGGGTGACGGGGATGTCGACGGCCCGCTCGACGCGGCTGAGCAGGTCGAGGCGCAGCCAGCGCGAGACGCCGGCAGGCAGGGTCGACAGGATCACCTCGTCGAACTCCTCGCGGCGCAGGACGTCGAGCAGCGTGTCGACCACCAGGTGCTCACCGATCTCACCGGAGACCTCGATCCCCAGCTCGCTGAACCGCTCCAGTGCGACGTCCAGGCGACGCCGAGCGAGGTCGTGATCGTGCTCCTCGTCACTGGTCCAGTGCGTCGTGTCGACCGTGGCAGGTACCAGCACGTGGACCGTGCAGGGACCCTGGTCGACCCGCTCGCGGAGCAGATCGAGCAGGTGCTCTCCCCCGAGGGTCTGGTTGGCGACGACGAGGTAGCGCTTCATACAGCACCTCCCGGTCGGGATGGCTCGTCATGCGCACCATCGAAGATACGCCCTCGGCGCCGATCCGGGAAGGGCCGCCGCGACGGCGACAGCCGTCAGGATCCACCGGCCGCGAGGTGGCCCGCGATGAGCTCGGCGGCACCGAGGGCGACGGCGTCACGCCCGGGCGGCGCGACCACCTGCACACCCACCGGAAGACCGGACGGTCCGGTCAGCCCGGGGACCGCGATCGCCGGTGTGCCGAGCAGCGTCCACATGCGGCACAGCAGCGGATCGCCGGTGCTCTCGGTGCCCGGCGGCTCGCCGAGCACCGCGGGCGCGACCAGCACGTCGACGTCGGCGAACAGCTGGTCGAGCAGGGCGCGACCGAGCGCCGCATGGTCCACCGCCGGCCCGTAGGCCCACCGCCACGCCTCACCGTCATCGAGCACCCGCAACAGTTTCGGGCTGAGCAACGCCTCGTGCTGCGCACGGACCTCCGCGAGCTCGTCGGCGCACTCCACGTTCATGATGACCTGCTGCGCCTGCACGATGCCGCGCATCATCGTCGGCAGCGCCACCTCGGTGACGTCGAGGTGGCGACGCAGCCGCTGGATCCCGGCCTCGACCACGTCACGGGCGGGCGGTTGCACCTCGCCCCACTCGAAGGTGCGGCAGAACCCGATGCGCACACCCTCCACGGGGGCGGGCGTGAAGCTCTCCGGGTCGGCCGCCATGACGCCCAGTCCGGTCGCGACCCCCTCGACATCGCTGCCGAGCAGCCCGACCGTGTCGAGCGTGGAGGAGCACATCGTCACCCCGTCACGGGGCACCGACCCGACCGTGGGCTTGGCGCCGACGATCCCACAGAACGACGCGGGCCGCACGACCGAGCCGGCCGTCTGGGTCCCGATCGCCAGCGGGATCGTGCCGGCACCGACCGCCGCGGCCGAACCGCTGGACGACCCACCTGGCGTCCGCGACGCGTCGTGCGGGTTGGTGGTCGGCCCCGGCCGGAACAGCGCGTACTCCGTGGTGACGGTCTTGCCCACGATCACCGCACCCTGCGCCCGGAGCCGGCCGACGGCGATGGCATCGCTCTCCGCCGTTGCTGCGACGGGGATGTCCGCCCCGTTGGCCGTCGGCATGCCCGCGACGTCGACGATGTCCTTGACCCCGACCGGGACCCCGTGGAGCAGCCCAACGGACGCGGGGTCCTCCGCCTGCTGACGGTCCCGTTCCCTGGCCTGCTCGAGGACCAGTTCCTCGTCGAGGTGGGCCCAGGCCTGCAGGGTCGGTTCGACCTCGTCGATCGCGTCGAGGCAGCGGCGTGCGACCTGCTCAGCGGTGACCTGCCGGGAGCGGATCGCCGCGACGATGTCCGTGGCGTGCCGCAGGTCGCTCATCGTCGCGACCACCGGCCCACGAGGTAGCCGACGAGCGCGCTGCCGATCGCGACCACGGTCAGCACCTCCTTGCGGCCCAGCTCCAACGCAGCCTCCGTGCGGAACCCCGGGGACGTGGCCGCCGCTGCAGGGGCGGCATCACCGGCGAGTGCCTGCTCCACCGCGTCGAGGTGGTCCGCCACGGTGCGCT
>CAYVJT010000013.1:0-5623 GCA_964451855.1 uncultured Actinomycetota bacterium
CATCGGGGCTAGCCTGGCACCTCATGAGCACCACCGATCTCCCCGATCCACCGGTCGATCCCCGTCTGGGGTGGGACCTGCCCGGGTTCGGCCAACTGCCGACGGTCAGCGACCTCGACGAGATCGTCACGCGCGTCCTCGCCCCGAACCCGTCTCCGATGACCCTGGACGGCACCAACACCTACGTGATCGGGCCCGAAGGACGTGGTGACGTCGTCGTGGTCGACCCCGGTCCCGACGACCCCGGCCACCTCGCCCACGTCGAACAGGTCGTGACCGCCCGTGATGCCGAGGTGAGCGCCATCATCGTCACACATCACCACCTCGACCATGCCGAGGCCGCAGCCGGGTGGGCGGAGCGCTTCGCCTGCCGGGTGGTCGCCTCGACCCCGCAGGTCGCGGGCAGGCACGGACGCATCGTCGGTGATGGCGACCTGGTCACCGTCGGCGACCTGGACCTCGAGGTCGTGTCGACCCCCGGGCACACGCGCGACCACCTCGCTCTGCGGCTGCCGACCGGCGCCCTGCTGACGGGCGACCACGTCCTGGGGCGGGGCACCTCGGTGGTCGCCTACCCGGATGGCGATCTGACCGCCTACCTCGAGAGCCTGCGGCGGGTGCTGGCCCTCGGACCGGACGGGTTGCTCCCCGGTCACGGTCCTGAGCTGACCGAGGACCCGCAGGCGGTCCTGCGCTACTACCGCGAGCACCGCGCTTTCCGGGAGGCGCAGATCCTCGCCGCGTTGGCGGACGGGCCGGCGACCCCCCGGGAGCTCGTGGCGAGGATCTACGCCGATGTCGACCGCCGTCTGTGGGACGCCGCTGAAGCCTCCACCCGCGCCACGCTGGCGTCCCTCGACGAGCGTGGACGGATCCAACTCGGTGACGATGACCGGGCTCGGATGAGCCTGTGAGACAGGTGACCGCGTTACCGTCATACTGCACATCGACGTTCAAGTCCCCGGCGGAGCCCGCCGATATGGGACCTGAGGCCTAAGTCCCGGATCGGGTCGGTGAGCGTCACCCGACCTCACGACCCCGGAGGTGCCACAGTGGCGGAGTTCCTCGACGCATTCGCGGTCGAGCGTGAGAGCCTGCTCTCCGCGCTCGGCGCGGTCGACGAGGTCTGGTCCCGGTTCCAGGAGCGCCGCGGGATCGAGGTCGAGGGCAGCGACGTCTCCGACTCGCTGATCGCCGGCGAACTCGCGCTCGTGCGCCGCGACCTCCAGGCCACCAGCTTCACCGTCGGCATCTTCGGGCTCATCAAGCGGGGCAAGTCCACCCTGCTGAACGGCCTGATCGGTCGTGAGGTCTCCTCGATGCACGTCACCCCGGAGACCGCGGTCCCCGTCTACGTCTCGTACGGGGATCACGCCGAGGCGACGGTGCACCTCGCCGATGGTGAGACCCGGCACGTCGCTGTCGAGGACGTGGAGCGCTACACCTCGCAGAAACAGAACTCCCAGAACCACCTCGGCGTCACCCACGTCGAGCAGCAGGTCCCCGTCGGGTTCCTGCGCAACGGCACCCGGCTGATCGACACGCCGGGCCTCGATGACGCCGAAGCCGACGACGTCTACACCGAGCGGACGTTGCAGGAGCTCGACATCGTCGATGCGGGGATCGTGCTGTTCCTCTCACCCCCGACCGTCGGTGCGACCGAGATGGCCTTCCTCGAGCAGATCGTGTCTCGCGATCTGAAGAAGACCTTCCTCGTCTGCAACATGTACCCCCAGCACTTCCATGACGCGGAGATGCGCAAGGCGGTCCTCGACTACGTCGGCGGCCGCATCGTCGAAGCGTCGCGCGAAGCCGGCCGGACCGGTGAGGTCCGCATCTATCCCGTGTGCGCGCTCGAGGCCTGGCAGGCCCGCCAGACCGACGACATCGACCTGTGGAAGCGCTCCGGGGCCGACCGCTTGCTACGCGACGTCGAGAACTACCTCTCCGGGTCCGCGGGTCAGCAGGTGCTCGAGGAAGCGGCGGAACGCATCGCGAAGGTGGCCGAGATGGCCACGTCGGAGGTCAAGGTCCGTCAGCAACTGCTCGACGATCCCGATGAACTGACGCACTTCCGACGGCAGTTGGACCGCAACATCGCCGCGCTGGAGCGACGGTTCGACGACGCCGTGTCGATGGCGATGACCGAGGTCGCACCCCTGCGGATGCGTATCCGCGGGCTCGTCCTGCAGCCCTTCGCGAGGGCCAGGAAGGAACTCGAGGAACTCGACAGCTTGGAGGAGGTCGAAGCCTTCGCGAGCCGGTTCCGCCGGCAGGTCGAGGTCGCCGGAGAGCTGGCGTCTCGGCAGTTCAGTGACGGTTTCGGCAAGACCGTCGCGAAGCTCCAGGACAAGCTCTCGGAGCAGTTCGAGGCGGTGATGACCGATCTCGCGCCCAACCTGCCACAGGTGCAGTTGTCGGCATCCGCGCTGCTCGTCACCCCGGACCAGATGCAGTCCGTGAAGCGGTCCTACCAACGTTCACGCTCCTCGAGCGCGAGCGTGGCTGCCGTGAGTGGGCTCGCAGGCGGTGGCGCGGCCTTCGCCGCCGCGGGTGCCCTGCTGGGACCGATCGGGCTGCTCGGTGGCGCGCTGGTCGGTTGGAAGATGACCAGCGTGTTCGCCACGGCCCGCACCCTCAACCAGGTGCGCACCGCGATCCTCGCTCGCCTCGACGAGATCGCCGATTCGATGGTCAAAGACGTCGATGCGCAGGTCGCCTCCGCGGTCGAGACGGTGCGCTCCGCCGTCGATCGTCGTCGGCGGGCCTTCGCCCACGACCTGTACCAACAGTTCGAGCTGGTCCAGTCGATCGGCGCGCACCCCGAATCGCTCGAGACCTACCGTCGCGAAGCGGTGCGCTTCGAGGAAGCCTTCGGTAACTGCGCGGACCGCGCCCGACGTGCGGTACGTGGCACGACCGAGGTGAGTATCAGCGCGTAGGTGGGTGCCAGCGGGCGTCGCGTCTATGCGGCTCGACGGGTGCGCTTGACACCGGCGGCCTTGAGCGTCGCCGCGGGGACCCCGGCCTCGCGCCAGGCCGTGTAGCTGATGCCCTTGCGCTCGGAGTACTCGGCCGCGACGTCGATGAACGCAGCTTCGAGCGCTTCGAGATCGGGTTCCTCCGCGAGTTCGACCAGGCGCTCCTCGAGATCGAGGCGCCGTTGGATGAGGTCGACACGCTTGGCAGGGTCCGGCTCCTGATCGACCGCGTCCTGGACCTCCTTGATGCGCGCCTCGATCGTGGGCCCGTCCATCTTGCGGCCCGGCTTGCGATCCTGCTCCAATGCTGCGAGATAGTCGCGCACAGCTTTGCCCTGTGCCCGGCCCTTCGCAAGGGCGGCTTTGTGGTCCTCGCTCATCTTCTTCGCCACGTGATTGACCTCATATCGGTGATCTCATGCGTTGCCTATAGACTACCATCAACGCCCTCGTATCACGTGATCTGTGTCACGTGATCTCCACCGCCATCGTCCGAACGTCCGGTGGCCGACCGTGGCGAGTCGTTGGTTCGGGGACCGCAGATAGCTGCTCAGCGACCAGCTCCCTGCCCACCGACATGGCCGATCAAGCGTCGGTTCGCGGCTCCGCAAACACGTCGGGGACGGGCGGTTGATCGCCGGTCTCTTGGGGTGTCGCTGACCGGAATCGGAACGTGAACACGGTGTTGCCCTGCCGGTGATCCTCGAGTTCCAAGGTGCCACCCATGGCCTCGGCCAACCGTCGCGATATGAACAGGCCCAGCCCGACCCCACCCGTGCGCATCGTCATCGGATCCTCGAGCCTCTGGAAGCGCTCGAAGATGCGCTCGTGCTGGGCCGTGGGGATGCCGGGACCGTGGTCGCTGACCCGGATGCGGACCGCTCCCTCGTCGTGATCGAGTGACACGGTGACCGGTTCGTCGACCGGGCTGTACCTCAGCGCGTTGTCCAGCACCGCGGCGACAGCTTGACGGAGGCGGAGCGCATCCACCCATGCGAGGGGCGTGGTGGGATCCAGCGCGAGGTCGATCATGCGGTGTGGCTCGCGCTCCGTGGCCTCGCCGACCAGCCGGGCCAGGGTGTCGCTGAGGGCGGTGGCGGTGGGGGTGACCACCCCGTCGAGTTCGCCGCGCTCGACCTGGGTGACCAGCAGCAGGTCCTCGACGACCTCCCCGAGTCGATCGGTGCGGTCGAGCACGCTCGTGAGGGCGGCCCGCTGTTGCTCCTCGGTCATCCGGTCACCGCGTCGGAGCAGGAGCTGCACGAAACCGCGTATCGGGGTGAGCGGGGTCCTGAGCTCGTGGGAGATCCGCGCCACGAAGTCCCCGCGGAGGCGCTCGAACTCCGCCTCACGGGTGACGTCACGGATCAGCACGACGTCGCCGGTGCAGTGGTCGCGGTCGTCGAACAGCAGGGCGTGATCCTCCTGGACGTCCCGCAGCTCCCCTTCCGCGGTCCGCCAGTGCGTCCGGAAGCGGTGGCGTCGTTGCCCGACGTCGGCGTGGTCGATCAGCCAGCGGCCCTCCACCGGGTGATCGGCGAGGCGACGATCGGGCGTGAGCACCTCTGTCGCGGGACGACCGACCGCTCCGTCGTGGCTCACGCCGGTCAACTCCTCGAGCGCGGGGCTCCAGACCTGGATCGTCGCGTCCGCGTCGAGGAGCAGGATCCCGTCCGAGGCGCCCTGGACCACCTGGTCGAGTCGGTCGCGTTCCGTGCGGAGGGTTCCGACCAGCGAGGCCGCAGCCAGCGACGAGCGCGCAGCGACCTGGATCGCGAACACGGGGACCAGCAGGAGCGGGATCAGCAGGGGTTGCGACGTCCACAACGCGGCGGCGACGACCCCGACCGCGACGGTCCCGAGCGAGGATGCCAGCGTCAACGGCACCTGCTCGTCGAAGTCGGTCACGCCATCACGGCCGGCGATCCGGGCGACGAGGCCGCGGAAGGCGAGGGTGTTGGCTGCCGCGTAGGCCACCATCGCCAGCACGACCGTCGCCAACGCACGTTCGCCGACGATCGGCCCGAGGTCGGGCGTGGCCAACATGACCAGCGCCGCGATGCTGGTCGCGACCGTGATCTGTGCGACGTTGAAGGTGATCTTGTCGGCGCTCAGGCGCCGAGGCAGGTGGGCGAGCAGCATGGCGACGCCGACCCCGAGCACGACGTACACCGGAGCGACGAGCAGGAGCCCCGCGGTGATCGCTGCCTCGGTCAACGTGAACACGGCACCGCTGCGGCCGAGGTCGACGTGCACGACGACGAACTCGGCGGCGGTGATGATCGCCACCATGGTGATGGCGGTCGCGAGGCCGAACCCGGTGAGGTCAGAGGACAGCAGCACGACCACGAGCGCCGCGACAGCGGCGCCCGCCCAGGCGGCGATGTAGCGTGTTGTGGCGGTGTCCACGCCACGCTCCCTGACGGTCGGTAGGGTGACTCTACGTGCCCCGACCGGGACCGTCAGGGAGACGGGTCCATGATCCGGATCAGCGGATCCAGACCCAGTGACGGAGGTTGGCGCTGTCGATGTGGGTCCGGGGCATGAGGCTGCCTTTCGGGTTCGCGAGGGTCCGCAGGGTGCGGATAGGCACTCATTGTGGTGCATCGACCACTCTTTGTCATGACTTGAGGGGCATGACT
>CAYVJT010000013.1:5723-29138 GCA_964451855.1 uncultured Actinomycetota bacterium
GAGGGGACGGTCGGACGTCGTCTCGGCCGCTGGGCCGTCGGTCACCACCTCCATGGTCATGTGGCCGTGGTCACGGTGGCGTGCTGCGACGATGGTGTCGGGGCGGTCGACGCGAGGCTTTGGTCCGCCCGCCCCCCGTCACTACTGTCAGGAGCGCTCGGCAACGGCGCCGGGCTGCAGATGCGCTGTCCGGCGCGAAGGAGATCGTCCCGTGGCCATCGAGCTTCCGCCCGCCCGATCCGTCGCCGTCAACCCGACGCAGGAGCAGCTCAGGGAGTGGGTGCTCGAACTGATGCCGAACGTCACCGTGACCGAGTTCGGCAACATCAACTACCGCGCGCGGGTGCTCTCCCGACTGGGAGCGTCGACGTTCTTCGTGTCCGATACCGCTACGGGCAAGCCGACCATCCCCCGGGCGGAGGCCGAGGAGTGGGCCGCCAAGCAGGATGCCTACATCGCCGATCAGGACATGGTCCTGATGCAGGGCTACATCGGGCCCGACCCTGAGTTCCGGACCGCGTCACAGCTGTACATCGAACGTTCCAACGGCAACATCCCGGCGATGCAGGACCAGCTGTTCTTCGACCCGGATGAGGGGTTCACCCCGGAGTTCACGGTCATCTACACCCCGCACCTCAAGGCGCCAGGCAAGCCAGATGACTGCCTGATCACGGTCGACCTCGACAACTGGGTGACGCGGGTCTTCGGCTCCGACTACTTCGGTGAGTCGAAGATGGGTGGCCTGCGGATGTGGAACAAGCTCGTCTACGACCGCGGTGGGCTCGCGATGCACTCCGGCGCGAAGACCTTCCCGGCCGAGCAGACCGCCAGCGGCAACGAGGAGCTCGCGCTGATCATCGGCCTGTCTGGCACGGGCAAGACCACCACCACGTTCCGCAACGTCAAGGGCTCGTTGCCCGTCCAGGACGACTTCGTCGCACTGATGCCCGATGGGACGGTCCACACCACCGAGAACGGCTGTTTCGCCAAGACCTTCGGGCTCGACCCCGACGACGAGCCGACGATCTATGAGGGTGCGACGCGTCCGGACGCCTGGCTCGAGAGCGTCTCCGTCGACGAGGACGGCAAGGTCGACTTCTTCGACACCAACTACACCGCCAACGGCCGGTGCACCTTCGGGCTCGAGCACATCCGCCACCGCGATCCACGTGCTCTGCCCAAGGCGCACTACCTGTTCATCCTCAACCGCAACGAGAACCTGATCCCCGCGGTCGCCAAGCTCAAGCCCGAACAGGCCGCCTACTACTTCATGCTGGGCGAGACCAAGGGCACGTCGGCCGGCGGCGCGGCCGAGGCAGGCAAGAGCCTGCGGGTGCCGGGCACCAACCCCTTCTGGTTCGAGGGTGACGGGACGCAGGGCAACCGGCTGCTCGAGATCCTCGAGACCGCGCCGCTCGAGGTCTACCTGCTCAACACCGGACGGGTCGGCGGCTCGGACGGCGACGAGCGCTCGAAGAAGGTGAGGATCCCGCACTCAGCCGCGGTGCAGCACGGGATCGTCGACGGCACGATCGAGTGGGAGCCGGACCCTGACTTCGGCTACCTCGTCGCCTCCGCGATCCCAGGGGTCGACGACGAGGAGCTGCTGCAGCCCCGCAAGCTGTACGAGCGGCAGGGCCGCCTCGACGAGTACGAAGAGCTGGTCGCTGCGCTGAAGTCCGACCGTGCCGAGTACCTCGCACGGTTCCCGCGCCTCGACGATCGCATCGTCGGCGGGGCCGGCATCTGACCCCGGACGGCAGCCACACCACCTGACGCGACGCCGGCGAGCACCACCGGGCCCCACCGGTCCGGGGGTCGGCGGGGCCCGGCCACGATGGGCTGTCCTCCTGGCGCACAGCTCGGGTGTTTCTCGGCCGCACGGCCACTCGCTCTGCCTCGTCCTGACTAGCCTCTCCGGGGTGGCGTCGTGAGGTCGTGATGGAGCCGCTCGAGGTGAGGCTGTTCGGGGGCTTCACGCTGCGGCGCCGCGAGGAGGTCGTTGCCCCGATCCCGTCGCGCATCGGTCGCTCGCTGTTCGCCTACCTCGCGCTCAACCTCGGCACGGCCGTGCCTCGGGAGCGCCTCGTCGCCGAGTTCTGGCCGGAGCGGTCGGAGTCACGCGGGCGACGGCGCCTCAGCCACTCCCTGTGGCAGCTCCAGGACGCGCTCAGCGAGCTGCCCGGCGGCGCCTCCTACCTCGAGGTGGGAACCGACACCCTCGCGATCGCACCGGCAGCGCCGGTGACCGTCGACGTGGTCGAGTTCGAGCGACGTCTCGACGAACTGCGCCACCTCCGGGCAGAGGACGAGGTGCGCGCCCGGGACCTCGTTCGCCTCGAAGGCGTCGTCGAGTTGTACCGCGGCGACCTGCTCCCCGGGCACGACGAGCCCTGGGTGCAGGTGGAACAGGAGCGCCTCGGGCAGCGCTACCTGGAGGCGTTGTCGCGCCTGGTCTCGATGGCCGGATCGCTCGGTGCATCCGAGGATGCGCTGCTGTACGCGCGCCGGCTGACCCACCAGGACCCGCTCCGGGAGGACGGACACCGCGAGGTGATGCGCCTGTCGATGCTGCTGGGCCGACCCGGTGACGCGCTGCGACAGTACGAACGTTGCCGCGCGGTGCTCGCCGAGGAGCTCGGGACCGATCCCTCGCGGCCGACGCGCGAGCTGTTCGAACGGATCCTCCGGCAGGGACACGACGACGGCGTCGACCCCGTCCCTGCCTCGTTCCCCGCCCGACCGCCGATGGTCGGACGCCACACGGAGCGGGCGGCGGCACTCGCGGTGGTCGACGCCGCGCTCGGTGGCCGAGGTGGTGTCGTGCTCGTCGAAGGGGATGCGGGATCGGGGAAGAGCCGTCTGCTCGAGGAGCTCGTGGGCGACGCGGGCTGGCGCGGCTTCGTCGCCGCCACGGGTCGGTGCCGTGGGGTTCAGGAGGCGGGTCCGTTCGCGTCGATCCGAGAGCTGATCGAGGGCACGATCACCCCCCTCCGCCTCGAGCAACTCCGCAACGCCGTCGCTCCTGTCTGGCTGGACGTGGCCGCTCGGCTGATCCCGGCGCTCGCCCCCGCGGTGCGCGACGATGCGACGAGCCGGGGCGAGGTCGCCGGCGGCGCCGGCGCACAGCGGATGCGCGCCGCGATGGTGCGGATCCTGCTCGCGTTGACGCAGACCGATCCGCTCCTGCTCGTCGTGGACGATGCCCAGTGGGTCGATGCCGACTCCCTCGCCGTCCTCGCCAAGGTCGGTGACGAGCTGCGAGGGCATCAGGCCGTGCTGGCCTTCGGCTACCGCGGTGAGGACGCACGAGCACGTCCCGAGCTGTGGCAGGTGCTCCAGGACCTCGACCGTGAGCTGCGTCCCGCCCGGCTGGTGCTCGGGCCCCTCGACACCTCCTCGATCGGTGAGCTCGCCCGGGTGGTGACGGGTCGTCACCGCGTCGATCCCGCCGCCGCGGCCCGGCTCCGGCGCGAGACCGGAGGCAACCCCCTGTTCGTGCTCACGACACTGCGCGAGCTGGCCGACCGGGATCAGCTGGCTGCGCTGGCCGAGGGCGCCGCCGAGCTGCCGCTGCCGAGCAGCGTCCGTGAGCTGGTATCCACACAGCTCGATCGCCTCAAGCCCGAGCCGCGCGAGGTCCTCGACGTCGTGGCGGTCGTCGGTGACCACACCGACCTGGACACGCTCGAGGCGGTCACCGAGCTGCCGCGCGGTGCGGTCGTGAGCGCCGTCGATGCCCTCCTGCGCCGCGGCCTGCTCCGCGAGGTGGGTGACGCGTACGGGGTGCACCACGATCAGATCCGGCGCGCCTGCCTCGACGACCTCGACGATGCCTCGGCGCGGGAGCTGCACCGCACGGTCGGCGAGGTGTTGGCGTCCCGGCGGCCCGACGAACCGGAGCGCATCGCCCACCACCTCGTGGTCGCAGGTGACGGACGCCGCGCTGTGGACCACCTCGTCGCTGCCGGGCGGCGGGCCGCCTCGCTGCACGCCTACGCGTCGGCCGAGGGCTTCCTGCAACGTGCTGCCGACGAGCAGCGGCGTGGCCCCTTCCGAGCGGACGACCGCTTCGAGCTGTTGACGGAGCTCGGGGCCGTGCTGTACGACCGCGGAGAACCGCGGGCCGCGCTCGAGGCGGCCGACCGTGCTGCCGAGATCGCCGACTCCCTGGGAGATCAGCTCGCGCTCGCGCTGGTGCGGTTGAACTCGGCGGTGATCCGCTACCAGACGCTGGGTCACGACGAGGTGGCGCGACGCGACCTCTCGCGGGCTCTGGAGTTCTTCGAGCACGCCGGCGAGCTGCGCTTCGCCGGCTCCTGCCACGAGAGCCTCGCGGGCATCGCGCTCCGCCACGGACGCTTGGACGAGGCAGCGCACCACCTCGACGCAGCCGACGCACTGACGGACGGCGGGGCGGATCCGTGGGCGGACATCGGCCTCTGGCGACGTCGGGCGGAGCTCGCGTTCGCCCAGGGTGACGTCTCCGCCGCGCTCGGTCACGCCCGCAGGGCGCGCGAGCTCGCCGAGGACCACGAGCTGCTCGGCCATCTCCGGGCCAGCCTGATGCTGCTCGCTCGCCTGCACCTGCAGGCCGGCGATCCCGACGGGGCCTGCGACCTCGCCGACCGTGCGCTCGCCACGCTCGACGCGGGGAAGGGCTACTCGCGCCTCGCCCACCTCCTGCACCTCGTGCAGCACGATGCCCTCGCGGGGTCCGGGCAGGTGAGCGCCGCTCGCCGCGCAGCGCTCACCGGAGCGAGCGGGCTCCGCAGGATGCTCGACACCCTCGCCCCGGAGGATCGCGAACGTGCCGCAGGCATCCCGGAGCATGCACGCCTGCTGGACCTCGCGGAGGAACTCGCGCCCAGGCAGGTGGTGGTCGAGGTCGCGGCGTCCGATGCGCCGGCGGGTCGCCCGCTCCGGGCATCCGAGCTGGTCGTGATCCGTGTCGAGGTGGATCCGCTCGTCGACGAGGGCACCTGTGACGGCACGACCGATCCCGTGGAGCGTCGCCGCATCCAGTTGACCGACGCCGTTGAGCAGGCCACGGCACAGGGCGGGGCGGTGACGGTGAGCGATCTGGCGAGGATCCTCGAGGTCAGCGCCGCGACGGTGCGACGCGACCTGGCGGCCTTGCGGCGGCGTGGTTGCGCGGTCCCGACCCGGGGCGCGAAGGCGGGATGAGCGCAAGGTCGCGCGGGGGCAGGCCTCGCCACGGAGACAGTGGCGAGACACCGGTGGGGTTCACTCCTGGGCGATCGGGGTCATCGATCTGCAGCAGTTGGAGGAACCTGACCGCGTCGACGTGGCCGGTGGGGGTGGATGATCGTCCAGGTCCGAGGCACGCCTCGAAGGGCCGAACGGGGGGCCACCCGCGCCGGTCCGCTCGGTGGACGCGCTCCTCGCCGGCGGCTCCATCTGGCGGCTGCATCGGGCGGCTGCAGGCCGGTCGGGCGCCGATCTCGTGGCAGCGTTCAAGGAGGTCGGACGTCCGACCTCCGATCGGATCCGTGCACCTGCCTGGTCGTCCACAGGCCGGAACGCACGGGAGGCGACGCGCTCGGATGGCCAACTATCGTTGACCTTCCACGGTCGTGTGAGTTCGGGCGACGCTCCGCACTCCTCCGCGGCCGGTCGTCACACCGCAGACGGGGGGATGCGATGGCTGCGCCTGTCGACCCGACCACCACGGTGGCGCCCGCCCACGCACGGCGCCGCACGACGCCGGCGCTCGGACTGCTGCTCTGGCTCGCCGGGCTCGTCGCGGGTCTGGCGCTGCTCCACCGGCTCGGGGGTGGCGTGCTCGCTGGGCCGCCTGGGTCACCGGGAGGGTGGACAGCGTGGTGGGGCGGAAGCGGGGCCGTCGTGGCGGTGATGGCGCTGCTGCGCCTGCTGGCGCTCGGCCTCGGCTGGTACCTCCTGGCGGTGACCCTGCTGAGCCTGGTCGGTCAGCTCGCACGCGCCGCGTCCCTGTGGCGCCTGGTCGAGGTGGTGACGGTCCGCTCGGTCCGTGAACCGGTCGCGGCCCTGGTGGGACTGGCGCTGGTCTCGGTGACCACCTCGCCGGTATCGGCCGCGCCGTCCCTGGGGGTGGACGAGGTCCACGCTCCCGTCCCGGTCCAGCTCGTCGCAACGACGTCCGAGGATGACGTCACCGACGAGCAGGGGTCCGAGCGGTTGCGCGAGCTCCGCCAGCGTGGTGGTCGGTTCACGCAGGAGGACGGTCCCCCCGACCCTGCCGGCTCGGAGCTCCTCGAGCCCGCACCTGTTCGTGCCGACGAGCAGCACCTCGTCGTCGCGGGCGAGTCCTTCTGGTCGATCGCCCGAGCCCGGCTGGACGAGGCTGGTCTGCCGACGGACGACGGATCGGTGGTCGGCTACTGGCGGGTGCTGATCGATGCCAACCTCGACCGGCTGGTCGTGGAGGACGAGCCCGACCTGATCCTGCCCGGCCAGCGTCTGCGCATCCCGCCGGTCGCCGCCACCTCGGCCACGGAGGCGGGCCCGTGAGCGCGAACGTGACGTCCCTGGAGGTGGCGCCGTGAGCCCGACGACCGGGCCAGATCCCTTCATCGGGTTCGTCGATGCGGCCGCACAGGAGCGCGAGATCGTCCACCGTGCCACCCGGCGGGAGCTGACCGATCGTGCCGACGAGCTCGCGACCTGGGTCGGCACGCTGCACGACCTGGCCGAGCGCCACGCCTCGGTGACCGTGCAACTCGGGGGAGGTCGCTGCCACCGAGGACGGCTGCGCGCTGTGGCCCGCGACCACCTCGTGCTCGTCGGTGCCGGCGTGGTGACGGTGCTCGTGGCGATGTCCGCGGTCCGCTCGGTGCGGGCAGGGACGGCGCTCGGTCGGGCGGTACCCAAGGGGGATCGCCCACCGGTCGAGGACCGCACCCTGCTCGAGGCGCTGGAGGACCTGCTCCCTCACGATCCCGAGGTGGTGATGGGCCTTCGCGGCGTACCCGACGTCGTTCGCGGCCGGGTCGAGCGGCTCGGCGAGGACGTGGTCACCCTGCGCACGGCGGATGGCGGTGCGCAGGTGGTACCGGACACGGCGGTCGCCGACGTGGCATGGGGGCAGAGGTGACCGGGGTCGTGCGCGGAGTGCGCCGCGGTCTCGTCGGCTCAGCCGTCCTGCTCGACGCGGTCGCCGGTCGATCCGTCCACGGCGTCGGTGGCGTCCGGCTCATCGGGGTCAGCCTCGGAGAGGTCGTCGTCACCGACCACGTAGAGGTGCTCGAGCTGTCCGGGAGCGATACGCGCCCGCTCGAGGTAGTCGTCCACGTCGGCCTGCTTGAGGCGGATGACCCGGCCGAACTTGTAGGCCGCGACGTGGCCGCCGTCGATGAGCCGGTACAGCGTGCGGACGGTGATCCCCAGTTGGCGGGAGGCCTCACGCGTGCTCAGCCAGGTGACCTCTTCACGCGCCATGTCATGCCCTTCCGGTCACCACGACGCTACCTCGGTCGTGGAGGGTCGTCCATGCGGGGGCCACGCAGGTGTGGACAGGGCCACCGGACGCGCCGGTCGCAGGCTGAGGGAGGGAGGCGGTGATGACCTCGACCGGTGTCGACGTCCAGGGGGCGCGCGAGGACCCGCCGCGTACGCACCGGCGCATCACGCGCCCCCGTGGCTTGCCAGGCGGGCGTGCGGTGGTCGGCGCCCTGCTGATCGCCGCCGCGGCCGTCACCGTGTTCGCGGCCTACCTCGACGCGACGTCGGAACCATCGACCCGGTTCCTCGTCGCGTCGGAGCCGATCCCCACGGGAACGGTGATCGTCGACCTCGCCACGGCCGAGGCCATGTTCTCCTCGGCGCCGCTGGCGCTGGTGGATGCCGTCGCGGAGCACGCGGTCGCCGTCGACGACCTCGACGCGCTCGTGGGGCACACCGTGGTGGCGACCCTCGAGGCGGGCGAGCTGCTCCAACGCAGTGCCCTGCTCGATGGCGAGCGAGCCACCGGCGCTCACGTGATGTCCTTCGCGGTTCCGGTGGCCGATGCCGTCGCCGGGTCGGTGAGCCCCGGCGAGACGATCGACGTGCTCGCGACCTCCCGGAGCGGCGGTGAGCCCACCACCGCCTACGTCGTCCGCGGGGTCCCGGTGCTCGCCGTCGGGTCCGGCGGCACCGGATCGAGCGTGGTGTTGACGGTGGCCCTGTCAGACGTCGGGGAGGTGCAGGCGCTCGGGCACGCGGTCCACACGGCGACGGTGTTCGTCGTGAGCACCGTCGCAGCCGGCGAGGCCGACGAGCCGCTCCTCCCGGCGCCGTACCGAGGTGAGCTGCACGGAGGCGGCGAGGCGGGGGAGGCACCCGTCGGGGAGCCGGACGACCACACCGAGGCCGACCGCCAGGACCCGGAGGACCAGGGCGAGCAGGGGACCGACGGCACGGATGAGGGCGGCGATGGGGAGCCGGGCGATGGGTGAGCGCTACGTCCTGCTCGGGGTCGCGCCCGCCCGCTCCCCCTGGTTCGGGCAGGTCGCCGGGTGGGCGTCGGCGGCGAGCCTGCCCGCGGAGTTCGTCCGCTGCGTGTCGTTGGACGAGGTGGTCGCCCGTCTCGGTGGCACGCGCGACTTCTCCGCGCTGCTCGTCGATGCGGGCACCCCAGGGCTCGACCGCGACCTGCTCAACCTCGCCGACCGTGCCGGGTGCCCGGTGCTGGTCGTCGATGGTCCGGAGCGCCGCCGGGACTGGCGTGAGCTCGGCGCCGCGGCGGTCCTCGCGCCGACCTTCTCGCGCGACGAGCTGCTGGGTTCCCTGGCGGAGGTCGCGACCCGGATCCCGTCGGCGACCTTCCGCCTCCGGGAGCCCGCTTCCCGACCGCGTGGCGACCAGGGCCGGCTGGTCGCGGTCACCGGTCCCGGTGGGACGGGCACCTCGGTGCTGGCCATCGCGTTGGCGCAGGGTCTGGCCACCTACGCTGATCGGTTCCTCGCTCCGGAGGGTCGACCGGCACCGGAGCGACGTCCCTCGGTGTTGCTCGCCGATCTGTGCCGTGTCGCGGACCAGGCGATGTACCACGACGCGCAGGTGCTGGTGCCAGGGATCCAGGAGCTGGTCGAGGCGCACCGGACCGCACAGCCGTCGAGTAGGGACCTGCTCGACCAGACCTTCGACGTCCCGGCCCGCGGGTACCGCCTGGTGCTGGGTCTGCGCCGACCTCGGCACTGGGTCGGGCTCCGCGCGCAGGCCTTCGATGCCACGCTCGACTCGCTGCAGTGGCTGGCCGACGTCGTGGTCGCCGACGTCGAGTGCGACGTCGAGGGCGAGGCGGAGACCGGATCCCTCGACGTCCAGGACCGCAACCTCCTCGCGCGCGGGACCCTGTCGAGGGCGGACCTCGTGCTGGTCGCCGGCGAGACGTCGCTCAAGGGCACCACCGCTCTGGTCCGGACCCTGGCCGACCTCGTGGCTCTCGGGGTCGAGCCGGAGCGGTTGCTGCCCGTCGCCAACCGATCCCCTCGCTCCCCGCGCCGGCGCGCTGAGGTCACCTCCGCGGTCGCCGAGTTGGTCGCGGCAGCCACGGGACTGCGGGCGGGCCGCGTCGGTCCCGTGCTGCACGTCCCCGAGCGCGACCCCGAACCGGCGCTGCGTGACGGGGTGGCCCTGCCCGCGACGGTGCCACGCACGCTGGCCAGCGTCGTCGCCACGGTGCTCTCCCGGTCGGCGACGGCGCCTCCCCGGGATATCGCCGAGCCCGTCGCTGTCGTCCCGGGAACGCTGACGACGTTCACCTCACAGGAGCCGCCGTCGCCATGAGTTCGACCACCGCATCGCCGGTCGACACCACCTCGCCGTTGGCCGAGATCGAGCGGCGCGTGCTCGAACGGGCGAAGGACGAGTCACTCGATCCGCGCCACGATCCGGGTGGGAGGTTGCGTGGCCTGCTCGAGGAGGAGGTCGACCGGTGGCGCTCGGACTTCAAACACGGGCGCTGCGAGGTCGACCTGCACGATCCGGCCATCGTCGTCGAACGGGCCGAGCGCAACCTCACCGGCTACGGACCGCTGGAGCCGTTGCTGGCCGATGACGACGTGTGGGAGATCATGATCAACGCGCCCGACCAGATCTTCGTGAAGCGGCACGCCGGTGTCTCCGGCTACCACGGTGAATCCTTCCACGACGACGAGCACGTGCTGCGGACGGTGACCCGGATCCTCGACGACGCGTCCGGGTCGCACCGCAAGCTCGACGCGTCCGAGGGGCTCCAGGACGCCCAGCTCGACCAGGGCGCCCGGGTGCACATCGTGCATCGGGACATCGGGCGAGGTTCCCACCTGCTCGTCAACATCCGCCGGTTCACCGGGGTGGCGTTCCGTTCGTTGGGGGAACTCACGGAGCGGGGGATGATGACCGCTGGTGTGGCCCGCTTCCTGCAGGCGGCGACCCGGTCACGGCTCTCGATCGTGTTCGCGGGCCCGCCCGGGTCGGGCAAGACCACGCTGCTGTCCTGCTGCGCAGCGGAGCTGGACCCCGGCCTGCGCGTGGTGACCGCGGAGGAGGTCTTCGAGGTCGACGTACCGCTGCCCAACGTCGCGTCGATGCAGACCCGGGCAGCGAGGGTCGACCGTCCCGAGGTGGACCTGCGACGGCTGGTCTCCGGGTTCCTGCGCATGGCACCGGACGTGGCGATCGTGGGCGAGGTCCGTGACCGTGAAGCCCTACCCTTGCTGCTGACGCTGTCCTCGGGCGTGACGGGCTACACCACGATCCACGCCGGCTCCGCCCGTCAGGCCCTGTCACGCCTGCGGTTCATCTGCCAACTCGCGGACACCCGCTCCGAGTTGCCGATGACGGCGTTGAACTCCCTGGTCAGCGACGCGATCGACGTGGTCGTCCACTGTGAGCGGCGCGACGGCGTCCCCCAGGTGACCGAGGTGGTCGCGCTCGAGGAGCAGCACACCGGCCCGGGCGCGTCGGCCTTCACCGTCACCGAGCTGTTCGTCCGGGACGGTCCCGACCGGCCCCTCCGGTGGACCGGCGCGTTCCCGCAGCGGGCGGGTCGCGCCTTCCAGGCCGCTGGCTACGACCTCCGGGTCCTCCTCGACGACGGGTCCGTGGCTGACGTCGGCGAGGGCGTGACGTGAACCCGGTCATCGCGTTGACGCTGGCCGTGGCTGCGGCGTACGGCACGCACCTGATCTACAGCTCGCTCGTGTTCGGGTGGCGGGGGCTGCGCATCGCACCCCGCGTCGTCGCCCGGCGTCCGCTCAGGGACGTGCTCCAGGAGCGCCTGGTCCAGGCCGGGCTGCAGGATGTCCGGCTCGTGGAGTTCCTCGCGGTCGTCGGTGTGCTCGGCCTGGTCGGGGGTGCAGCCGCCCTGGCGGTGTTCGGCGATGGCCCGGCTGCGATCGTGGTGGCCCTGGCCGCGGCCGGTGTCCCGGTCGCGAGCGCCCGCGCGCGACGTCGCGGTCGCCGTGAGCTGGCGCGCGAAGCATGGCCCCGCATGCTCGAGGAGATCCGGTTGCGGGTCGTCAGCTTGGGACGCTCGATCCCCCAGGCGCTGTTCGATGTCGGCCTGCGTGGCCCGGCGGAGCTCCGACCGGCCTTCGAGGCGGCCCAGCGCGAGTGGATGATCGCGACCGACCTCGAACGCGCCCTGCAGGTGTTGCGGGCCCGCCTCGCGGACCCGACAGCGGACGCGGTGTGCGAGACGCTGCTCATCGCGCACGAGGTCGGCGGCACGGACGTCGACAAGCGGTTGCAGGCGCTGACCGAGGATCGCATCCAGGACCTGCAGGGGCGCAAGGACGCGCGCTCCAAGCAGGCTGGCGTCCGCTTCGCCCGGACCTTCGTGCTGTTGGTCCCGGCGGGGATGGCGCTCGTCGGGCTCATGATCGGCGACGGACGTGCGGCCTACGCCACCCCCTCCGGCCAGGCCGCCGTGCTGGTGGCGCTGGCGCTCCTCGCGCTGTGCTGGTGGTGGGCGAGCGAGCTGCTCAAGCTGCCAGATGAGGGACGTGTGTTCGTGGAACCGGAGACGTGACCGATGCTGCTCGTCGTCGCAGGCCTCGTGCTGTTCGTCGGGTTGACGCTCGTGCTGGCGGAGCTGCGCTGGTTCTCGCGCCGGCCCCTCGTCGTCCGGTTGGCGCCCCACATCCCCGGCGGTGCGTCGGGCACGGCACGGCAGGGGCTGCTGTCGGTCGGCTCCTTCCGCGAGGCGGTGGGGCCGGTCGCGCGGACGCTCGGCGGACGGTTCTCACGGCTGTTCGGGATCGTGGAGGACCTCGACCGACGGCTCGCGCGCGTGCACAGCACCCTGGACGTCACGGCCTTCCGTGTCCGACAGATCGGGTGGTCGATCGCCGGTTTCGGATCGGGAGCGGCGCTGACCGTGGCGCTACGTCCGCCCATCGCCCTGGGGGTCGTCTTCACCTTCGGCGGACCGTTGCTGGCCTTCCTGGCGTTGGAGCAACAGGTCACCGCCGCCTCCGACCGCTGGAAGCGGGCGGTGCGAGGTGAGCTGCCCGTCGTCGCGGAGCAGCTCGGGATGCTGCTCACGTCGGGCTACTCACTGGTGGCCGCGCTCGACCGGGTCGCTCGTCGCGGCCAGGGCCGGGTCGCTCGTGACCTCAGCCGGGTGCTGATGCGCGTGCGTCAGGGGGTCCCCACCGAGCGTGCGCTCCGTGAGTGGTCGGAGTTGGCCGCGGTCGACGCGGTCGATCGGTTGGTGGCGGTGCTCGCGCTCGACCGCGAGGCCAGCGACCTCGGTCGGTTGATCGCGAACGAGGCGCGTGCGATCCGTCGAGACGTACAGCGCGACCTGATCGTCACGATCGAGCGACGGGGGCAGCAGGTCTGGATCCCCGTGACGGTCGCGGCGCTGGTCCCTGGGGCGATCTTCATCGGGATCCCGTTCACCGCTGCGCTCCGGGGGTTCCTCGGATGAGGGCTCTCTGCGCGCAGCGGAGCGCGGTCCACAGGGTCGGAGGAACCCACGGCCGGATCCTCCCGACGGTCTTGCTAGCGTCTAGCGGCGTGGTCGGGGGCCGCGCGCTTCGCCGCTCCGCACTCGGCCGTCCGATATCGACACCCGTGCGGATGAGCCGCACGACGGATCGGGGGAACAGCGATGCGAGCGTTCTGGGAACGTGTCCGTACCGAGGTCGCGGGCGAAGGCGTCATCTCCGCAGCGATCGTCGTCCTGATCATGGCGGTGATCGGTGGCGCGATGTTCGTGATCTTCAGCGATGCCTTCGGCGGGGCCTCCGAGCGGATCACGGAGGAGATCGACACGATCGTCGAGAGCCCCGGCGGCTGAGCACGGCGCCGCGCGCCGTCACGTGGCGGGACCGCCCCCCGGGTCGGCGGGGCACCGCCTCGGGCTGGGAGGACACCACCGCGAGCTCCCCGGTCTCGGCGGTGTTCGGCCTGGCCATGTTCCTGTTCTTCCTGCTGTTGGCCAGCCAGGTCCTGCTCCACCTCTACGCCGTGTCCGTCGTGACCTCGGTCGCCTTCGACACGGCGCGACAGGTCGCGGCGCACGGTGCGGACTGCGGACCCGACGGGGCCACCGCAGCGGCGATCGCCGCCGACCGCCTCGGGTCCTACGGCGACGGCCCGTCGGTGCAGGTGACGTGCCGACAGCAGGAGGACCTGACGACGGTCACCGTCGAGGCACGGACGCCGGCCCGTGCGTTGGCGACCGCGAGCTTCGGGCTCGGTCTGGCGGACATCCAGCGCACCGCCGCGGTGCGATCGGAGGAGCCGGACGGTGGGGACGAGGAGCCGTCATGACGCGACCTCCTGCGCAGCTCCGCCCGACGCGGTGCGGTCACGTGGCGTGCTGTAGCGCGACGAGCCAGGTGTCGCCGTGCCGGTCGGTCGACGAGCGGGGCTTCGTCGCCGGTGCCGAGTCGTTGGTCTTCGGCACGTTGATCCTCCTGCTGGGGACCCTCGTGATCCTCAACGCCTGGGCGGTCCTCGACACGCGGTTCGCGGCGGCCGCCGCGGCGCGGGAGGCGGTCCGTGCCGTCGTGGAGGCGCCACCGGGATCCGACCTTGACGACGCGGCGATCACCGCAGCCGCGACGGCGTTCGCGGGGCACGGCCGGGATCCGGACGACCTCGACGTCATCTGGCTCGGGGGCGCCGATGGGCCGGCCCAGGTGCGGTGTGGCGAGGTGCGGTTCCGGGTGGAGACCGACGTCGGTGTCGTGGTGATCCCACGCTGGGAGAGCCGACCGTCGTTCACGGTGAGCGCCGTCCACGCGGAGCTCGTCGAGCCCTACCGGGCTGGCGTCGAGGCGTCGGTGTGCGAGCCATGATCGGGACCTCGGGATCCCGGGCCGTCGCCGTGCGGCTCCGCGGCGAGCAGGGCAACACCCTCGCGCTGGTGCCGGTGGCGGTGATCATCCTGCTCGGGCTCGCCGCGCTCGCCCTCGACGCGACCACCCTCTACCTGGGGCAGCGCCGGATCGCCGACCTCGCCGCGGCCGCCGCCACCGATGCCGCGGGACTGCTCGACCGCGAACGGTTCTACGCCGTCGCGGAGGACCCCCACCTCGACGTCGTCGCGGGGCAGGAGCGCGCCACGGCGCTCGCCGCCAGCCTCGGCGAGGACCGCACCTTCGAGGACGTCAGCTGTCAGGTCGCGACCGAGGGCCTCACGGCGACGGCGACCTGCGCAGGCACCGTCCGTCCGATCCTCGCGGTGTTCTGGCCGGGGATGGACGACCGGTTGCGGCTCGTCGTGACCGAACACGCGAGCGCCCTCGAAGGCTGAGGGTCGCCGCAGCTACCGTGCTGCCTCACGTCCGGACGACGGACGCGGAACCCGAGGAGGCGGAGCGGATGGCGGTGCTGGCGAGCCGCGACCGCCGGATCCTGGCGCTCGCGGTGCCGGCGACGGTCACCTTGATCGCCGACCCGGTGATGGGGCTCGTCGACACGGCGGTCGTCGGCCGGCTGGGGGCCGCGCAGCTGGGTGCGATGGGGTTGTCGCTGGCGGTGTTCAGCGCGGTGTCGTGGATCTTCAACTTCCTCGTCTACGGCACCACGTCCACGGTCGCCCGTGCCGTCGGTGCCGGTGACCGCGAGGCAGCCGGTCGGCGCGTGGTCCATGCGACGCAGGTCGCGCTCGTGCTCGGTCTGGTGATCGGGGTCGCCCTGTGGCTGTTGACCCCGACCCTCGTGCGGGCGCTGGGCGCGGTCGACGAGCTGGTCGACCCGGCGGTGGAGTACCTGCGCATCCGTGCCGTCGGTGCGCCCCTGGTGCTGCTCGCGTTCGTCGGGCACGGGGCGTTCCGTGGGGTGTCGAACACCCGGACGCCGCTGCTCGTCGCGATCGGCTCCAACCTCGTCAACGCGGCGCTGACCTTCGTGCTGGTCTTCCCCCTGGGACTGGGGCTGGCGGGTGCGGCGTGGGCGACCGTCGTTGCCGAGGCGGTCGCCGTGCTGGCCTTCGTCCTGCTGTTCCGGCGTGTGGGCCTCCCCCTGATCGGGCACCGGTGGCCCGACCGCACGCAGCTGGTCGCGCTGGTCGTGGTCAGCCGTGACCTGTTCCTGCGGACCGGTGGCCTGCTGCTCGGGTTGCTGGCCGTCAGCTCGGCCGCGGCACGGATCGGGGCGGTACCGGCCGCTGCGCACCAGGTGCTGTTCCAGACCTTCATGCTGATCAGCTTCCTGATGGACGGGTTCGCGGTCGCTGGCCAAGCGATGGTCGGCACCGCCCTCGGCGCGGGTGACGAGGACGAGGCCCGAGCGACGGGGCGTGCGCTGCTGCGGTGGGGTATCGGCGGCGGCGCGACGATGGCGTTGCTGCTGCTGGTCGCGACCCCGATCGGCCCGCGGATCCTGACCGACGAGCCGACGGTGCTGGTCGCCGCGACCGCCGTGTGGTGGCTGGTCGCCGTGGGGCAGGTGGTGTCCGGGCCGGTGTTCGCCCTCGACGGGGTCTTCATGGGCGCGGAGGACTTCGCCTACCTGCGGACGTGGACGGTGATCGCTGCGGTGGTGGGCGGGACCACCGCCCAGCTGGTGGCCACGTTCGGTGGTGGGCTGCTCGGGTTGTGGCTGGCCGTGCAGGCGATGATGCTCGTCCGGCTGCTCTCGCTGCTGCTGCGCCTCCGCGGAAGCGGCTGGACGCGCACCGGTGCCGACCTGGTCAGCGAGCGCTGACCCGTCCGCCACCGGACGGGCGGGGTGTCAGAAGTTCTCGTCGGGGGGCAGCGCGTCGATGAGGCGGCGCAGTTCGTCGGCGACCTCGTGGACGAAGCGGTGCATCGTGGCCTCGGCGAGCCGGTGGAGCATGAGCCGGTCGGCGCCAGCCCCCAGGAGCCCGAGCGGCGGTTCGTACGAGCCGGCGACGGTCAGCTGGGTCAGCGGCGGATCCAGCGACACCGCAGCGACCTCGAGGTCCGCCGCGAGCTCGGGGAACAGCAGCCGACCGCGCTCCGCGTGCCACCGCAGTGGCACGACGCTCCGGGTCACCTCCCGAGGCACGAACTCTCCCACCTCGATCGTGACGTCCCTGGAGACCGTGAAGCCGCCGACCTCCAGCTCCAGCGTCCGGGTCAGCTGTTGCGCCTGATCCGCGGCGTCGACCGTCGCGTGCTGGAGCACCGACCGGCTGTCCTCGGCGAGCAGGCGCGACACCTGGTCCCACGGGGCCTCGACGTACGCGTAGCAGTGGAGTGCGCGTTCCACGTGGGCCTCCTCGATCACGGGGGGAGGGCGACACCGTAGAGGCGCGCGTCTCAGCGAGCGAAGGTGGCGACCACCTCGACGTGGTGGGTCATCGGGAACAGGTCCAGTGGCAGGGCGTCGAGCAGTCGGTAGCCGGCCTCGGTCAGCACCCGTGCATCCCTCGCCAGCGCCGCGACGTCGCAGGCCACGTACACGATCGTGGCCGGGCCGATGGCCGCGAGGTCGGCAGCGACACCCTCGCCCGCGCCGCTGCGGGGTGGGTCGAGCACCACCACGTCGGGCGGGTCGATCGCGAGGGGCGACGGCGTGTCGTCCTCGATGGCCTCGCTGTCGGCCTCCGGTCCGGGGACGGGTGGCTCGCCGCGGGCCGCACGACGGGTCACCGAGGAGACCTCCTCGGTGAGCACCTCGATCCGCAGGTCGTTCGCGGTCGCGTTGGCGCGGGCGTGCGCGGCGGCCGGGGCGTAGCCCTCGACCGCGAGCACCTCGGCGCCTGCGGCGGCGAGCGGCAGCGACAGCAGCCCGACCCCCGCGTACAGGTCCCACACCACGGCGCCGGAGATGTCGCCGACCGCATCGAGCATGGCCGCCACCGCCGCCTCGGCACCGTGGGTCGTCACCTGGAAGAAGGAGGTGACGTCGAAGCCGTAGCTGCGGCCGGCGACGACCTCGGCCAGCCGCCCGTCGCCCCGCAGCGGCACGACGCTGCCGTCGGGTTGCGTCAACAGCAGGTCGAAGTCGCCCCCCGGTGGTTCGAGCGGTCCCGGGCCCGGTGTCAGCTCGACCGCGGCGGCACCGGTCCTGCCGTGGGCGCGCAGCGCCACCTCGTCGGCACCGGTCCCGTCGCCGACCGCGTCGCGCAGCGCCTGGACCTCCTCGGAGACGACGAGGCAGCGCTCCACCGGCACCACGTCGTGGCTCGCGGCCCGGTGGAAACCGAGGCGGCCGTCGTCGTCGGCGTGGAGCTGGGCGTGGGTGCGGTAGCCGAGGTCGGGGCCGACCGCCTGCGTGTCGCGGACCGGGGGGTCCGCGATCCTGCCGAGGCGCTCGAGCTGCTCGCGCACCACCCGGGTCTTCAACCGGCGCTGGGCGTCGGTGGCGACGTGCTGCAGGTCGCAGCCGCCGCAGTCGGGGACGTAGGGGCACGGCGGCGTGACCCGGTCGGGGCTGGCCTCGAGCACCTCGAGCAGCTCCCCTCGCGCCCACCGCTTGCGGTCGTCGACCACCTGGATGCGCACGCGCTCCCCCGGGATGGTGCCCGGGACGAAGACGGCCTTGCCCTCCACCCGGGCCACGCCCTCGCCACCGTGGGTGAACCCGTCGACCGTCGCGTCGAGCGGCACGGTCGGCAGCTGCCTCCGGCTCACGACGATCCCCCGATGTCCTCGACCGCCAGGGTCATCAGCTGCACGTGGGCCAGGGCACGCTCGGCCGCGGCGTGGGCGAGCGAGAGCTCCTCGGCCCCCCGCGCCACGAAGGTCCACGCCAGTGCGCGGGTCCCCTCCCCTTCCAGCTCGAGGATCGCGGTCTCCAACCTGGAGACGTCGGTCGAGGACGTCGCGGCGCTGCGGGCCAGCTCGACCATCCCCGCCGCGTCGCGTTGCCAGGCCCCCAGGTCGCCGGCGATCGGGTCGCGGAGCACCTCGCTGACCTCCGGGCCGAGCTCCCCGCCGACGTCCTGCGCCAGCGAGAGCATGGCGCTGAGCAGGTCCGGAGCGGAGGCGCTCCCGGTGCGCTCGACCGTCTCCGAGGGCAGCAGCGCCGGCGGTCCGGCCCGATCGGCGCCCGCCGCCTCCGCGTCGTCGTCCGCCTCCGCGTCGTCGTCCGTGCCGTCCTCCGAGGCTGCGTCGCTGCCGTCGTCCGAGGCGGGTGGGACGGCGGGCGGGCCACCCGCGAGCAGCTGGGCGAGGGCACGGTCGGCACCGGCGTGCGCCTCCTCCAGCGAGCGAGCCTCCTCGACGTCGGCCAGGGCAGCTCGGATCTCGGTCAGGGTGGCGTGCAGGTCACCCAACTCGTCGAGGAGTTCGCCTGCCTCGTCGGGTTCCTCGATCGGCACCTCGGAGATGGCGGGCTCCGGTTCGGCGTCCGTCGGCTGATCGGGCTCGGCGCAGCCGACGAGCAGCACCAGCGAGCCCCCGACGACACACGAGCGTCCCCAGGTTCGGCGGTGCGGTCGGCGGGCGGTCACGGGCGTCCTGACGGGCGGTCGCGCGGATCGGTGGTCGGGACCACAGCCTACGAGGTGGCGCTCGAGCCGAACGTCTCGGTCCTCGCGTCGGGTGGGCTGGCGACCACGAGCACCCAGCCGTCCCGGGTGCGGACCTCGTCGATCCGCGCGCCCGTCTCCCGGAGCGGGCCGAGCGCGACCTCGCTGCGCTCCTCGGTGATCCCGCTGACGATCAGCCGGTCGGCCGTCGCGGCGACCAGGTCCCCCGCGAGCTCGGCGACCACGTCGGTGATCAGGTTGGCGACGACCACCTCGACCGGGCCGTCCACCACCTCGACACCCCCGTGGCGGACGTCGAGGTGGACGCCGTTGCGCTCGGCGTTCTCGCGGGTGACCTGTACGGCCGCACGATCGATGTCGACCGCCTGCACGTCAGCGCCACGGGCCGCCGCAGCGATGGCGAGGATGCCCGACCCGCAGCCGATGTCGGCGACCCGCCGACGGTCGAGGCCGCCACCGAGGTCCAGCTCATCGAGCGCCTCCAGGCAGAGCAGCGTCGTCGCGTGGTGGCCGCTGCCGAAGGCGCGGCCCGGATCGAGGACGACGGTGAGCTCGTCCTCCGTGGGGCGGTGGTCGCCCGCGAGCCACGATGGCACGACCACGGTGCGTCCGGCGCGGATCGGCCCGATCGACGCCTTCCACTCGGCCTGCCAATCGCGGTCGTCCTCCCAGCTCCACGATCCGCCCTCCAGCAGGGGGTCGTCGGTGTCCGGCCGCTGCACGAACCACGCGACGAGCACCTCCGGCTGCTCCCACACGCCGAGCGCTCCGGCCGCCCACAGTCGGGCGACGGCCACCTCGACGTCGATGCCAACGATCGGGAGCTCGAGGCGGAGCGTCGCGTCGTGCACCGGGGCCGAGGACATCGCGTCCTCCGGAGGGGTCGATGGGAGGGCCGCCGCGTGCGGCACCGCTCCCGGGGAGGTCTGACGTCAGACGAAAGAGTGCGCGAAAGAGTGCGGCCCCGTGTGACGGGGGGACACACGGGGCCGCGAAGCGGTCCGTAGACCGCAGGCTGCAGCATAGCCGGAGCGAACGGCCGCTGCCTAGTCGACCACCGCCGCCCGCACCGGCTGTGCACCCTGTCCACACCTGCGTCCTGTCGGGCCGTGGGTAGGCTAGGGGCTCGCACCTCGTCGTCAGGCCCTCCCGGCGTGTCCGCCACCCCGCATCATGACCCCGCGCGCGTCAGCCCGGCGATCGAGATCGCCGGGCTGACCAAACGCTACGGCGACACGCTCGCGGTCGATCGCCTCGACCTCGCCGTGGACCGCGGCGAGACCTTCGCACTGCTCGGCCCGAACGGTGCGGGCAAGACCACCACGGTCGAGTGCTGCGAGGGCTACCGGATGCCGGACGCCGGGTCGGTGCGCGTGCTCGGGCTCGACCCCCGTCGTGACGCGCGACGCCTGCGGCCCCACGTGGGGCTGATGCTGCAGGAGGGCGGGGTGTACCCGGTCGCCCGTCCGCGCGAGGTGCTCCAGCTGTTCTCCCGCTTCTACGCCGACCCGCTCGACCCGGACGTGCTGCTCGAACGGGTCGGGCTCACCGACGTGCTGCGGACGCGCTTCCGTGACCTGTCGGGCGGCCAGAAGCAGCGTCTGTCGCTCGCGCTCGCCCTGGTCGGCCGTCCCGAGGTGGTCTTCCTCGACGAGCCGACCGCCGGGCTGGACCCGGCCGCCCGCCGGATGGCCTGGAACCACGTGCGGGAGCTCCGCGACGACGGGGTCACCGTGGTCCTCACGACCCACCTCCTGGACGAGGCCGAGGAGCTCGCCGACCGGGTCGCCATCATCGACCGGGGACGCTTGGTGGCCCTCGGCACGCCCGACGAGCTGACGCACGCCGACCGTGACGAGCTCACGTTCACCGCCCGTCCCGGCCTGGACACCGTCAGCCTGGAGGCGACGTTGGGGGTCGGGGTGGTCGAGCTGCGCTCGGGCCGGTACGTGGTCCACGGCACCAACGACCCGGGGTTGGTCGCCCGGCTGGCAACGTGGCTCGCTGAGCACGACATCCGGCTCGGCGAGCTGCAGGCGGACAAGCGCAGCCTCGAGCAGGTGTTCCTCGGCCTCACCGAGGACAACGGTGAGCCCGACCACACCCGGCGGGAGGTGCAGGCGTGAGCACCGCCACGTCGTCATCCGGGGCCGAGGTCGATCGCCGCACGCCGCTCGCCCGCGCCGTGCTCGCCCAGGCCGTCATGGAGGCGAGGTTGCTCTTCCGGTCGGGGGAGAGCCTGATCATCACCCTCGGCATCCCGATCGGCGTGCTGGTCTTCTTCTCGGTCGTCGACGTGCTACCGACGGGTGAGGGGCCCGCCGTCGACTTCCTGGTCCCGGGGGTGATCGCGATCTCGGTCGCGGGCACCGGGCTGGTCGCGGTGGCGATCCAGACCGCCTTCGAGCGCAAGTACGGGGTCCTGAAGCGGCTCGGCGGGACCCCGCTGCCGCGGTGGGGGTTCCTGGCCGCGAAGGGCATCGCCGTCGCCGCGATCCTGGTGCTCCAGACCGGGCTGATCGTCACGATCGCTCTCTGGGGTCTCGACTGGCGCCCGGAGGCCGGTGCGTTGGCCGTACCTGTTGTCGTGCTCCTCGGCGCGATCACCTGCACCGCCATCGGCCTGTTGCTCGCGGGGACGCTGCGCGCCGAGGCGACCCTCGCGGTCTCCAACGCGCTGTTCCTCGTCCTGCTGGTCATCAGCGGCGTGACCTTCGACGCCGGGGCCCTGCCCGACGCGTTGGCCAGCTTCGGTCGAGCGCTGCCCGTCGGTGCGGTGGCCGAGGCCCTGCGGGCCGGCTTCGCCGGTGACGGGTTCGTCGCGTGGCCGCTGCTCACCCTCGCCGGATGGGGGGCTGGGGCGATCGCCGTGGCGTCCCGGACGTTCCGCTGGGAACCTTGACCCAGGAGGTCGGGACGGAAGGCCCTGGCATCGCCGTCGTGTCCTGGTGGCGACAGGGTTGGAAGCCAGCGCGATCGAGCGGCTACCATCCGCGCCACTCGAAGCGGGCCGTCCCGACCCGCTCGCGTGCCAGACCGAGCCGGGATGCCACGCTCACGGACCCGGAGCACGACCCGAACCACCGCGAGACCGCCCGGTACGCGGGGTAGGCGTGTACCAGCGACAGGAGACGTCACGTTGCGCGAGCGAAGCACCCTGCGTCCGTCGACGCGTCGCCATCGGTCCCTGTCGCTCCTCACGTTGCTCGCCCTGGCGGCCGTCCTCGCTGGCTGCGCGGGAGAGCAGAGCGCGATGTCGCCTGCCGGGCCGTTCGCGCAGGAGCCCCACGACCTGATCATCATCGTGATGCTGATCGCGCTGGTCGTGTTCGTGCTCGTCCAGGGCCTGATCATCTTCTCCGTCTGGCGCTTCCGCGAGCGCAGTGACGACGACGGCTCGCTGCCCGAACAGGTCCACGGCAACACCCGCTTGGAGATCATCTGGACCGTGATCCCGGCGCTGATCCTGGCCGGGATCGCGGTGCCGACGGTCCAGGGCATCTTCAACCAGATGAACGAGCCTGACGAGGAGTTCCTCACCGTCGAGGTGATCGGGCACCGGTGGTGGTTCGAGTACTACTACCCGGACCACGACATCTACACGGCCAACGAGATGGTCATCCCGGCCGAGACGCCCGTGCGTCTGGAGATGACCGCCGCCGACCCGGCCCGCTCGGCCGACGAGGGCGTGATCCACGCCTTCTGGATCCCTCGCCTCGCCGGCAAGCAGGACCTCGTTCCGGGACAGATCACCTACCTCAACCTCGAGGCCGACGAGCCGGGCCGCTACATCGGCCAGTGTGCGGAGTACTGCGGGCTGTCCCACGTGAACATGCGCGCCCGTGTGATCGCGATGGACGACGCCGACTGGCGGGCGTGGATCGACGAGCAGACCACGCCGGCCGAGGAACCCGAGGAGGGCACCCTCGAGGCCGAGGGGCGCGAGCTGTTCCACGACCTCGGGGACCGGATGGCCTGCGCCTCGTGCCACGCCGTGTGGGAAGGCGGTTCGCGGAGCCCGAACATCGGACCGGACCTGACCCACCTGATGAGCCGCGAGGAGTTCGCCGGGGCGATCCACGACCTCGACGAGCAGAACCTGCGCCAGTGGCTCGCCGATCCCGAGTCCATGAAGGCGATGGACTACGAACTCGACGGCATCGGGATGCCCAACCTCGACCTGTCCGACGATGAGCTCGACGCGCTGGTCGCGTACCTGCTCGCCCTCGACTGACCCGACCCGCTCCACGCCGGTCCCCGGCGTGAGCCCCACCGCTGCACCCGGTGGAGGAGACCGACCAGATGTCCAGCACAACGGCCGAGAAGCCACCAGCGCTGCGCCCCTCCTCGGAGAAGGGCATCCTGAGCTGGCTCGGGACGACCGATCACAAGCGGATCGGGCTCATGTACTTCGTCACGACCCTGGTGTTCTTCTTCCTCGGGGGTGTGGAGTCGGGGCTGATCCGCGTGCAGCTCGCGCAGGCCGAGCTGTCGGTCATCTCGGATGATCTGTACAACCAGATCTTCAC
>CAYVJT010000014.1:0-15485 GCA_964451855.1 uncultured Actinomycetota bacterium
TCGGCGCTACCGCGGCGATGTCGTGGCCCGGGCCTGGGCACGCACCTCGATGTCGCCGAAGATGCACACCACCTCCAGGTGCAGCTCTGGGGCCGTGTCCGGCAGGCCGGTCGGGGTCCTCGCCGTCACATCGCCCAACAGCTCCGGACCGCTCACCGTCACCCGCCAGTCAGGCGGGACCACGATGTCGACGTCCCCGAAGATCGTCGTGACCGGGAGCGTCACCCGCCCCTCGATCCACGTGTCGGTGAGGTCGAGCTCGAGGTCACCGAACACCGTGGTGACCTCCTGGCCACCGTAGGGCCCTGCCGGGACCCGCACCCTCCGGTCGCCGAAGACGAGCACGATCTCGTCCTCCGCATCGACGAGGTGCATCCCCGACGCCCTGCGCCGTACCGTCGACCGCCGGGTCAGCAACCACAGGCCGAGCCCGATCAGCAGCAACGGCCACACCAGCGACACGACGTCGGTCAACCCGAGCGTCCACAGCAGCAACAGGCCACCGATCGTGGCGAGGATCGCACCACCGACGAGGTTCCTCGGCCGTGTGACGGCCTGCGAGGCACCTGCGACGACGATGACGAGCGGCCACCACTGTCCGATGGCGTCCCAGGCGTCGACCATCCCACCTCTGTCGAGCAGGAGCAGGACACCGAGGGCGATGAAGATCGTCCCGAAGGTCAGTGAGGAGCGGGTCACGGGCAGCCTCCTTCAGGCAACTGGTCGACGACGGCGCACCGCCGAGCTACGGCGCGTCGCGGTGCGGGAACTTCTCCACGATGAGGGCCACGAGGGCCACGACCAGGACTGCGGACAGGGCGCGGATCGTCACACCCCACACCTCGTAGGCGGGATCGCGATCGGCGGCGATGCCGAGGTACATCGCGGCCAGCATGAGCTGGAACAGCGCGATCCCGGCCCACACGAGACGGCTCGACGTCCACGTGAGCAGGCCGGCGAAGGCGAGGTGGACGAGCGCAGCGACGCCCAGCACGCCGAGGTCACCGGCCTCGGCGCGCCCGATCGACACCACGCCGAGGTAGATGAGCCCGTACACGAGCGCGATGGCCAGAGAAGAGCCGACGGCCACGCGCCGCCACATCATCGGCGCCGGCCGTGATACCACGGGAACTGGACGGGTAGCGAACGTCGGCATGGCGGTCTCCGGAGGCGTGACGGGCACGTCGACCAACCCCGTCGCACCTAGTCTCCACCCCGGCAGCCACCTTGCGGAGGGTCCAAGGACCCGAGCGCTCAGGACCAGCGGGGCGTTCCCGAGCGGGTCCGAGACGGACAGGGTGTCCCGACGAGGTGTGCCGGTGCCGACCCCGCTCGACCCGACGCGCTGCCTTCCGGTCATCCTCGGGACGAACCCGGGCTCGTCGCGGCGCGGTACCGCTCACCACGCTCCGTCGTGGTCCGCTCCCACCGCGAGGTGATGCGAGGCGGGTCGTCGAGGTGCACCTCCGCCCGCCAGCGGTAGGTGGTCGGCCATCGGCGGAACGTCGGCACGACCCGCGTCACGACGCGCATGAGCAGGGGCTGCCCCGGCGGAGGACGCCAGCGCTGCGAGACGTCGAGGCGCACCTCCACGCGGTGACCGACGCGCCGGAGCCCCCAGCGCCCTCCGGTCAGCCGTGCGCCGTCGACCGACACCTCCCAGGCGCCGGTGACCACCTGCCCATCCGCGAGCCCGTCGATCGAGGGCATGGCCGGCCGGAGCATGATCCTTGCCTCGGCGCCCTCTCCCGCGACCGACAGTCCCCGGATACCTCGACGTTGCCGATCGAGGAGGACCTCGCCGGGCTGTTGCGGATCGATCACCTCGAGCTCCCGGGTTCCCGAACGGCAGAGCGTCGCAACGCTCAGTGGCGCGCCCGCCTTGATCAGGTGACGACCGTGCCACCGCGCACCCGGGAGTCGCCCCGTCGACACCGGTTGGGCGTCGATGCGGATCACCGGTTCGATCCGGCCGCGTCGCACGAGGTCGAACCCGTGCACGTACACCAGCAGCAGGGAGCGGGGTGTGTCGATGTCGGCGCCGACCGGCGCCAACAGTTCACCGGCGTTCCTGGGGCCGACGTCGCGGTCGTCGAGCCGGATCTCGACCGTTCGTCCGTCGACGTCGTGGAAGCGCACGTCGGCCACGACCCCATCGCCGTCGACCTCCAGACGGTTCGCCTCGAAGGTGGTCTCGACCCAACGGCCGGTGCCCCCACCGAGCTCGTAGGACACACGGTCCAGGGCCAGTCCGGGCTCCACGTAGTAGTCGACCCGGCGGTCCGCCCGCCGTTGCAGGAACGCGAGCATCCCGGTGCCGCGGGACGGGTCGTCGAACCACTGCAACTCGACACCGTCGTAGACGTCATGGTCGACCAACTCGGCGTTGAGGAACCGGGGCACGGACCCGACGTGGAGATCGAAGGGGCACCGCAGAGCCCCCTGCGTGCGCGAGCCCGGTGTGCTCGGGTCCGCACGGGCGTGCCGGCGACGCGCGCCGTTGCGGATGGCCACCATCACCGGTCCTCGATCCTGGCGGGGTGTCCGGCCCGATCGGCACGGGGGCCCTGCCCATGGCGAGCCAACCGCGCCGCCCTCGCCGTCACCAGGGTCCAGGGTCCCGGATCCCGGACACCGAAGCCGGTGGTCACCCGTCCGAGGAAGCCTCGCTCTCCGACGTGCTGCGCGTGGCCCAGCGGGCCCAGCCCAGGCCGACGCCGAGGATGCCGGCGACGAGCCCCGGGACGATCCCGGACAGCTCCTCGAGCCCGAGCACGGCATCCAGCGAGTAGGCACCCGGGCCGGCGATCGCGACCGCCAGGGCGACGACGATGAGGTAACCGTTGAGCTCCCAGCCGTTGCCCGCCGACCAGAACCCCTTCTCCGCGTTGTTGACGAAGGCCGCGGTCGTCATGACACCGATCATCGCGGCGGCAGCGAAGGGGGTGAGCAGGCCGAAGGCGATGCCCAGACCACCGGTGAGCTCGCCCCCACCGGCCATCACCGCGGCCACCCGGCCACGTCCGAACCCGAGCGAGGCGAACCACCGCGCCGTCCCGTCGAGGCCTCCTCCACCGAACCAGCCGAACAGCTTCTGGAAGCCGTGCAGCGAGAAGGTCACCCCGACCAGCACCCGGAGCACCAGCAGCCCGGCATCCTCGGCACCTCCGAACAGCTCCATCATCGTCCCTCCGTGGACGTCGGTTCCCCGACGGCGCCCGCGTCCCGGTCACCATCTGGGACCAGCGCGGTGACCGACAGCTCGTCCAGCACACGGTGGGCATCCGCGAGCTCCTCGGCAACCCCGTGCGCGCGGACCACCGCGATCGTGAACATCCCGGCCCCGAGCGCCGCGGCGAGCCCGACCGGGGTGTCCTCGACCGCCGTGCAGGCGAGCGGATCGACGTCCAGCGCCGCCGCGGCGGCGAGGTAGGGCGCCGGATCCGGCTTGTGCAGATCGATGTCATCGGCACCGACGATCGCGCGGACGTGGTCGCGCACCCCGGCCCGATCCAGGACGCGTTCGACGTGGGCACGGCTCGACGACGAGGCGACCGCGATGGGGATCCGCGCCCGCCCCAACGCGGTGATCGTGTCGACCGCATCGGGGTAGACGGCCAGCTCCCGCTCGAACAGGTCGAGGAACCGGCGCCGGAGGCGCGAGCGGAAGGCATCCCGTTCCCCGAGCTCGGACCGGGCCGAGAAGTAGGCCCAGCTCTCGGGGAACGGACGGCCGATGATCGCCTTGAAGTCCGCCGTCGTCGGGGTGAAGCCGTGCTCGGCGAGGGTGGCCGACCACGCCCGGTCCGAGATCGACTCGGTGTCGGCGATCGTGCCGTCGCAGTCGAACACGACCGCCTGCGGGAACGCTCGAGCCACGTCCCCCTCCCCTGCACTCCGGGCGGTCATACGGTCATACCGGGGGCTCGGGGTCGTACTGGATCCCGCGTCGCACGTGGCGTGCCTCCTCGGGCGATGCGAGACGTGCGACCAGGTGGAGCGCCGCGTCGATGCCGGCGGACACCCCGGCGGCGGTGATGAGGTCGCCGTCGTCGACGAAGCGATCGTCGGGTCGGGTGGCGATGTCGGTCCCGAGCTCGGCCAGCAGGTCCATCGCGCGCCAGTGCGTCGTCGCTGGACGGCCATCCAGCAGCCCGGCGTCGGCGAGCACCAGGGAGCCGGTGCACACGCTCATGATCAGGGTCCCATCGGCGTGGAACCCCCGGACACGCTCGCGGATCGCGGCGACGCCGAGGTGGCCGCGGGTGCCCTTCCCTCCGGGGTAGACCAGCACGTCGATGTCGCCGAGGTCATCCCACGTGTGGTCGGACAGCACGCGGAGCCCCTTCGCGCAGCGCACGGGGCCGGGGCGATCGGTGACCGTGACCACCTCGACGTCGTCGCGCTGAGCTGCCCAGTACGTCAGGACCTCCCAGGGTCCGACCCAGTCGAGCTCCTCGGCTCCCTCGAAGACGTGGACCGCGATCCTCATACGGCGGGGTCCGTCGCGATGTCGTGGCGGCGTGGGCGCCGCTCGCTCAGCCGCTCCGAGTTGGTCACCCAGCGGCCGAGATCGAGCACCGCCTGCGCGAAGGCCTCGGGGGCCTCCTCGTGCACGAAGTGGCCCACGTCCGGGATGCCGATCAGGGTCGCGTCGAGGTCGCGGGCCACCTGGGGGGCCAACGCGAAGGGCGTCGCGCGGTCCTGCTCACCCCAGACGACCGCGGTCGGCACGCGCAGGCGGTGGGGGCCCTCGGGCGCCCGCAGGAAGGACATGCGGCGGCGGACCCGGCGCACGGCCAGGTCGACGACCGCACGACGCGACAGCGTCCGGTAGTAGGAGAGCCATGCGGACGGTGCGGCCCGGACGGCATCCGCGTAGGCGTCCAGTACCTCGTCGGTGTAGGCGTCGTCGACCACCGACGAGTGCCGGATCGCCCCACGGGTGAGCGGTCCACCGGCGACCCGGAAGGCGAGCTGCGGGAGCAGCGGCAGGTTCAACAACGGGATGTGCCAGGCCGCGGTGAGGTCGATCTGGCGGAACGGCGACGACGCCGTGACCAGCCCTCGGACCCGACCCGGATGCCGGAACGCGGTCGCCAGCGCCACCGCCCCTCCCCAGTCGTGGCCGACGACGATCGCGCGACGAGCGTGGAGGTTGCGGATCAGCTGTGCGATCTCGTCAGCCAGGGTCTCCGGGTCGTAGCCCCGGCGAGGCGCATCGGACCGGCCGAACCCCTTCAGGTCGGGGCAGGCGACCCGGTAGCCGGCCTCCACCAGCTGCGGGGCGACCGCGCGCCACGACGAGGAGTCCTGCGGCCAGCCGTGGAGGAGCAGGACGAGGTCGTCGCTGGGCGGCTGTCCCTCGTCCAGGTCGAGCGATGGCGAGCCGAGCGCACGGACGAAGAACCTCGTCGCACCGCCTGAGACGAACCCTTCGCGCCACATCGCCGCTCCTCCTGACGCTCGCAGCGTACGTGGTCACACCGACCACTAGGCTCCGCGGGGCGTCCGGCCCGGCAGGGGCTGTCAGAGCGAGGCCACCGTGTCCAAGCAGCATCCCGTCCACGACCTGGCCGATCGCTTCGTCGATGGGTTCGCCGCGCTGTCGCCGATGGCGGCGACCTACGCCGGCATCGATGGCCACGACCACCGGTGGGGCGACCTGGGACCCGATGGGCTCGCCGCCGAGGAAGCGCTGCTGCGTCGAACGCGCCTGCAGATCGAGCAGCTGCCACCGGCCGAGGACCCCGACGACGCCCTGGCGATGCGGGTGATCGCGGACCACCTCGACCCCATCCTGGAGGCCTACGACCACGACGATCCGCTGCGCGACCTGGGACACATCGCCTCGACGATGCCGGAGATGCGCGACCTGCTCCAGCTCCACGACCTGACGAGCGAGCACGGCCGTGACACGGCCCGTCAACGGTTGGCCACCCTCCCCGAAGCACTGGAGGGCTGGCGCCAACGACTGCAGCTGGGCATCGAGCGTGGCGTGGTCGCGGCACGCCGTCAGGTCCGGAGCATCGTCGGTCAACTCCGCGACGCGGTCGCCGAGGACGGCGGCATCGCGCAGGTGGCACGCGGGCTGGCCGACGCCGAACCCGAGCACGCCGACCGGATCGCCGACCACCTCACCGACGCCCGCGATCGCGCCGAACGCATCGCGGCCTGGCTCGAGGACGTCTACCTCGAGGTGGCTGCAGAGGAGGACGCTGTCGGTCCCGAGCGCTACCACCGGGCGCTCCGCGGGCTGGTGGGCACCGACCTCGATCTCGAGGAGACCGAGGCGTGGGCGTGGACCGAGCTGGCCTCCCTGCTCGATCGGCTACGTACGGTCGCGACTCGCATCGATCCGGACATCGAGCCGCGCGAGGTGCTGGAGCTCCTGCGTACCGATCCGAACCGGGCCGCCGCATCACCGGAACGGTTCCGCGAGCTGATGCAGGAGCGGCAGACGATCGCGCTCGAGGCTCTGGCGGGTGAGCACTTCGACGTCCCCGACGGCATCCGCCGGATCGACGTCCGGATCGCGCCACCTGGCGGCGCGATCGGCGCGTACTACATCAGCCCGAGCGAGGACCTGAGCCGTCCGGGGTCGATCTGGTGGTCCCTCGGCGACCGCCGCACCATCCCGCTGTTCGAGGAGGTCTCCACCGCCTACCACGAGGGCTTCCCCGGACATCACCTGCAGATCGGTGTGCAGACCACCCTGGCCGACCGGCTCACGCGCGCCCACCGGATGCTGATCTGGAACCCCGGCTACGGCGAAGGGTGGGCGCTGTACGCCGAGACCCTGATGGACGAGCTCGGGTTCCTGGAGCGCCCCGAGTACGAGATCGGCTACCTCACGTCGTCGATCCTGCGGGTCCTGCGCGTCGTGATCGACATCGGGCTCCACCTCGAGCGGCCGATCCCCGACGACGCGCCCCTCGCACCCGGACGACCGTGGAGCTTCGAGCACGCGGTCGACGCCCTGACCGACCTCGCCGGGCTCGACCGCGACTACGCCGTCAGCGAGGTGACCCGCTACCTCGGTTGGCCGGGGCAGGCCATCAGCTACGCCGTGGGCCAGCGCGAGATCCTCCGGCTCCGTGAGGAGCGGCGCGCCCGTGAGGGTGCCGCGTTCGACCTGCGGCGCTTCCACGCGGACGTCCTCGGTTCGGGCCCGGTCGGGCTCGCCCACCTGCGCGAGCTCGTCCTCGAGCCCGACCGGAAGCCGGGCTGAAGCTCGCCCAGGGCGTGCCCTGCCACGTTCAACGCAACGCACCGTGTCCGTTCGCTGCCCAACGCGCGCCTGGTGAGCTGAGGGTCCGGCTGGCGGACGGGGCATGAACCGGGACGCCGGGATCCGCGTAGTGCCTGGCGTGAGCTCCCCGTGTCTCCGACAGGAAGGAACAGCATGACACGCCGTCTCGTCACGATCCTCACGGTCGCCATCGCCTCGCTGGGGCTGATGATGGGGCCTGCAGCGGCGCACTTCAACGAAGCCGCCGACAGGGCCGTCGGTCCGCCCGAGCAGGCTCAGCCCCAGGGTCACGGGCACGCCGGGATGGAGTGCGGTGCGCTCAACCCGAACACCCCGCTGGTCCCCCTCGGCCTGACCTGTCCTGCGGACGGCAGCTGAGCGACGACGTACACCCTTCCCCGCGCAACCGGCGGCGGGTCCGTCGCCGGCTGCGTCGTGCTGGTCTCGTGCCGGTCGTGGGCGGCGAGACCGGTGTCACCAGGCGCCGCGGGTGGGGTCGGGCTCGATGCCGTAGAAGAGGCGTTCGCACACCTGCCGTACGTGACGTGCGTGCTTGCGGCGCTCCTCCTCGAGCGTCTGCCAGCCACCGCGCCCGTAGCCGAGGGAGCGGGCCAGGACCTCGAGCTGGTCACGGCCCTGCGGCAGCACGTCGACGTCACGGTGTCGCAGCAGGTAGAGGCGGTTACGCACCCCGCACAGGAAGTGGTAGCCCTCACGCAACCAGCTCGCGTCCTGGTGGGCGATCAGGTCCTCGTCCTGCAGCAGATCCAGCGCCTCCATCGTCGAGGTGGACCGGATGACGCGCCGCGCCCCGCCGTGGAGCTGCTGGAGCAGCTGCACGGTCCACTCGACGTCCGACAGTCCGCCGGGGCCGAGCTTGAGGTGACGTTCGGGTTCGACCCGCTTGGGGATCCGTTCCTTCTCCAGCCTGGCCTTCATCCGCCGCATCGGCGCGACCGCGTCGTCGGCGTCTGCCGCCGGGTAGGCCACCTCCTGCGCGTGGGCGACGAACCGACGTCCGAGGTCACGGTCGCCCGCGACGTGCCGTGCCCGGAGCAGCGACTGTCGCTCCCACGGCTCCGCCCAGCGTTCCCAGTAGGCGATGTAGGAGTGCAGGGAGCGCGACAGCGGTCCGTTGCGGCCCTCCGGGCGGAGGTCGGCGTCCACCTCGAAGGCGCTGCCCTCGGCGGTGATGGCCGAGAGGGAGCGCATCACGTTGCCGACGATGTCCAGCGCGAGCTTCGTCGCCGCCGAGGGGTCCTCGACACCCTCAGCGACCTCGTGGACGAACAGGACGTCCAGGTCGCTGACGTAGTGCAGCTCGCGGCCACCGAGCTTGCCCATCCCAACGATCGCGATGCTGACCGGGAGCTCGTCGGGACCCTGGAGCCCGAGCTCGCGGGCACGTCGACGCAGCTCGGCGAGCAGGGCCGCGACGAGGCAGGCCTCGCCCAGCGCGGTCAGCTCCCCACCGATCCCGCCGACCGTGGTCACGTCCGAGAGGTCGCGGAGCACGATCCGGAGCAGCTCCAGGCGCTTGAACCGACGCACGGCCGCCTCGGTGTCCTGCCAGTGGAGGCGGGCCACCGCCATGCGCACCAGCTCGTCGCGGGTCCTCGGACGCTCGCGCATCGCATCGTCACGGAGCCAGTCGACGCCCTGCGGCTGGTCGCGCAGCAGCTCACCGGCGATGGGGCTGGTCCCGAGCACGCGGCCGAGCAGCTCCGAGGCAGACGGGTGGTCTCGCAGGTAGGAGAGCACCTCGCCACGCTCGCCCTGCTCCTGGATCAGGTCCCGGAAGGAGGACAGCCCGCGATCGGGATCGGGTGTGTCCTGCAGGAACTCCAGGACCGCGGGGAGGACGGCACGGACGGTCCGGGCCCGGCGGGTCAGCCCCGAGGTCATCGCTCGCAGATCGCGTAGGGCGGCCGCGCCGTCACGGAAGCCCAGCGCCTCCAGCCGCTCACGCGCTGCCTCGTCACCCATGGCCTTGACCTCGCCCGGGACGCTGACCCCGGTCGTGGTGACCGGGACCGCGGCGTAGGTCTCCAGCAGCGGGCGGTAGAACAGCTTCGCGTGCAGCTCCCGGACCTGTGCCTGCATGCGGGTGAGATCCCGCAGGAACGCGTCGCGTGCCGGACGGTCGCCGTCGGCCCGGAAGCCGAGCGACCGGGCCAGGCGTTCCTGCTTGCCCGCGTCGACCGGGATCGTGTGGGTGCGGCGTTCGTGGGCGAGCTGGAGGCGGTGCTCGATCGTGCGCAGCTGTCGGTAGGCATCCGCGAAGGGGCGGGCATCCTCGTCGTCGACGTAGCCGTTGGCGACCAGCGCCGCCAGCGTCGGCAGGGTCCCGGTGTGACGCAGGGATCGGTCCCCGCGCCCGTGCACCAGCTGCAGGAGCTGGACGGCGAACTCGATGTCGCGGATCCCGCCCGGACCGAGCTTGATCTGCCGCTCACCGTGGCGCACGACCTCGGGTTTCGCCTCGATCCGCGCCTTCATATCACGGATCTCACCGACGACCGCGGAGTCGAGGTGCTCACGCCAGACGAAGGGATCCGCCTGCTCGCACCACGCCGCACCGAGCGCCTCGTCGCCCGCCACGGGGCGGGCCTTCAACAGCGCCTGGAACTCCCACGTCTTGGCCCACCGCTCCCAGTAGGCGACGTAGGAACCGACGGTCCGCGACAGCGCCCCCGACCGGCCCTCCGGACGCAGGTTGGGGTCCACCTCGTAGGCGCGACCCATGGTGGTGGAGGCGTTGAGCAGCTCCAACATGGTGGTGATGACCCGTGTCGCCTCTCTCGAGGCCTGATCGTCCTCCACGCCATCGAGGGGCTCGTGGACGAAGACGACGTCCACGTCCGAGACGTAGTTGAGCTCCATGCCACCGAGCTTGCCCATCCCGATCACCGCGAGCCGTGCGCCCGGCTGGCCATCGGTCACCTGGGCGTGGATCGCGTCGAGTGCACCCCGCAGCACACCTTGGGCGAGCCCGGCCAGCTCGGTGCCGACCTCCTCGACGTCGGCGGCGCCGGTGAGGTCGCGCGCCGCGATGTCCGCGGTCGCGGCACGCCGGATCGCCGCGATGCCCGCAGCCTGGGAGTGGGGATCGTCGGACGCGGCGACCGCTTCGGCGACCCGCGAGGCGACGAGGTCGACGTCGACGCCGTCGTCGGTCCGCACCGCCGCCACGGCGTCGGGATGCTGGGCCAGCAGGTCACCGAGCGGTCGGGACGCACCGGCGACCGCCACCACCCGTGCGAGCCACTCGGGCTCCTCCGCGACCCGTTCGAGCAGTGCCGGCTGCTCACGTGCCATCCCCGTCACGCACGAGACCGCGTCCTGCGGGTCAGCGGCCTCGGAGAACAGCGGGAGGAGACCGAACCGGACCTCCTCGCCGTCCTCCTCGATCAGGCCGGCGTCGAGCAGGTCGGGCAGGGCGCGCTCGACATCGAGCCCGGCGGCCGCGAGCCGCGCACGCAACGACACCCGACGTGGGCTCATCCCGAGACCGCCATCTCGAGGCCGATCAGAGCAGCGGGAGGAAGCGTTCGAGCTCGTACGTGGTCACGTGCGCCGAGTACTCGTCCCACTCCCTGCGCTTGTTCGCGAGGAAGTACGCGAAGAGGTGCTCGCCGAGGGTGTCGGCCACGAGCTCCGAGGACTCCATCAGCGCGAGCGCTTCCCCGAGGCTCGAGGGCAGCCGCTCGATACCGGCCGCGGCGCGCTCCGCCGGGGTCAGCTCGAAGGCGTTGTCCTCGGACTCGTCCGGCAGGACGTAGCCCTCCTCGATGCCCTTCAACCCTGCGGACAGGATCAGCGAGAAGGCGAGGTAGGGGTTGCAGGCCGGGTCGGGCGCCCGGAACTCGATCCGCGTCGAGGTGCCCTTGCGCGGCTTGTACATCGGGACCCGGACCAGCGCGCTGTTGTTCGAACGACCCCACGTGGCGAACACCGGCGCTTCGCCGGAGGGCAACGGGCCGTGCAGGCGGGCCGTCAGGCGCTTGTAGGAGTTGACCCACTGGTTGGTGACCGCGGAGATCTCGCGGGCGTGACGTAGGAGCCCGGCGGTGAACGCCCGAGCGGTCGGCGACAGACGGTACGCGTCCGAGGGGTCGTCGAAGGCGTTGGTGTCGCCCTCGAACAGCGACAGGTGCAGGTGCATCGCGCTGCCCCACTCGCCCTCGATCGGCTTGGGCATGAACGAGGCGTAGATGCCGCGTTGCAGGGCCGTCTCCTTCACGACCAGGCGGAAGGTCATGATGTTGTCGGCCATCGTGAGCGCGTCGGCGAAGCGCAGGTCGATCTCGTGCTGCGAGGGCGCCACCTCGTGGTGGGAGAACTCGACCGAGATCCCCATGCGCTCGAGCATGTTGATCGCCTGGCGTCGGAAGTCCTGCTGGACGTCCAGCGGCGTCATGTCGAAGTACGACCCGGTGTCGAGTGGCGTGGGGTCCTCCGCGCTCTCGAAGAGGAAGAACTCCATCTCCGGGTGGACGTAGAAGGTGAACCCCATCTCGGCCGCCCGCGCCAGGGTGCGCTTGAGCACCTGGCGGGGATCGGCGACCGATGGCTGGCCGTCTGGGGTGAGGATGTCGCAGAACATCCGTGCGACACCCTGCGACTCCGGTCGCCACGGCAGCACCTGGAACGTCGAGGCATCCGGGACCACCAGCATGTCCGCTTCCTGGACACGCGCGAAACCGTCGATCGACGAACCGTCGAACCCGATGCCCTCCTCGAAGGCGTTCTCCAGCTCGGCGGCGGTGATCGCGACGCTCTTGAGGAACCCGAGCACGTCGGTGAACCACAGCCGGATGAACCGGACGTCTCGTTCCTCGACGGTCCGAAGCACGTACTCCTGTTGCTTGTCCACTTGCCGCTCCTGCCGAGGCGACCGACGTGAGGCCACCTGCAGCGGCCCATCGTAGTGAGCGCCGACGGTGCGCTGGTCAGGAGCTCGACGAGTAGCTCCCGCCCGAGGCGAGCTCCGGGTAGCCGGGGATGCCGTGCTCGTGCACGTCCAGTCCCTCGATCTCCTCCTCCTCGGAGACCCGCAGCTGGCCCAGCGCCTTGAGGGTGCCGAACAGGACCGCGGTCGAGACGGCGACCCACGCGGCGACACCGACGATGCCGATGACCTGGGCGACCAACAGCTGCCCGCCACCGCCGAAGAACAGCCCGCCGTCGGTGGCCGCGAGGCCGACCCACAGCGTGCCGAGCACGCCACAGGTCCCGTGGACGCTGATCGCGCCGACCGGGTCGTCGATCCTGAGGTGATCGAACAGCGACACGGACAGGGCGACGACCACCCCGGCGAGCAGGCCGACGAGCAGGGCCATGCCGTTGCCGACCATGTCGGCTCCGGCGGTGATCCCGACCAGACCGGCGAGGATCCCGTTGGCGGTCATGGCGACGTCCCACTTGCCGTTGCGCAGCCGCGTGAACACCCCGGCCGCCGTCCCGCCCGCACCGCCGGCCAGCGCGGTGGTGACGATCACCATGCCGATCAGCTCGCCGTCCAACTCGAGGACGGACCCCCCGTTGAAGCCGAACCAGCCGAAGAACAGCAGCAGGGTCCCGAGTGCCGCCATGGGCATCGAGTGACCGGGGATCGCCCGGGCCTTGCCGGTCCTCGGATCGAACTTGCCGATCCGTGGTCCGAGGAACGCCGCACCGACCAACGCTGCGACACCACCGGTCATGTGCACGATCGTGGAGCCAGCGAAGTCGGCGAACCCGAGCTGGTCGATCCAGCCACCACCCCAGGTCCAGGCACCGACGATCGGGTAGATCAGCCCGGTCATGACGACCGCGACCGCGATGTAGGCGCCGAACCGCATCCGCTCCGCGACGGCACCCGAGACGATCGTGGCGGCCGTCGCGGCGAACATCGCCTGGAACGCGAAGTCGATCTCCAGCGTGGCGTCCGGGGCGTAGGTGTCGCCGAGCAGGAAGAAGCTGTCCGCCCCGAACAGGCCCGCGACCTGCTCGCCGTACATCAGCCCCCAACCGATCGCGTAGTAGACGATGACGCCCACCGAGATCGTCATCAGGTTCTTGCCGATGATGTTCGCGGCGTTCTTGGTGCGGGTCATGCCCGCCTCCAACATCGCGAACCCGGCGTGCATGATGAAGACCAGCACGGTGGCGAGCATCAGGTACAGCACGATGGTTGCCTGCGCGAGATCCTCGAGCGAGATGCCGTCCTGCGCGTACGCGGGACCGGCAGCGACGACCATCACCACGGACGTCACCGCCCCCAACCTCAACAGTCGTTTCACGTCGTTCGCCTCCAGGTGGACTCGTGGGCCGGCCTGACCCACGTCGCGAACACGCCGCCGAGCCGGACCTGACCGGTACGTTCGGGGACGCTACGGAGGGGCCGTTTCCCCCTCGTTGATCCGACGTTTCGGCCGTGTTTCGTCTCCCGGAGGGCCCCGCCCGTGCTCCTGCGCCTCGCTCTCGCCCAGATCTCCGCACGGGTCGGCGACGTCGACGGCAACGTCACACGCATCCTGGACGTCTGGCGACGCGCCGCCGGCCACGGTACGGACGTGGTCGTCTTCACCGAGCTGACGGTCACGGGCTACCCCCCGGAGGACCTGCTGCTCAAGCGCGAGTTCGTCGAGGCCAACCTGCATGCGCTCGACCGTCTGGTGCGAGAGGGCCCCGGGGGGACCGCCGCGATCGTCGGCTTCGTCGGTGCCGGGGAGGGCGACGCCACCGACACCGACCACTGGGACGTGGCCCTGGCCACCCGCGACCTCACCAACTCCGCCGCCGTGCTCGCCGACGGTGAGCTCGTCGCCACCTACGACAAGCTGCGGCTGCCCAACTACGGCGTCTTCGACGAGGCCCGCTACTTCACACCTCGGGACCGGCCGTGCGTGGTGTCGATCGCGGGCGTGCCGGTGGGGGTGACGATCTGCGAGGACCTGTGGGCCGAGGAAGGTCCCACCCAGGCCAGCGTGGCGGCGGGTGCTCGCGTCATCGCCAACCTCAACGCCTCGCCCTACCACCGGGGCAAGCGCGCCGAACGTGAGCGCTGGATCCACCACCACGCGACCCGCGGCGACGCCTGGGTCGCCTACTGCAACGTCGTCGGCGGGCAGGACGAGGTGATCTTCGACGGCGACTCCCTGCTCGGCGCTCCCGACGGCACGGTCGTCGCGCGGGGCGCGCGGTTCGCCGACGACCTCGTGATCCACGACCTCGACGTCGAGGTGGTGACGGCGCCGTCGGGCATCCCCCGCCTCACCGGCTCCAGGGCCGAGCGGCCACCGTTGCGCCCTGCCGAGCCCGGAGAGGAGCCCGACCCGGTCGGCGAGGTCTGGCACGCGTTGGTGCGGGCGACCCGTGACTACTGCCACCACAACGGCTTCGACGACGCCGTCATCGGTCTCTCGGGCGGGATCGACAGCGCCGTCGTGGCGACGCTCGCGATCGACGCGCTCGGTGCCGAGCACGTCACCACCGTGGCGATGCCATCGCCGTACTCGTCGGAGCACTCGGTCACCGACGCGCAGACGCTGGCGACCAACCTCGGTTGCACCCACCACGTGCTCCCGATCGGTGGGCCCCTCGCGGCCACGAGCGACGTCCTCGGCGGGCTGGTCATGACCGGCTTCGACGACGCCCACCACGACGGCGGACCAGGTGTCGCCTACGAGAACCTGCAGTCGCGGCTGCGCGGTGTGCTGATGATGGCGCTGTCGAACGAGCACGGATCGATCGTGCTGACCACGGGCAACAAGTCGGAGTACGCCGTCGGCTACGCCACGCTCTACGGGGACATGGCCGGCGGGTTCGCGCCCCTCAAGGACGTCCCCAAGCTGCTCGTCTACGACCTCGCCCGGTGGCGCAACCGTGACGGTGAGGTGATCCCCACCGCGACGATCGACAAGCCCCCGTCGGCGGAACTGCGCCCCGACCAGCTCGATCAGGACTCACTGCCGAGCTACGAGGTGCTCGACGACATCATCCTCGCGTACGTCGAACTCGACCTCGGCATCGACGCGATCGTCCAGCGCGGCCACGACCGTGACGAGGTGCGACGGGTGGTCCGGCTGGTCGACGGTGCGGAGTTCAAACGACGCCAGGCCGCACCCGGACCGAAGATCACCGAGCGTGCGTTCGGCCGCGACCGCCGCGTCCCCATCACCAACGGCTGGCGGGGCTGACGCCGCGGCGCTGACGATCCTCGGGGCTGACGCGGCAGGGCTGACGCGGC
>CAYVJT010000014.1:15585-28359 GCA_964451855.1 uncultured Actinomycetota bacterium
GCTGACGCCGCGGCGCTGACGATCCTCGGGGCTGACGCGGCAGGGCTGACGCGGCAGGGCTGACGCGGCGCGGCTGACGATCCTTGCGCTCAACGACAGGGATGTGCACGCCTCACGGCCCGCTGAGCCGCCGCAGGACGACCCTCGTACCCCGCGACAGGGATGTGCGGAACCGGCGCGACCCGGGCCGGCTCAGTCGGGTCCTGGATGGTGATCGTGGCCCGGTGGTGGGGGCGGGAGATCGTCGAGGTCGTCCACCTCGAAGACGTTGTGGGCACCGGAGGACCGCAGGATCGGATGTGCCCGGCGCCGTGTGCGATCACCGTCGATCCGCACCCCGACGGCCACCCCACCAGGCACCCTCGGCGCGAAGGTTCGCTCCCATGAACGTGCCATCGTCGGGATCGTGAGCAACGCCAGCAGTACGCCGATGCCGGCCCCGAGCAACCCGCCCCCCGCGGCACCGGCGAGGAGGGTCATGCCCGTCGCCTCGCCCGCGACGGCGAGCAGCAGCGCACCGAAGGCCGCGCCTGGCACGACCCCCCAGGCGACGCCTCGCAGCACCCGGCCACCGAGGGCGAGCGAGCTCCCACGATCCACCTGCCGGTCGGCGTAGCGGCCCGCCGTCACCACCTCGCGGTCCCCGAGCAGCTCGATCGCACCGCCGTCGACGCCGGCTCGGGAGAGGCGTTCGATCGTGGCGCGGGCTGCTTCGGCGTCACGATGGACCGCGACCAGATCGGCGAACCCCGAGCGATGACCCACCTCACAGCTCCCGTTCGTCGCGCCCCTCATCGATGGGACGGTTGATGGGACGACTGCCGCCGATGTGCACCGGCCACCGTCGCGAGGCACACTCTACGGACCACCGTCCCACAGCCGCTGGACCCGTCAGGGCCGGCAGGAAGGTCAACACGGTGTCATCCGATGCTGCCGCGGGCCGCTCCGATGAGGAGCGGACCCGCCCCTACTCCATCCGCGACCTGGGCAGGATGAAGGAACGCGGCGAGCGTTTCTCCATGCTCACCGCCTACGACCACCCCACCGCAGCGATCCTCGACGCAGCCGGGATCCCCGTGATCCTGGTCGGCGACTCGGTCGGCGACAACGTGCTCGGGTACGACTCGACCGTCCCGGTGACGCTCGACGAGATGCTCCACCACACGGCGGCGGTCGTGCGTGGCGCCCCGAACACCATCGTCGTCGCCGACCTGCCGTTCGGCACCTACCAGGTCGGGGTCGACGATGGCCTCCGCGCGGGCATCCGCCTGCTCAAGGAAGGTGGCGCCAACGCCATCAAGGCCGAGGGCGCTGGTCCCGTCGTCGAGTTCGCCCGTCGTTCGGTCGCCATGGGGATGCCCTTCATGGGCCACCTCGGGCTCACCCCCCAGTCGGTCAACCAACTCGGCTACCGGGTGCAAGGACGTGACGACGCGTCGGCCCGTCGACTGCGGGAGGACGCCAAGGCGCTGGAGGAGGCGGGAGCCTTCGCCCTGGTGCTGGAGGCGGTCCCCTCCGAGCTCGCGCGAGAGGTAAGCGAACAGCTGACGATCCCGACGATCGGGATCGGTGCCGGACCGCACTGCGACGGACAGGTCCTGGTCCTGCACGATCTGCTCGGAGTGAGTCCGCGCCCCGCGCCGAGGTTCGCCAAGACCTACGTGGACCTGCGATCGGTGATGCTGGACGCCGTCAAGATGTTCCAGTCCGAGGTCGCCCACGGCGAGTTCCCCGACGAGGACCACAGCTACTGACCCCGACCGACCCGGGGCAACGAGCCACCTCGCGCGGGGAGCCACCCACCTCGCGCGGGTAGCTGGCGGCCGCGTACGGGCGGCTACCGACCTCGCGCCTCCCGACGCCGGGCGCGCCGCGCGATCGACCGACGGAGGCGGTCGAGATCGCCGATCGCGCCAGGTGTCCTCGGACCCCACCAGACCAGCGCCGTGCCGTCGAGGTGGCGCACCGCCGCTGGCCAGTCCCTGAACACGGCAGCGTCGTCGTGGTTGAACGCGTAGGGCTCGTCGGGGAGCAGGACCGCTTCGGGCTCCGCGCCGGCGAGCTCACCGAGCGGGAAGCGCGGGTAGCGGGACTCCCCCGCCTCACCAGGATCGGGCACGACGTCGAACCCGCAGACCGCCAGCAGATCCGCGGCGTAGGTGTCGCGTCCGACGACCCACCAGGTCTCGGCGTCGCCCTTGGCGCGACCGTCGCGCCAGATCGGACAGACGGCACGCAACCGTGGCCCTCCGACGGCTGCGACATCCATCGCCCGTCGCAGCGAGGCCGCCAGCTCTTCGCCGGCCCTGCCCACACCGACCGCGTCGCCCAGCCGTGCGAGGCTGACCGCGGCGTCCTCCACCGTGCGCACCTTGGTCACGTAGACCGCGATCCCCGCGTCCCGCAGCCGGCGCACGTCTGCCTCGCGGTTCTCCTCCTCGTTGGCGACCACCAGGTCGGGCTCGAGCTCGATGGTGCCGTCGACGTGCGCGTTCTTCGTGCCCCGGAGCCGCCGTGCCGAGGTGAAGGCACGAGGTGGTGCGACGCAGTACTGCGTGACCCCGACGATCCGGTCGGCGAGGTGCCACCACCACAGCACCTCGGACAGGCTCGGCACGAGCGACACGATGCGCTCGGGCCGTGCCGGCACAGCCACCTCGGCACCGAGGTCGTCGCTGACGGTGCGGGTCGAGCTCACGCGTCCTCGCGGGACGCGAGGTGGGTGCCCTCGGCCTCGCGTGCCAGGACGTAGAGCAGATCCGCGCAGCGGTTGAGGTAGCGCAGTGCTGCCTCGTCGGGCAGCCCTCCCGCACGGTTGAGCGCGACGACGTGGCGTTCCGCCCGACGACAGACGGTCCTGGCCAGGTCCAGTCCCGCGGCGACACGGGTCCCGCCGGGCACGACGAAGTGTTGCGGGAGCGGGTGACGTTCGACGGAGGCGTCGATCAGCGCGTCGAGCGCGTCGACCATCCCGTCGTCGACGCGGCTGACCCCTGGCTCGAGGCGGTCCCAGTGCTCCTCGAGGGTCGCGAGCTGTGCACCGACGACGAACAGCTCACGCTGGATCCGCAGGACGAGGTCGTGGAGCGACGCAACCTCGGGGTCGTCGATCAGCTCGGCCCTGGCCAGACCGAGGGCGCTACAGGTCTCGTCGACCGTCCCGTAGGCGGTGGTGCGTAGATCGTCCTTGTCGACCCGGCCGCCGTAGAGCAGGCCGGTCGTGCCGTCGTCACCCCGCTTGGTGTAGACCTTCATCGGTTGCTCGACCTCGTTCGCCGGGGCTCGGTGACCGGTCCGTGATCAGCCGCCACTGCTCCATGGTGACCGGTCTGTCGCCGTGGTGACCGGTCCGCCGCGCCGCGCGAGGGCTATCCGCGGGGACGTGGCGCCGCGACCGCGGACGAGCCTACCGGTGGCGGGCCGATGGCTCGGTGCCTTGCCCGCGCCCGGCGGGGTGCTGGGGAGCGCCGATCGTCGACATCCCGCCGCAGATCACGGCCACCGGCGCACTCGTCCCTCGGCGTGAGCTCGGCGCCGCCACGTCACAGCTCGCCGGCTGCCAGGGGGTACCCCGGTAGACTGGTGAACGTTCTCCGGTCGACCGAGAGAAGCCGAGGAACCACGTTCGTGGGCCCTGCTGGGCCGAACTCGACGCGAAAGGCCTGCGTGGCACGCCTGGACGACGTGCGGCTGCGATGGCACCGCACGACCCTCGACGGCCGACCCGTCGTCTACGGCGAGGCCGGAGACGGGCCACCTCTGGTGTTCCTGCACGGCTGGGGCCTCACGGCCCGCTCCTACGCCCATGCGCTCCCCACGATCGCGGCATCCGGAGCCCGGGTGATCGCTCCGGCACTCCCAGGCTTCGGCAGGAGCGCGCCGCTCGAGGGCGAGTACACCTTCGAGAAGCTCGCCCGGTGGGTCGACGAGCTCCTGGAGCACGTGGGCGTGGACGAGCCAGCAGCCCTCGTCGGACACTCCTTCGGCGGAGCCGTCGCCACCGCCACCGCCTGGCACCACCGCGACCGAGCGCGGGCCCTGGTGCTGGTCAACTCGGTGGGCGGATCGGTGTGGAAGACCGGGGGGCAGCGCGGCACCCGCTCCCTGTCGGACCGCCCGCTCTGGGACTGGGGGCTCCGTGTGCCGAGCGAGTTCACCGGCCGCGACTACCGCAGGGTGTTGCCCGTCGTCCTCCGCGACCTCGTCGGCAACGCGATGAGCAACCCTCGCTCGCTGTGGCGTGCAGCTGGTCTCGCACGCACCGCAGACCTGCGGGAGGAGCTCACCGCCATGGCGGAGGACGGGTTGCCGGTCGCGGTGCTGTGGGGTTCGGAGGACAACGTCGTCCCGGAAGCCACCTTCCTGGCGTTGTGCGACGCGGCAGGGGCGCCAGGCGACATCATCGAGGACGCAGGACATGCCTGGCTGCTCGCCGACCCCGAAGGGTTCGGCGAGCTCGTGACCAACTCGCTGACGGTGCAACGCACCCTGGCCGAACGCACCGCGAGCACACCTCCCGCGGCCGACGACGCCTTCGACACCGATGGCCCGGACGACGTCGAGGCATCCGCCTGAACCACGCCGAGGTGCTCGCCCCCTCGCAGCGGCAACCTCCACGACCACGACGCGCAGCAGCCTTGGGTCCGTCGTGGGTCAGCCCTGGGTCGGTGCCAGGCGCAACGCGACCTCAGGTGACGTCGTCGAGATCCTCGAGCTCGAGCTCCAGCACGCGCCGGCGGTGCCCCTGCAGCATCTCCATGGCGAGCCGCTTCACGCGCTGCTCCCCCGTCTCGTCCTCCTGGCGATCCGACTCGAGCAACACCTTCAGCGCGTCGGTATCGGCCATCACTCCCTGGAAGCCGGTGAGCGCCCGTCCGAGCAGGTCCGCGGTGAGGGCGCGGGCGCGCTCCCGCGCGTCCTCGTCGGTGAGCAGCGCTGACAGCTGCGCGACCGCCTCCGCTTCGACATCCTCGCGCTCGAAGGCCTCGGTGACCACCGCGGCCGCATCGGCGTCCAGGGTCGGCGCGACGGCCCGCACGAAGTCGGACGCGATCGGCAGGCCGAGCGCGAAGAACACGCACGCCCCGAACCAGTCGTCGAGCGGAGCGCGATCGAAGTAGCCGTCGAAGTGCGCCCGCTGTCGCTCCATCACCGCGTCCACGAGCTCCGTGCGCTGCGCGAGGTGGTCGCGCAGTCGCCGGTAGCGCTCGTTCTCGGTCGCTGCCCAGACCGCGAGCAGGTCGGCCATCGCGGTGTCCGGCGCGAGCGGGATCGTGCTGGCGGTGGCGGCGAAGGACCGGAGCTGGCCGTAGGCGAGGGATCCCAGCAGCTCGACGGTGGCCAGTTCGTGGTCGTCCATCACACGCTCAGGTGGCACGACGTGGCCGCCACCCGAGGCGCTCGGAGATCTCCCTGGCGGACCGCAGCACCCGCAGCGCGATGCTCTCGGGCTCCGGCAACCGGGCCGTGGGCGCGACGATGCCGACGGCAGCAACGGCTCGGCCGGTGTGATCGAAGACCGGCGCCGCCACGCCGGAGGCACCGGGCTCGAGTTCGTCACGGGTGTAGGCCACACCGCGCTGACGTACCGACTGCAGCTCAGCGATCCTCGCCCCCTCGGGGAGGAAGGCCAGCAGCGCCTTGCCGTGCGCGGCGACCCCGAGCTCGTGACGGAAGCCGACCCGGTAGTTGACCTGCACGAACCGGTCGCCGGGTTCGATCACCTCGACCACCACCAGGTCGCCGCGGTCACGGACAGCGAGGCAGGCCGTCTCGTTGGTGTCCTCGGACAACGCCTTGAGTGGCGGGCCGGCGAGGCGACGGACCTCGAGTCCCTGCGCCGCGCGGACCCCGAGCTCGAGCATCGACAGGCCGAGCCGGTACCTGCGCGACTCCGAGTCCCGGGTGACGAAGCCTTCGGCCGTGAGCGTGTCGAGGAGCCGGTACAGCACGGCGCGGTCGAGCCCCGTGGCATCCGCCAGGCCGGAGACGGTCGCGCCGTCGCTGTGCTCCCCCAGCGCGGTCAGCAACGCGAGTCCTCGCGCCAGCGTGCGCGACCCACTCGAGCGTTTGCCGGTCCCCGCGTCCTCGTCCTGTGCCACGTTGCTCCCTCCTCGAGCCCCGAGCCGTGTCCATCCGCCCGACCGCCCGACCTCGACGCTGACCGCCACCGAACGCGACGTTCGCGGGTGGGAGTGTGCTGCGCGACCCGCGCACGGTCAAGCGGGATGACCGTGCGACCACCGTACGGCGTGTCCCGCCGCGGACGTCGACGTCGACCGGAGGCTAAGCGCTCGCGGCTCAACCTGCGAGGGACGTTCGTCGGCATCGCTACCATCCCGACCGCACCGGGTGGCCGCAACACCGGACCGGATCGGCCCCGGCAGCCAGTCACCGGCAACGTGCCGGTGATCGCATCGAGAGGCTTCCACGTGTCCGACGAGATCGAGAAGCTGCTCGGCACCCCCCGCCGGGCGTTCGACAAGCTGTTCGAGTCCCGCATCCTGTTCCTCAAGGGGGTCCTGGACGACGAGGCGACCGACACGCTCATCGCCCAGATGCTCGCCCTGGACGCGGACGGCGACGACCCGATCACGCTCTACGTCAACTCGCCGGGCGGGATCATCACCGGGATGTTCGCCCTCTACGACTCGATGACGCTGCTCAAGAGCAAGGTGGACACCCGCTGCGTGGGGCTGGCGGCCTCCGCTGGCGCGTTCCTGCTCGGGACCGGGACCGGGACCCGCTCCGCCACGCAGAACTCGCGGATCATGATCCACCAACCGCTCGGTGGCGCCCAGGGCACCGCCAAGGACATCGAGATCCAGGCCAAGAACATCGTCTGGATGCGTGAGCGCATCAACGAGATCCTGGCCGAGCGCACGGGGCAGCCCCTCGAGAAGATCCAGCAGGACACCGACCGTGACTACTGGATGACCGCCGACGAGGCGCGCGAGTACGGGCTGATCGACGAGGTCGTCCAGCCGGGCCGCGGCAGCTGAACGCAGGCTCTGTGACCCCCGACACGCCTCCCCGGCCCGTCCGCGTCGGGGTGCTCGAGTGCGACCACGTCCCCGCCGAGCTCCGCGACGTCGGTGACGACTACGCGCCGATGTTCGCCGACCGGTTCGCGGCGCACGCACCCTGGGTGAGCACCGACCGGATCGACGTCGTCGGTGGTGCACCCCTGCCCTCCCCCGGCGAGCACGATGCCTACCTGATCACGGGATCGCGTCACTCCGCCTACGACGACCTGCCCTGGATCGCCCCGCTCGGTACGTTCGTCCGTGACCTCGTGGACGCCGAGGTAGCCGTGGTCGGCGTGTGCTTCGGTCACCAGTTGATCGCGCACCACCTCGGCGGCGAGGTCGGTCGGGCTGCGGCGGGATGGGGCGTCGGCGTCCACGAGGCCAGGGTCGTCACCGAGCGGCCGTGGATGACACCGCCCGTCGAGCGCTTCCGGCTGATCGTCAGCCACCAGGACCAGGTGACCTCGCTGCCCGAAGGCGCGGAACTGCTCGCGACCAGCGACCATGCTCCGGTGGCCGCCTTCGAGCTGGGCTCGGCGTTGGGCATCCAGGGACACCCCGAGTTCGACCCCGCGTACGCGGCGGCGCTGATGGCGGCACGCAGCGACCGCATCCCCGCGGACGTCGTCGCCGCCGGCGAGGCCACGCTCGCCACACCGACCGATCATGCCACCGTGAGCACCTGGCTCGGCCGCTTCCTCGCCGGGCGCTGAGCTGCGGAGACACATCCGTGCCGTGCGCGCCGTGTCGCGGGGGTCGCCTTCCGACGCGGGACGCTCACCCCGCGGCTGGTCGCCTTCCTCGCCGGGGTCACCGAGACCCGCTCGACCCGCCAGTGGGCTGAGGGCGAACGCGAGGTCGGCTCGACCGAGCGCGAGCAGCGGCTCGCGAGGCTGGGCTGAAGCAGCTGGCTCGCCACCCGCAGCACGTCATGCCCCGACACCGTCAGCGACCTCCTCCCATCGCGTCGCCACCGGCCATCGGACCCGCGCGACCGAAGTTCAACGCTTCCGCTGCGGAAGCAGCGGAACGGTGCTCGAACCTCGCCGCGACCGTCGCAGCCGGGCGGTTGTCACGACGGCGTTGTGGCGGTCGGCAGTCAGGACGGGCGAAGGAACCGCGACCATCGAGATGGCTCGTGCGGCGGGAACAGCCCGTCGCCCATCGGTTCGTCCACGGCTTCGATCGTGATGTCGTGGCCCGACCCGTTCCGTGTTCCCCCGATCTGCTCGTTGAAGACACAGACCCCGGTGGCGACATCGAGCCGGACCCGGTGCCCGTCGGGTACACGAAGCTGGGATCGTGGCTCCGGGGCCGTCATCGCCCCCGTCGGCGAGCTCGACCGGATCGAGCAACGCCATGTCGTAGTAGCTGCCGATCGTCGCGGTGTCGGTGTCGAGCTGCCACCTGCGTGGACGTTGACGCACCAGCCCGACGTCGTCGAACTCGACCTCGACGCCCGAAGGGCCCGGCGATGCCACCGGGGGTGCGTTACCGCGACGGCTGAGTGCCGTGACGGTCTGGGGCTGGTCTCGATACACACCCAGTAGCGTGCCATCGAGCCGTTCCACCCGGGCCAGCTTCGGCCGCCGGATCAGGACACGGACCCGATCCCGATCGCGGCCAGCCGGGTCCCGTTCCCGGACGTAGCGCAGCGTCGACCAGCGCCACGGCGATGACCGAGCAAGCGCACGGAAACGTTCGCTGGTCGGCTCCATAGCGGGAGCGTACGAGCCCTGCCTCACGACTCGCTGCTTCGGCACTGCTACGGGTGCGTTCGCTACTGGGTCTAGAGCTCGGCGGACATGCTGCGGCGACGTTCGATCAGCATGGCAGCGATGCGGCCGAGCTGAACGAAGATGGCTCCGGAGAGCGCCGCAGCCCAGTTCCCGCTGAGCACCAAGGACACGAGGCGCTCGAACGAGGGCGTTGTCGCTACCTCGCGCAGTGCGCAGCGGACGCGGGCATGGCGCCAAGTGTCGCTCATCGGTCACGCTGCTCTGGCAGGCTGAAGCGCCGGCATGTTGCAGTCGCCGGGGAGGCGCCATGGTTTCGCTCTCAGACGTGGGTCGGATGGACTTCGGCTACTTCGTGCGCCCAGCTGAGGAGACCTCGACCGGCAAGGGACGCGTTGAGCCCTGTTTGGGCTACGCGGTTCGGCTCGACGATGGGCTGCTGTTGCTCGACTCGGGCATGGGGGCGCATCCGGCCGTCGACGCGCACTACCACCCGGTCCGGCGACCACTCACGACAGCTCTCGGCGACCTCGGACAGCACCTGGCGACTGTTCGCTACCTCGTCAACTGCCATCTGCACTTCGATCACTGTGGCGGCAACCCGCTGCTGGCGGGTCGACCCACCTTCGTGCAGTCGACAGAGTTGGACGAAGCACGCTCGAGCGAGCACTACACGCTGCCCGAGCTGGTCGACTTCGAGGGGGTCCGGTACGAAGAACTCGACGGCGAGGTCGAGATCGCGCCAGACGTGTGGATCGTCCCGACCCCTGGGCACACCCTGGGACACCAGTCGCTGGTGATCCGCTGTGCCGACGGGACCGTCGTCCTCGCGGGGCAGGCGCACGACGACGCGTCGTCGTTCGCTGCGGACCAGTTGGCCTGGCGGACGCGCAACGAGAAGCAGGTCGACGGCCCCACCCCGCAGGTCTCCGCCTGGATCGACCGGCTGATGACGTTCGACCCGCGACGAGTGATGTTCGCCCACGACCGCTCGGTGTGGGAACCCTGAGGGGCGAGAACCCGCAGGCGTTCCTCCAACGCTGGAGGTCGCACCGCAGAGCAGTGGTGATGGGTCCGCATCCTCGGGTGGCTGGCCGGACCGGGGGTGCCAGCAACCTCACCGACCGGTCATGTGACCCTGGAGGTAGAGCTTCAGACCCTGATGCGTGGCCTCGAACCCGAGCGACTCGTAGAACGCCAGCGCCTCGGGACGCTGCACGTTGGTCGTGAGCTGCACGACGTGACAGTTGCGCCCCCGAGCCTCCTCGATGGCCCACTCGAACAGCACACGGCCGAGACCGGCGCCACGGAGCGTCGAGGCGACACGCACCGCCTCGATCTGTGCTCGCCAGCCGCCTCGGAAGGTGAGGTAGGGCAGGAAGCTCAGCTGGAGGCAGCCAGCAAGCTGCCCGTCCTCCCCCTCGAGCACCACCAGCTGATGGTTGGGGTCAGCATCGATGGCGTCGAAGGCCGCCCAGTAGCTGCCATCGAGTGGGATCGCGTCGGATTCGCGTTGCCGCCCGAGGTCGTCGTCGGCGAGCAGGGCAACGATGCCTGGGATGTCAGCGCGAACGGCCTCCCGGATGCGCACGCGTTCCTCCAGATGGGAAGGTCAACCTCGGCGGTCTCCGTCACCTTACGAGCTCAAGGACAGCACCCTCCGCCGAAGCGTCCGAGAACGGCTCTCGAACCTCACCGCAACCGCCGCAGCGACGTGGCGCGACGCAGAGCATCTCGACCTGCTGGGCATCGGCGTTGGAGGGCAACGGGCAGGGGCCGGTCTCAACCCCCGCCCCTTCATCTTCGTGGTCGTTCTTCTGGTCCGGTGTGGGCAGCATCGACCGATGCCGGGGTCAGGGTGGAGCGCCCCGTGGGACGAACGACCTTGACGCCGGCGAGGTCGATGCCATCGTTGCCGGCGCAGCAGACGACACGGCGGTCAGTGGTCAGGTGATCGGTCGCTCCTGTGGTTGGAGGGCGTGAGGTCGGAGGGGATCGCGCCGGCAGAGGCGCCCAGCCTCATCTCGGTGCTCGGACCCGTGGTGCCCCGGCACCGCCCGGTCCTTGACCTCGGCAGGACGCTGGGAGATGTGGACGATGTCCACCAGCTGACCCCGACCATCGATGCGCAGGTAGGTGCGGCGACCGGGCCGGCGGATCCGCCGTCTGGTCCGCAGATGTTCGGTGACCTCGAGCTTCGCTTCGACCAGCCGCCAACTTCGGGGCCGTGGCCAGCTTGCACCACTTGGGCAGCTTGCGCCGCTGGATCGTCTCATGGTCCGCCGCGGCCGGTGGTTCCGGATGACGTCTCCGCAGGTCAGGCGCCCTTTCCAGGGTCCTCGACGTAGGGGGAGCACTCCTGCCGAAAGCCGTAGCGTGGCATGACGGCCAGTGCCGGAACATGCCGCGGACCTGCGGATACACGTACGTGCAGTGCCCCACCGTGTCACGGCGGATCGTCCCGTTCCCGACGGGACGTGTCCACGGCGTGTCCACAGCGGGTTCACCGCGACCTCGCTGACCCTGACCAGCGAGGTCCGACGCCGTGGTGTCGTGCCTGGTCTCCTGCATGTGATGAAAGGTGTCGTCATGGCTGTCGTCCAGGAACGTCAAGCCGACCTCGAAGCCCACCGCTTCGCCACCACCACGCCCACGCCGGCGCTGGTCGCCTTCCTGCGCGAGGCGCTCACCCCGCGGCTGGTCGCCGTCATCGCCGGGGTGACCGAGACCCGCGCGACCCGCCAGTGGGCCGACGGCGAACGCGAGGTCGGCTCCACCGAGCGCGAGCAGCGGCTGCGGGCTGCCGCCCACGTCACGCGGCTGATCACCGAGTCCTTCGACGCCCGCACCGCCCAGGCGTGGATGCAGGGCATGGACCCGATGCTCGACGATCGCTCCCCCGCCTGGGTCCTGCGCCACGCCACCGACGAGACCGATCGGGCTGCGGTGTTGGCCTCGGCTCGCCGGTTCGTCGTCCAGTGACATAAGCCTGCGGTTGGGCAGCGTGCCGACGTTGCCGCCGTCCGTGTCGGTCGCGGACCGAACCCGCTCGACTTCGTGCCCCTCGCCTATCGGACGTGGGAAGGGCGCTACGACGATCCCGACCGGACCTGGCGCACGCTGTACCTCGCTTCTGACGCTTTCGGCGCATGGGTCGAGGTGCTGGGACGGTTCCGCCCCCACGATGACCTGATGGCCGCCCTCACGGACATCGCCGACGAGGACGGCGACCCGGCCCCGATCCCAGCGGGCCGTGTCCCGCTGTCATGGTTGTCGAACCGTCGCGTCGCCCATGCCCGTATCAATGGCCGGTTCGCCGACGTCGGCGATCCCGACACCCTGCGCTGGCTCGCCGAACGTCTGCCCGAGGTGCTCGTTCGGTGCGGCGTGCGCGACCTCGACCCGTCGTGGGAGCTGTAGCGGCGGGCGTTGCCGCTCATCACAAGCACCCGGAAGTCCCCGTTGTGCGCGGCATCGTCAGGCTGGGAAGCGCCCGAAGTTGCACGGAGAGCCCCTGCCTTGCTGTAGGTGCAATCGAACGCGTGCGTAGCGTCGCCGCTGGAGGGGACCGCTGGGCAGGGGTTGAGCTTGGTGGCCTCGCCGGCGTCGGGGCGATGACCTCACCACCCTGGCTCGCCCTCGCAGATGGTCGTTGAGCTGAGTCATCTGCTCTCGAGCCTTACCAGCTTGCTGCTATGCGATGCGGCTCCGGTCGCTGTCTCCTGGCAGTTCGCTCGACGACGATCGGTTGCCGCGGGTCCGCGGCACCTCGCCGGCCGTGCTCGGACGGGCTGGCTCGTCTCGACTCGAAGTCCTGGATGGATCATGCGAGGTGCTTGTGGACGAAGGCGACAAGCACGTTGACGTAGGCCTCGGGATCCTCCATGTGCGGAACGTGGCCCGCCCCCGTCAGCGTGCTGACCTCCACGGATGGCAGCGCCTCGGCGAGCTTCGTGATGACCGGGGCGAACTGGGGCGGACTCTGCTCCCCTTGGGTGAGGAGCGCCGGA
>CAYVJT010000015.1:0-27707 GCA_964451855.1 uncultured Actinomycetota bacterium
AGGTCGGGCCTGCGCAACGTCCTCGCTGCCCACGGAGCGGCGGCCTCGGAGGAGACAACATGAGCGCGACGAGCGACGTGGCGCGGATGCTCACCCTCGTCCCCTGGTTGATGGAACGTCCCGGCGCCACCCTCGACGAGGCCGCGGACGCGTTCGGGGTGGCGCCCGACGTGATCCGCCGCGACCTCGGCCACCTCGACTTCTGCGGTCTGCCCGGACTCGGGGGCGGCGACCTCTTCGACGTCTCGCTGGTCGGTGAGCGGATCGTGGTGTCGATGGCCGACGAGCTGCGACGGCCCCTGCGGCCCACCCCGCACGAGGCCCTGCGCCTGGTCCTGACCGTCGACGCCGTCGCCGACGCCCTCGGAGGCGACCTCCCCGCCCTGCGCAGCGCCGTGGACAAGGTCCGGGAGGCGCTCGGGATCCCGGAGGATGTCGCCGACGTCCTCGAGGAGGCGGCCCCGGCCAGCCTGGACACGGTCCGCGATGCGCTCCGCGAGCGGCGCCGGATCCGGATCGGCTACCAGGGTCGTTCCGACGCGCAGCCGGTACAGCGCGAGGTGGATCCGTGGGCGTTGCACGTCCGTGACGGCGTCTGGTACCTCCAGGGCCACGATCACGGGGTCGGGGAGGGACGCACCTTCCGCCTCGACCGGATCGCTGACATCGAGGTGTCCGCAGAGCACCTGCGCGAGCCGCCGCCGGCACAGCTCCCGCCGCCCCGCTACGCCCCCGGCGAGCACGATGCCGAGGTGGTGCTCGACCTCGCTCCGGTCGCCCGTTGGGTGGAGGCCGCCCTGCTCGTCGACGAGGTGGAGGAGCGCGAGGACGGTGGTGCCCGGGTCCACCTGCGTACCGACGCGCCCCGGTGGATCGCGCGGCTGGTGTTGATGGCGGCAGGTGGCGCCACCGTGGTCGTACCGGACGAGGTCGCGAGGGAGGTCGTCGATCTGGCCACCGAGGCGCTGGCCTCCGAGGCCACTGCAGACTGACCGCTATAGGTGACCCTCCTGGTGGTCGATGGGAAGGGAGAACGACCAGGACGTGGTCAGCGAGCAGCGAGACAGGAGGTGAGCGACGATGACCCGGATCCGTGCGAACTGCCCGGACTGCGGCGACGTCGAGCTCGCCCCCGACGAGATGCTGATCGAGGTCGCCCACGACCTCGACGGCCTCGTGGGTGACGGCACCAGCTACCGGTTCGACTGTCCCGACTGCGCATCCACGGTGCGCAAGCCCGCGGACGAGCGCATCGTGCAGCTGTTGATCAGCGGCGGCGTCCCGCTGGAGATGCACGACGAGCTCGATGTGGATCTCCCACCGCTGCGTGAGGAGCATCCGGAAGCTCCGCTCGCAGGGCCGCCCCTCACCCGGGACGACCTGCTGGACCTGCACCTGCTGCTCCAGCGCGACGACTGGTTCGAGCAGCTCGCGGAGCTCTGCTCCTAACCCCGATGTTCCGCGGCTACGTGGGGGCGTGACGGCACGTGCACGCAGAGACCCTCCTGAGACGGCAGGATGTGGGTGGTCAACGACCACGCCGCCGGACAGGAGGGGCTCACCGTGCGGGTGAAGGATGACCGCCGGGTCGTTGGCGACGAGGTGACCGCGGACGCGGCCGGGTTGACCGGCCAGGTACACCGCCGGCGACAACCCCAGCAGCGCGCCAGCACCGGGCGGGAAAGGTGTCGCATCGCGACTGGAACCCCGCCCATCACCAGCCACAGCGCATCACCAGCCACAGCCCGGCACAACCACAGCCCGGCACCGCCAACCCGTGTGAGACAACGAAGCTCGGGGCCCACAGCGGCGCTCCGCCCTCGTAGACTGCGCGCGGACGTCCAGACCACCCGTCGCGCACCGAGGCCCCGTGACCACGATCGTCGTGATCCTGATCCTGACCGCCGTGCTCACGCTCGCGGCGCTCGTGGTCGTGGTGTGGACGGTCGTCCGGCGCACGACCGCGGTCGCTGCCGACCTGGTCGCGCTCCAGGAACGGCTCGGCCCGGACCTCGAGCGGCTCCGGCGTGACGCGGACATCACGGCTCGCGAGCTGGAGCAGGTCAGCGCCTCCCTGGAGCGGCTGCAGGTGGGACGTCGAGCAGGCGAGAACGAGGGTGGATCCGCTCACCCCTGAGCCGAGATCCCCGGTAGACTCCTGGCACGGGCGTGGCTGGTCTGCGCCTGCGATGGCGGCGACGCCGAACCACGCGAACACGAGGGTCCCTATGAACCCGACCGGCCAACAACTCCTGATCATCCTGCTGGTCGTGCTCCTGCTGTTCGGGGCCAAGCGGCTGCCGGACCTCGCGCGCTCGATGGGGACCTCGATCAAGGAGTTCCGCTCCGCGACGAAGGAAGCGTTCCAGGAGGGCGTCGACGAAGGTGCCGAGGACGAGACCTCCGGTACCGCGTCGGATCCCGACCAGGAGCGCTGATCCATCGCCGTGGAGCAGGCCCCCTCCGGTCCCGGCCAGCCGGGGGAGATGAGCCTCCTCGATCACCTGATCGAGCTGCGCCGGCGCTTGACGCGTGCGGTGATCGCGCTCGTGCTGGGCGCGGTGGTCGGCTACATGGTCTTCCCGAACCTGCTCGACCTGATCATGGCCCCGTACTGTGCGGTGGCTGAGGACGTCCGACCGGAGCAGACCTGCACGCTCGTGGCGCTGACGCCGCTCGAGCCCTTCTCGGTGCGTTTCAAGACCTCGTTCGTGGTCGGGCTGTTCATCGGTGGCCCGGTGATCTTCTACCAGCTGTGGCGCTTCATCACCCCGGGGCTGACGACCAGCGAACGTCGGTACGCCCTGCCCTTCGTCGCGATGAGCCAGATCATGTTCGCCATCGGGATCCTCTTCTCCTACCTCGTGATCCCCTTCGGGCTGCGCACCCTGCTCGGCTTCGGCGGGCCGGGCATCGAGCCCATGCTCTCGGCCAGCGAGTACCTGTCGTTCTTCCTCACGCTGTCGATCGCGTTCGGTCTGGTCTTCGAGCTCCCCCTCGTGCTGATCTTCCTGTCGCTGGTCGGCGTGGTGAACTCCGCGTCGTTGCGCAAGGCGCGGCCGTACGCCATCCTCGCGAGCGTGGTCGCTGCAGCGTTCATCACCCCGACGAACGACGCGATCACGCTGTTGTTCATGGCCGGGCCCATGGTGTTCTTCTACGAGCTGTCCATGCTCTTCGCGTGGTTGATCGAACGCCGCCGTCGGAAGGCGACCGGGTGAGTGAGGCGGTCGATCACCAGGACGACACCGCCCCCCGCTCCAGCGCCACCACCTCGAGGTGGTCGCGGCTGATCCTCCGGTGGCGTCGCTTCCGCAGCGCCATGCCGTGGCGCCAGGTGATCGTGGTCGGTCTGGCGATGCTGCTCGTCGGGGTGGTCGTCGGTCGAGTGAGCACCGCCGACCCGGCCAGCGAGGCGGCACGTGCGATCGACGCGAACCTGTTGCCGCTGGCGCTGGATGCGGACGGCATCTGGACCTCGGGTTCGGTCGATCGGGAGCCGGTCAGCGAAGCCTTCGTGCTGCTGCGCCGGGAGGACGATCCGTCGCTGGTCGAGGCCCACCACGAACAGTGGCTGCAGGCCTACGACGCCATGCTCGTGCAGCTCGCCGGCGAGCCCCTGGACACCGCCGCACGGCCCGTGCAGCGGCAGTTCATCGCGTCGGTCGTCCTGTCCCGGGATGCCGTCGAGGTGCTCGCGCACGCCGCGACGGTGGACGATCCCGTCCACCGTCAGGACCTGCTCACCGAGGTCGGACGCCTGCGCCAACGCAGCGAGCAGCTGATGCAGTCGGCACGCGCATCGATGCTGGACCTCGACGGTCAGCGGGCCGACGTCTCACCCCTTGGTGACGTGACCGACTTCCTGGAGGGACGCTCATGAGCCCTCAGCCCACCGTGGATGCGGGCTTCCTCGACGAGCTCGGCTTCGAGCTCGACGACTTCCAGCGGGAGGCGATCGCCGCCATCGAGGCGGGACGGTCGGTGCTGGTCGCGGCACCGACCGGCGCCGGGAAGACGGTGGTCGGCGAGTTCGCCTGCCATGACGCGCTCCGGCGGGGCGGCAAGGCCTTCTACACGACGCCGATCAAGGCACTGTCCAACCAGAAGTACCACGACCTGCGCCGCCGCTACGGCGACGAGCGCGTCGGGCTGCTCACCGGGGATCGCTCCATCAACGGGGATGCTCCCGTGGTCGTCATGACCACGGAGGTGCTCCGCAACATGATCTACGAGGCATCACCGACGCTGCGCGACCTGCGGCACGTCGTCCTCGACGAGGTGCACTACCTCGCGGACCGGGCCCGGGGCGCCGTCTGGGAGGAGGTGATCATCCAGCTCTCCAGCACGGTGCAGGTCGTCTCGCTGTCGGCGACGGTGAGCAACGCCGAGGACTTCGGCCGTTGGCTCGACCAGGTGCGCGACGGTTGCGAGGTGGTGATCTCCGAGACGCGGCCCGTCCCGCTCAAGCACCACTACTTCATCAACGACACGATCCACGCCACCTTCCGCGCGGGTCGCAAGAAGGGGGCGAGCCACGAGCACCGTGAGCGGGCGTCACAGGCCCTCGGCGGGGTCCCGAACCCGGACGTGGTGATGCTGGAGAAGCGGGCGCGCCAACGCAACCGGGTGACCAACCGCGGGCGCCGCATGGCTCCCGACGTGCGGCTGCGGTGGCCATCACGTCCGCAGGTGGTCACGGAGCTGGCGGCACGCGAGTGGCTGCCGGCGATCATCTTCGTCTTCTCCCGTGCGGGCTGCGAGAAGGCCGTCGAGGAGCTGGTCCGCAGCAACGTCCGGCTCACCGGCCGGGCCGAGCGTGAGGAGATCGCCACGCTGGTCGACACGATGCTGGCGGACCTGCCCGAGGACGACCTGCGGGTGCTGGGCTTCCCGGCCTGGCGCACGGCGCTCATGGACGGGATCGCCGCCCACCACGCCGGCATGGTGCCGGCGTTCAAGGAGGTCGTCGAGCTGCTCTTCCAGCGCGGCCTGCTGAAGGTCGTGGTCGCGACCGAGACGCTGGCGCTCGGGATCAACATGCCGGCGCGCACCGTCGTGATCGAGCGGCTGGAGAAGTTCAACGGCGAGTCGCACGTCATGCTCACGCCGGGGGAGTACACCCAGCTGACCGGCCGGGCGGGGCGTCGCGGCATCGACAAGGTCGGCCACGCCGTCGTCCTCTACCAGCGCGACCTGCCCTTCAAGAGCGTCGCCGGGCTGGTGGGCACCCGCGCCTACCCGCTACGCAGCTCCTTCGCCCCCTCCTACAACATGGCGGTCAACCTCCTGCGCCGGCACGACCTCGCCCAGGCCGAGGCGCTGCTGGGGGCCTCGTTCGCGCAGTTCGAGGCGGATGCCTCGGTGACGCGCAAGGCCGATCGGCTGATGGAGCTCGACGAGGCGATCAAGGGGTACAGCACCCACCTGGAGTGCGACCACGGAGACTGGCCGGCCTACTGGGCGATCCGACAGGAGCTCTCCCGCGTCGAGAAGGCGGAGGCGAAGCGCAGACGCAAGCGCGAGGAGGAGGGCGTGCGCGAGGCGATCGCGGCGTTGCTCCCCGGTGACGTGCTCTACCTGCCCTGGGTCGGCCGCCGTGGGTTGGCGGCCGTCGTTGGCATCCACATGAGCAGGTCGGGAACCCCGCTCGCGCAGGTGGTGACCGACGAACGCGCACTGACCCGGCTCGGTCCCCGTGAGCTGTCGGACCCGCCCCGTCCCATCGACCGGATCCGGTTGCCGGGCAAGGGCAACCCACGGCAGAAGGAGTACCGGCGTGCCACCGCCGATGCGCTGCGGTCGGTCTCGCCGCCGCAGGACGCTGCGGACGCGGACCTCGATGTCGGTGATCCCGAGGACACCGAGCTGGACCGCGAGGTAGCGGAGCACATCAGCCGGCTCCGGGACGAGCTGCGCGCCCACCCCTGCCACGCCTGTCCCGAACGGCAGGAGCACGAGGTCTGGCAGTACCGCGCGGACGAGCTCATCGGCGAGGCCGACGCGCTGCGGCAGGCGATCCATCGCGCCACGGGATCGCTGGTGCGCCAGTTCCGCCGCATCCTCGACGTGCTCACCGAGCTGGGCTACGTCGACGACGAGCCCAGCCCGACCGACGAGGGGCTGCGCCTGGCCGGGATCTACAGCGAGGTCGACCTGCTCGTGGCCGAGGCGTTGCGTCGCGGCCTGCTCGACGAGCTGTCCGCAGCCGAGCTCGCCGGGATCGCCGCGCTGTTCCTCTTCGAGCCCCGCGGCGGGGAGGTGACCCTGCACCCCGAGCTGCCTACGGCCGACCTGCACGACGTGACCGAGGAGGTCCTGGATCTCGCGGATGAGCTCCGCGAACGTGAGCGCCGCGCCGGCGTTCCTCCGCTCGGCGACCTCGATGCGGGGTTCGTCGCGGCGGCATGGCGGTGGGCGTCGGGAGCCGACCTCGACACCGCACTCGGTGAGCTCGACCTGACCGGTGGTGACTTCGTCCGGAACGTCAAGCAGGTCGCCGACCTGCTCGGTCAGCTGCGCTCGGTCGGGGACAGCGACCTGGCGGCGCGCGCGTCCAGCGCGATGGACGGCCTGCGCCGCGGCATCGTGGAGGCCTGACCCCGGAAGGTGTCCAGCACCACCACGTCGCCCCCGGTGGGCGGATGGCTCTACGCTCCTGCGGTCCCTCCCCACCTGGAGCCCGCCGGTGCCGCTCGACCACCCCTTCGGCCGCCCGCTCGTGATCGCCAACCCCGCCGCGGGATCGGGGCGGGCGCCGGTGCTGCCACGGCTCTGCGCGGCCCTCGACGGGCTGGACCTCGCCTACGACGTCGAGATCACCGGAGGGCCGGGTCATGCGACCCACCTCGCACAGACGGCGGTGGCTGACGCAGAGCGGCGCTACATCATCGCGGTCGGTGGTGACGGGACCGTCCACGAGGTGGTCAACGGCCTCGTCGATGCGGCGTCGGGAACCACGCGGGGGGACGATCCGGTGCTGGCGGTGGTGAGCGCCGGCAGCGGCAGCGACCTCGTACGTACCTTCGGGCTCGATCGGGCGGCCGAGCAGCTGGCACGACACCTCGTGACCGACGCCACGATGCCGATCGACCTGGGCGTCGTGCACCACCAGGATCGTCAGGACCGACCGCGATCGACGGTCTTCGCCAACGTCGCGCAGATCGGGTTCGGCGCCCGCGTCGTGCGGACGGCATCCCGGCTGCCTCGGCGTCTCGGCAGGTCGCGCTACGGGATCGGCATCGTCGCCGGCTGGGGTGGGTTCCGGCGCGTGTCCACGACCGTGGTGGTCGACGGGGGCGAGGTGACCGAGGACGTCTGCAACGTCCTCGTGGCCAACGGCCAGTTCTTCGGCGGTGGGATGCGGGTCGCGCCCCGCGCGCTCCCCGACGACGGACTCTTCAGCGTGCAGAGCTGGGGTGGCAGCGTCAGCGACGTCGTGCGCGCCGGTCGACAGCTGCGTCGAGGTAGCCATCTCGAGCGACCCGACGTGCGCGAGTGGCGCTCGCAGCGGGTCGAGGTGCACTCCGCCCGCCCGCTCGTCGTCGAGGCGGACGGCGAGGTGCTGGGGATGGGCCCGGCGCGCTTCGAGGTGCTGCCCCGGGTGGTGCGGTTCAAGCTGTGACGCTGCGTCCCGGTGACGGGCGCTACCGTGTCATGCGGCGAAGGAGGGACGGTGTTCACCGACCGGCTCGAACGTGCCCGAACGCAGCTCAAGGCCCAGGGGATCGACGCCCTGCTCGTCGGCCCGAGCGCGGACCTGCGCTACCTCGTCGGCTACGAGGCCCTGCCGCTCGAACGGCTGACCCTGCTCGTCGTCCCGGCCGACGGTGAGCCCCACCTGATCACGCCGGAGCTGGAGGTCGCCCGCGCCCAGGACAGCGGGGCGAGCTCCCACGTGCACCTGCGCCCGTGGGGCGAGACCGACGACCCGATCGCGCTCGTCACCGACCTGGTCGGTCCGGGGGAGGGTGCGAGCTTCGCGGTGCAGGACCGGCTGTGGACCAGCTTCACCCTGCAACTCCAGGACGCCCTCCCGGGTGCCCGATGGGTGCCTGGCAGCCAGGTGATGCGTGAGCTGCGGCTGATCAAGGCCGAGGACGAGCGCGCGCTCCTGCGCGAGGTCGGTGCCGCGATCGACCGGGTCCACGCGCAGGTCCCGTCCCTCCTGCGTCCCGGGCGGACGGAGCGCGAGGCCGGCCGCGACATCGCCGAGCTGATCCGTGAGGACCATGATGAGGTCAACTTCGTGATCGTCGGCTCGGGGCCGAACGGTGCGTCACCGCACCACGAGACCGGTGACCGGGTGCTCGAGGAGGGCGACGCGGTCGTGGTCGACATCGGAGGCACCCGGCAGGGCTACTGCTCGGACTGCACCCGCAACTACGTCGTCGGCAGCGCCCCGGATGGCTACGAGGAACTGCACGCCGTGCTCGAGGCCGCGCAGGAGGCCGCCGTGCGTGCCGTCGCGCCCGGGGTCCCGGCCGAGGCGATCGACGCCGCGGCGCGCGACATCATCACCGAGGCCGGGTACGGCGAGCGCTTCATCCACCGCACGGGTCACGGCATCGGGGTCGAGGAGCACGAGGAGCCCTGGATCGTGGCCGGCAACGACCAGCCGCTCCAGGAGGGCATGGCGTTCTCGGTGGAACCGGGCATCTACGTCCCCGACCGCTACGGCGCGCGCATCGAGGACATCGTCCTCGTCACCGACAACGGCGTCGAGACCCTCAACCACCGCCCCCGCGGCATCGTCGTGGGCGGCTGATCGGCGATGGCCGAACAGGTGCAGGTACGCCGGGCCCGGATCGAGGAGATCCGCCCGTTGGCCGCCGAGTACAAGCAGGAGCAGGAGACCGAGCGGGGCATCCCTGCGGATCCCCCGCTGCCACAGGGTGGGGTGTTCTGGATCGCGACGGATCAGGACGGCGAGACCCTCGGGTACGCGGCCGGCACCCTCCGCCCGACGGGCTGCACGATCGGGCCGGTGTTCTCGCGCCGACGGGCACGTCGCCGTGGCGTCGGCGAGGCGCTGCTGAGTGCGATCCAGTCATGGGCGCGGGACACCCGTGTGCCCGTCGTGGAGATCTCGGTCGCGGTGGCCAACGAGGAGGGTCGACGGTTCCTCGAAGCGCTCGGCTACGAGCCGCGGCGCGTGCTGATGTCGTTGACCCCGAACGCGCCGGCGGACCCACCAGCCCACGATGGCGAGGCCTGAGCGTGGAGCCCCTCGCCGAGGAACACCGCGAGCTCCTGGCCCTCGTCCGCCGCTTCGCCGACGACGAGGTGGCGCCGGTGGCCGACCGTTGCGAGCACGAGCATCGGTTCCCCCGGGAACTGTTCGCCCAGCTCGGCGAGCTCGACCTCACGGGGCTGCCCTTCGCGGAGGAGCTCGGTGGATCCGCCCTGCCGTACCGGGTCTACCTGCTGGTCGTCGAGGAGCTGAGCCGGGTGTTCGCGGCCTTCGGGATGGGCCTGTCGGTCCACACGTTGGCGACGTGGGCCATCGCGACCTACGCCACCCCCGAGCAGCGTGAGCGCTTCGTGCCGGAGATGGTCGCCGGGGAGCTGCTCGGTGCCTACGCGCTGTCCGAGCCGGGGTCGGGCTCCGACGCCGGGGCGATGACCACGCGCGCGGTCCGTGACGGCGACGTGTACCGCCTCGACGGCGTCAAGGCGTGGGTCACCCACGGCGGGATCGCCGACCGCTACCTCGTCATGGCGCGGACCTCGGACGAGGGGAGCCGAGGCATCAGCGCCTTCGTCGTCGACGCGGACCAGCCAGGGCTGACGTTCGCGCAACCCGAGGAGAAGATCGCGATGTGGGCCTCGCCGACGGCCCAGCTGATCTTCGACGATGCCCCGGTCGCCGCGGACCGCCTCATCGGTGGTGAGGAGGGCCAGGGCTTCCGGTTGGCGCTGGCGGCGCTCGATGGTGGGCGCCTCGGCATCGCGGCCTGTGCCGTCGGGCTCGCGCAGGGTGCGCTCGATCAGGCGGTGGCCTACGCCGGCCAGCGTGAGCAGTTCGGCCAGACCATCGATCGGTTCCAGGGCGTGAGCTTCCTGCTCGCGGACATGGCCGCGAGGACGGAGGCTGCCCGCGCCCTGTACCGGTCCGCGGCAGCGCGACGTGACGCGGGGGAGGCCACCACCGATGTGGCCGCGATGAGCAAGCTCGTGGCCACCGACGCGGCGATGCAGACGGCCGTCGATGCCGTGCAGGTGTTCGGCGGGTACGGCGTCACGCGCGACTTCCCGGTCGAGCGCTACCTGCGCGAGGCGAAGATCCTGCAGATCGTGGAAGGCACCAACCAGATCCAGCGGGTCGTGATCGCGCGCGGGCTCACGGGCCACGCAGCGCGATGACGATCGTGCGCACGCAACCGGTGACCGACCACGACCGCCGGCGCCTCCGCGTGACCTGGCGTGTCCTGCTGTCGGGTGTTGGCCTGGGGGTCGTCGGGGCCGCCACCCTCGGCCTGGTGGGGTTCGACGGACGTGTCGGGTTCGCCGCGGTGGTGCTCGGCTCGTCGCTCGGCTGCGTCGCGGCAGGGCTCACCACCGCCGGCCTCGCCATCGTCGACGAGGCCCGACGCGCACCCGTGGCGACACGCCGCGTGGTGGTCGCGCTCGGGCTGTTCGTCGCCGGTGGTCTGCTGCTGGCCATCGTGCTCACGTTGGCGAGCGTCGACGGATGAGCTCGCGCCGTGAGCAGGACCTCGATGCCGGTTGCCCACCTCGTCCCGACCGACGACGTAGGATCGAGGAGACAGGCCTCACCAGGGCGATGGCGGACGGCCGACGGGAGCTGGTGTGAAGACCACCATGACGTCGCGGACCTCTCGTCCCGAGCGAGGCACGGCCCGCGGGACGCTGCTCGCAGCGGACCGCATCGTCACCCTCGGGCACGGGCGCAAGGCGGCACGGGCGATGGTGGTGCGCGGGAGTCGGGTCGTGTGGGTGGGCGACGACCCCGAACAGGCGCCGCCGCACGGCGAACGGGTGGAGTTCCCGGGGTGTGTCATCGGACCCGCCTTCGTCGACGCCCACGTCCACCTCACCCCGATGGGTCTCGCGCTCACCGGACTCGATCTGAGCGAGGTGGCGAGCGGGGAGGAACTGCTCCAGGCCGTCGCCACCTACGCCGGAGCCCACACCGGACGGGTGGTGTGGGGGCATGGCTTCGACCCGCACGGGTTCCCCGACGAGCTGCCCACCCCGGAAGAGCTCGCCCAGGCCGCCGAGGGTCGCTCGGTCTACCTCTCCCAGGTCGATGGTCACGCGAGCCTCGTCGACCGTCGCACGCTGTCCGCGGCGCCCCTGGCCCGGTCCGAGGGGATCGAGCGCGATCGGGACGGGTCCCCGACCGGGATGCTGCGCCGTGAGGCGAACCACATCGTGCGCCGGTGGAGCGTCGGCGCGATGGAGGAGGCGGAGCTCGATGCCGCGCGCAAGGAGGCCGTCGCCCGCGCAGCGTCGCTCGGTGTGGCGTCCGTCCACGAGATGGCCGGGCCCGACGTCATGGGGCTGGCGGACCTCGACGCGTGGATCGCGCAGAGCTGGCCGATCGAGGTGGTGCCGTACTGGGCCGGGCTCGACGTCGAGACCGCCATGGCACGCGACCTGCGCCAGGTCGGCGGTGACCTGTTCCTGGACGGGTCCCTCGGTGCGCACACCGCGGCACTGGGACGGCCGTACACCGACCGCAGGTCGACCGCAGGCAACCTCGAGTTCGATGACGAGACCCTCACCGCCTGGTTCCTCGAGGCAGCCCGTGCCGGGCTGCAGACCTCCGTCCACGCGATCGGTGACGCGGCGATCGAGCAGGCGATCCGCTGCTGGTGGCGGGTCGCAGACGAACTGCGGTCCGACGGGTTGCACGACGCGGTGCGGCGTGGCCGGCACCGGCTGGAGCATGCCGAACTGCTCACCACCCGCATGCTCGACGACATCGCCGAGCTGGGGTTGGTCGTGTCCGCGCAGCCAGCGTACGAGACGAAGTGGGGGATGGAGGGGGGCCTGTACGAGAAGCGGCTCGGACGCCAACGCGCTGCGACGACCAACCCCTTCCGGGCCATCGCAGACCGGGGGATCGGACTGGCGTTCGGCTCGGACGCGAACGTCACGCCGATGGATCCGTGGGCGCTGGTCATGGCTGCACAGCACCGGCGTTACGAGCAGCACGCGGTCAGCCGACTCGAAGCGGTCTCGATGTCCACGCTCGGCGGCCGGCACGCTGCGCGCCAGGAGCGCTTCGTCGGCGTGGTTCGGGCCGGGATGCGCGCGGACGTCGCCGTGTTCGAGGGCGACCCGTACCGGGCGGAGGACCCACGAGGGACCCGGTGCCTCGCGACCATCGTCCAGGGGCGCGTCGCCCACGGTGACGTGTCGCTCCCGGACGCGCCAGGACGGGTCCCGACCCGTAGCTGACGGCCGCTCGTCGAGGTGACACGCGCGCTGCGCGCAGACCCTCCGTCCCCCCTGCGCTCCCCGCTTGACGGGAGCCCTGTGCTGGTGGTTGCGTGCCCAGCACATCGGTGGTCACGCTCGAGCTGGCGGACGGCCAGCACCCGAGGGGCCTGAAGGGCGGACCGCGGGGAGCTGAAGGACCTGGCTCGGACGCTGCCACCGAGGCGAGTGACCGCTCAGTAGACAACGTGGCCGACCTAGCCGTACCGGGTCGCCACGGCCCCAACGGCGGGGAACTCGCCCGGTCTCGAGGGGCCCCGGACCTGTCGGTCCCGGGCCCCCGGCGCGCGCGGCAGGACACCGAACGCGAAGAGCGCACGCACAGCTTGCGGTCCCGCGGGGTCCATGGCACACCTGTCGCCACGCGCGAACGCTTGCGCCGGACAGACACCCTCTGGTACGAACCCGCCTCGTCAGGCGTGCCCGCCCGACGTTGGAGACGATCAGGAGCGCAGCGGTGGTAGCTCGATCGAGGGCGAACAGCGCCGATGAACCGGTCGACGGGGCGGACGAGCCGATCGACGAGCAACTCGGGGACGAACTCGACGCCGAGCTCGGGGACGAACTCGACGACGCCTTCGCGGAGGATGAGGACCTCGAGGACGCGTTCGAGGAGGATGCGGACGAGGACCTCGAGGAGGACGACGACGGGGACACGGACCTGTCGGTCGCTGAGGCGGCCGACGAGGGCGACGACGCCGCCGATCAGGACGAGGTGTTGGAGTCGGCGGTGGTCCCGCCTGACGCCGCCTTCGACGACGATGAGGACGAGATCGTCGCGGCGGTGACCGTCGACGAGGAGCTCGACGAGGAGATCGACGGCATCCGGGATGGGGAGTTCGTCTGCCGCGGCTGCTACCTCGCCATGCGTGAGACCCAACTGGCCGACCCCAAGGCCATGCTCTGTCGCGACTGCGCATGACCCGCAACGTCGCAGCGCCCCTGGTGGCAGCAGCATCGGGGCTCGCACTGCTCGGTGCGCACCCACCGATCGGATGGTGGTGGCTGACCTTCCTGCACCCTCCGCTGCTGATCGGTGCCCTCTGGCTGATCGATGACCACACCGCTCCTGCACGGACGTCGTTACGTCGCGCGGCGCAGATCGGGCTGATCGCCGGCGTCGTCGCGTTCGGGCCGATGCTGTCCTGGTTGATCGTCGCGCCCGCGGGCGTGCTCGGATGGTCGTTGCTCGTGGTGTTCCAGGGGGCGTGGTACGCCGTCCTGGCGATCGTGCTGAGCTGGTTCCTCGATCGTGCCTGGCTGCCCCTGATCGCCGCGGTGCTGTGGACCGGGGTCGACGCGTGGCGGGGCATCGTGCCCCTCAACGGTTTCGAGTGGGGCGGGATCGCCTACGCCCACGTCGACGCATCCTGGATGCTGCCGATCGCCCGGCTCGTCGGGGGACGGGGCATCACGCTGTTGGTCGTGTTGATCGGCGTCGCGGCGGCGGTCGCGATCCGCATCACGGTGCGCGGCGCTCGCCGTGACGGCATCGGTGCCATGGAGCAGACCCTCGGGACGGCCCGCCTCAGCCTGGGGTTGCTCGTCGGTGGGCTCCTGGTCTCGATCGTGACCACCGTGGGCCCGCCTCCCGAGGACGACGACCACCTCGAGATCCTGGTGGTGCAGGGACACGACATCCGACAGTGGGAGGAGACGGTCCCGGACCGTCCGCTGCACGTCACCACGAACATGCGCGACGAGACGATCGCGGCCGTCGAGGAGGGAGGCCGCCCGGACCTGACGGTCTGGCCCGAGTCGAGCATCGACCTGGACCCCACCACCGACCGGGGGGCACGCCTCGCCCCGGTCGCTGAGGAGGCCATGCAGGTGGCGGGAGAGGTGATCGCCGGGGTGACCCGGGATGCTCCGGACGACCCCTCGGAGCGCTACATCACCGCGGGCCGGTTCGACGGATCGCTGGTGGAGGAGGAGCGGTACGCCAAGCGCCGGTTGGTGCCCTTCGGGGAGTACATCCCGGGTCGGCCCTTCCTGGAGTGGATCCCACCGCTCGAGCAGGTCCCGCGGGACGCCAGGCCCGGCGATGGGCCGAGCTACCTGACCACCTCGACGGGCGTTCGGGTCGCGACCGTGATCTGCTTCGAGACGCTGTTCACCGACATCTCGCGCCAGAACGTGATGGCGGGTGACGAGCCCGCCCAGCTGCTCCTGTCGGTGACCAACGACGCCTCCTTCGGGGACACCGCAGAACCGGCACAGCACCTCGCACAGGTCCAGCTCCGGGCGGTGGAGACGGGTCGGTGGACCGTCCATGCCGCGTTGTCCGGTTCCTCGGCGTTCGTCGATCCGGAGGGCCGGGTCCACGACGCGACCCCGCTGTTCGAGACCGCGTCGATCAGACGGGACGTGCCGCTCGTCTCCGCGGTGACGCCGTACCTGGTCATCGGCGACGTCGTGGGGTGGGTGACACGGCTCAGCGTGCTCGTGGCGGTGGTGTTCGCGGCGATCGGATGGCGCCGTCTGCGCCGCCCCGCTTCGAGCGAGCGAGCCTGACCCGGTAGCCTCGCGCCAACCGGGGTGACCCGGCCGTGCTCCCGTCGTCCAGCGGTCGAGGATCCCACCCTTTCAAGGTGGTGACGCGGGTTCGAATCCCGTCGGGAGTACCAGTTGGCCGTCAGGTGGTTGGGTCCGGACCGCGACCGCGCGCCCCGGTCGCGATCGTGCCGGACGACCGCGTCGGATCACGGATCGGGGCGCGCGGGAAGCTGTCCGGGTCCGAGCCGGCGAGGTCGCAGCAGCGCGCCCAGGACGGCGATGCTCGCCATGGCCTGGAACACCGTTGCCGGTTCGGCCACCTGCAGGAGCTCACCGACCAGCGCCGCGCCGATCATGTGGCCGACGACGATCGACAGCAGGCCGATGCGCAGCCCCGACGTCGGCTCGTGGGGCGACAGGTGCGTCCCCCACCGCAGGATCGCGGCGGTCAGCACGACGTAGGCGGCACCGAAGATCACGGCTGCCAGGAAGGTGAGCGCCAGCCTGTGGGCGCCGAGCCCGAACGTCGCGGTCGCCGCGCTGAGGGCCACCATGCCGAGCGTCCACGACGGGCGGAGTCCGAAGCGGCGGGTGGCATCGCCCGCCGCGACGGTGAGCAGGCCCGCCCCACCGATCATGCCCCACAGCCACGCCGACCCGGCTGCGCTGGCCGCAGCGGCCTGTTCCACGACGTCGCGGCCGAACACCCAGACCGCGGAGCTGGCCACCCCCATCGCTCCTGCGGCCAGGGCGAGGGGCAGCGTCCGAGGTGGCACGTCGGCGAGGGCCGGCACGTCGTCGGGGAACCGGGACCTGCCACGCTCGGTCGGGATCCGAGGCAGCGCCCGCCAGACCCAGAACGTCGCCACCACGGTGATCACCGCGAACCCCGCCCACGCCAGGCGCCAGTCGTCGGCGACGAGCAGCCCGACCGGCACCACCACGGCCACCCCGAGCCCGGTGCCCACGCTCAGCAGCGGTGGCAGGCGATCCTCACGCGGCGCGTCGCTCCACAAGGTGACCGTCAGCATCACGGGTGGGAGCGCCGCCGCCGCGCTCATCCCCGTGACGAAGATGCCGATGGCGAGCGATGCGGGGCTCTGGGCGATCGCGACGAACGCCATCCCGAGGGAGGCGACGGCGCCGGCCAAGAGGGTCACGGGTCGGGCGCCGAACCGATCAGCGAGGAGCCAGCTGCCTCGGATGGCGGCGCAGTAGCCGAGGAAGCCGAGGGCGCCGATCCCGCCGATCAACGGCGACTCGATCCCGAACTCGGTGCGGAAGGCGGGCACGAAGTACCCGTAGGCGAACCAGGCGAACCCGTAGCAGATCGCGATCAGGGCCAGGCCGGGCACGGTCAGCCGCAGCTCCGGGCCGGCGGGATCCGAGGACGACCCCGTCCGCCCGCCTGACATCCGCACACCTTCGGTTGCCAGCGAGGACCCTAGCGGGCGCCAAGCGGTGCACGCAGGTACCCTCGCGGGTCAGTTTCCCCCCGACGTCCCCCACCGACGTTCCCCCCGACGTTCCCCCACGACGTCCCCTACGAACCGCTGCAGCGATGAGGAGCCTCCGTGGCCACCAAGATCGAGGTCCAGGTCCCCGTCGAGCGTCAGAAGGCGGCGCAGGCCGCCGGCAACTTCGAGCTCGAGGACCTGCCCGGCAAGCTGTCGGAACCGAGCGCCGCCGTGCGCGTCGGCAAGGCACCCAAGCAGGACAAGCCGCTGAAGGTGGTGCGCTCGCTCAACGGCATCACCAAGCTCTCGCCCGGCCAGATGATCGTCAACTACGGCCGGTCGGAGTCCCGCTGGGCGACCGCCTACCAGAAGCGTCGTGCCGGGACCGCGGACTTCATCGAGCTCATCAGCTACGCCCGTCAGATCATCGGCCTGGACGACGAGGGCCAGCTGCGGATCTGCCTCATGGGCCACGCCGGGCAGGGTCCGTGCATCCCGCTGTGGGTCCCGCGCGACGAGGTCACCCTCACCGTGCAGCCCAACGACATCATCCTGCGCTTCGACGGCGTGAACTTCGACTGGTGAGCGACGGCGGCACGCCGAACGTGCCGGAGCTGCTGGCCTTCGCGCACGACCTGGCGGACATCGCGGACGCCCACACGCTGCCGGCCTTCCGAGGCCACCTCGACGTGCGCACCAAGGCCGATGGCACCCCGGTCACCGCCGTCGACGAGGCCGTCGAGCGCGCGCTGCGTCGCCGGATCCGTGATCGGTTCCCGCACCACGCGGTGCTGGGGGAGGAGGACGGTCGCGACGGGCCCGTCGACGCACCGACCTGGATCATCGATCCGATCGACGGCACGACCAACTTCGTCAGGGGCAACCCGATCTTCGCCACGCTCGTGGCCGTCCAGGTCGACGGCCAGGAGGTGGCGGGGGTGGTGTCCGCACCCGCGCTGACCTCCCGCTGGGACGGACGTCGTGGTGGCCCGGCCCACCAGGACGGCCGGGAGATCCGCGTGAGCGAGCTCCGGGAGCTCTCCGACGCCGAGGTGGCGTTCGGCGGGCTGGACTACTTCGCGCCGCGGGGCCTCGACGGTGTGGTCGAGGCGCTCGTCCGCGGCACGGCGCGCCAACGCGGGTACGGCGACTTCTGGCAGCACTGCCTCGTCGCCGCCGGGAGCACCGACATCGCGATCGAGGCCGAGGTCAGCCTCTGGGACCTCGCGGCGGTGAAGGTGGTCGTCGAGGCGGCGGGAGGGCGCTTCACCGCGCTCGACGGCCGGGTGACGGCCGATGGTGGTGACGCCCTCAGCACCAACGGGCACCTCCACGATCAGGTGCTCGCGATGATCGCCGAGGCCGGCACGCTCGCCGGCTGACCCACCACGGTGGACACCGCGGACGTGAGGTGAGATGTCACCGCCGAGCGTTAGGCTGCCGGCATGGCTCAGCGACCTCCCTCCGAGACCGCCGCGACCGGCGGTGACGACCCCGCCGACGGACCGTCGAGGCAACCCGCCGCTGACGACGCCGACCGGGCTGCTGTCCCCGCGGACGACGCCGACGAGGTGCCGACCGATCCCGACGGGGTCCTGCGGCTGCTCGACGTCGAGGCAGCGCCACCCGGGACCTTCGGCGAGCTCGAGCCGTCGACCCCGCCGCTGATCGACGCACAGGGGCGCGTGCGGCTCTCCTTCAGCCGGATCGATGCCTACCGCAACTGTCCACGCAGGTTCCGCTACGCCTACATCGATCGCCTCCCCGGGGTACCGGGGCCGCACCTGTCCTTCGGCAGCTCGATCCACGGCGCGCTCGAGGCCTTCTACGACCGCAAGCTGCCCGAGGCGCCGAGCGAGGAGGAGCTGCTCGGGTTCCTCTACGACGCCTGGGATCCCTCGGGCTTCCGGGAGCTGCCGCGCGAGGAGCAGCTCGCCTTCTACCGGCACGCGCAGGACGTGCTCCGGCGTTTCCACCGCCGGGTCGCCGCCGCCTACCGCCTCCCCGCCGCGACCGAGGCCTGGTTCGAGCTGCCGATCGGGTACGAGGCCGTCGTCGTGGGCTCGATCGACCGGGTGGACGTCGACGACGACGGCGGCTTCCACGTGATCGACTACAAGACCAACCGCAAGGTGAAGGACCGCGCCAGGGTGGCTGGCTCGCTGCAGCTCGCGATCTACGCGCTGGCCACGCGCCACCTCTTCGGTGCCCTGCCCGAGACGGTGTGCCTCGACTTCGTCGTGCCTGGTGTGGCGATCGTGGTCCCGCTGGAGGACATCGACCTGGACGCGGCGCGGGAGACGATCCTCGCGACCGCAGCGGCGGTGCGTGAGGAGCGCTTCGAGCCGACCCCCAACCCGTTGTGCGACTGGTGCGACTACCGCGACATCTGTCCGGCCTGGCCCGACGACGGCAGCCGAGGGCTCGGTGCGGCCGCGGAGGAGCTGCGGCGCCGCCGACGGTCGGCCACCCGCGAGGTCCGCGAGCTGCGCGAGTTGGAGGCGGGGGTCGAGCGACTGGCGTCGGAGCTGCGCGACGAGCAGGGGTAGTCTCCCGTCGCGCCCCGCACGTCCCACCACACGGGACCACGCGCACCCCGCCCGGCCACGAGAGGACACACGTCATGGGGGAGAAGGTCTCCGACGACATCACGATCGATGCGACCATGGACGCGGTGTGGAACGTGATCACCGACATCGAGGCCTACCCCGACTGGACCGAGGGCGTCGAGGAGACCTCGGTGCGTTCCACCACCGACGAGGGCTACCCCCACCAGGCACACTTCCGTGTCGACGCGAAGGTGGCGGAGATCACCTACACGATCGAGTACCGCTACGACGACTACGACATCGCCTGGCACCTGGTCGAGGGTGAGATGCTCTCGCAGCTCGACGGCCGCTACGAGCTCGCCGAGGACGGCGACGGCACGCACGTGCGCTACTCGCTGGAGGTGGACGTCGACCTGCCGGTCCCCGGGTTCATGAAGAAGCGTGCGGCCAGGACGATCCTCGAGCAGGGGCTCTCCGGCCTGAAGGCGCGCGCGGAGGAGCAGGGCTGACCCATGGGTCGAGACGAGGTGGACGCGGCCTACTTCACGCTCCTGCGGGCGCGTGAGGAGCTGGACGGCCTGCGTCGGTACGGCGAGTACCTCCGCGACGAGGCGCGCCGTCTCCGGCGGACGATCTCGGAGGGCAAGGCGCTCGCGGACACCGTGGACCGCCGCCTGCGACGCCCGCTGCGGCACACCGACCAGCCCCTGGAGGAGGCGATCCGAGCCAGGATCGCGGTGATCGAGGAGGAGCTCAACGTGCTCCCCGAACGCGAGGCGGCGGCCGAGGCCTTCGTCGAGGACTGCGAGCGGGAGCACGCCGAGCTTCGCGGAGGTCGGTGAGCGGTGTACCGCGACGATCCGCTCGACGACGAGTTCGAGCTGCGGGAGCTGCTCGGTGACGACGCCGTCGACCACCTCGGCGACACCGAGCTGCCGGGGGAGCGGACCCCGGTCGAGGCCGCCGTCGACGTCCTGCGCGTGCTGCAGGGTTGGGTCTCAGACGACGCGGCGGCCCGGTGGTTCCTGACCCAGCAACGGCGGCTGGAGGGTGAGCGACCGGTCGACCTGCTGCGTCGTGGTGCCTTCGAGGACGTCGAGGAAGCCGCGCGCATCTGGGCCGCGGCGCAGGGGTGACCGCCGAGCGCCCCATGCCCCTTCCCGGCGTCCCCCGAGCCCGGCTGGAGCCGCTACGCTGACGGGCTGAAGCGGCGGCCCGCCGTGCCAACGCGTGCGCGCGCGGCCGCTCCATCCCTTCCGAACACACTCACCCGAGGTTGTCCGTCCCATGGCCCACGGTCACGTCAAGGTCTTCCACGCCGACAAGAACTACGGCTTCGTCACCACCCACGACGGGGCGGAGCTGTACGTCTCAGGGGACCAGGTCAACGGCAACGCCCTGCGCTCGGGCGACGAGGTCGAGTTCGAGATCGAGGACGGTGAGCGCGGTCGCTCGATGGCCGTCTCGGTCAAGGTCACCAAGCCGGCGCCCGCGGACAACCCCGTTGGCCGCACGATGATGGCACCGCCGACCTGGGAGCAGCTCGAGGATCGTGAGCGCCAGCGTCGGATGGCCCGTCGACGTCGCCGGTAGCGACCGGGAGGCGGTCGTGTCCGTCAGCGCGCGTGCCGCGTCGACGGCCCGGCCACGCCCATCGACGGTCTCGGCGCAGCTGTCGGCGGCACCCGACCTGCCGGTCCGCGAGCGTCAACCCGAGCTCAGCGAGCGCACCGACGAGGCGCGGCCCTGGAACGTGATCGTCTGGGACGATCCCGTGAACCTGATGTCCTACGTGGTGTTCGTGCTGCGGCGGGTGTTCGGCTACGCCGAGCCGAAGGCCCGCAAGCTCATGCTCGAGGTCCACCACCTCGGCAAGGCGGTCGTGGCGTCCGAGCCACGCGAACGCGCCGAGATGTACGTCCAACAGCTGCACGGGTACGGGCTCCACGCGACGATGGAGAAGGCGTGAGCTCCGGGGAGCTCGTCGCCTGGCGCCGCCCGGTGCCCCCCGCCGAACGGTGGGTCGGGTGAGCCGCGTCTTCCAGCCCCACGGCGACGCCATCCGCGCCCAGTTCGCGCCGGAGGAGGTCGAGCTGCTGCGCAGCCTCCAGGAGGGCATCCGCACGACCCTGGAGGAGGGCGACGACGACGATCCGGTCATCGCCCGGCTCTTCCCCCAGGCCGTCTCCGGCGACGACGAAGCGGACGCCGAGCTGCGCCGGTTGCTCCGTGACGACCTCCTCGCCGCACGACGGGCCGGGCTGGACGCGCTGCTCGAGATCCTCGATCGCTGCGAGCCCTACCGCGGTCGCCTCCGCGTCGAGCTCGTCGACGAGGAGCCGTTGCTGGTGCTCGGGGTGATCAACGACCTCCGGTTGGCGATCGCCGCCCGGGTCGGTCTCGGCGACCTGGACCGCGACGAGCTCCCGGAGGACGAGGGGTTGGCCTACCGTCTCGCGGTGATCGACCACCTCGGATGGTGGCAGGAGCAGCTCCTCGCGCTGCTCGAACCGGAGGACCCCGGCCCGGAGGCAACGTGATGGACCTGAGCATCGGTGTCAGCGAGGACGTGCCCGTGGCCGTCCAGCAGATGCTGGCGGGACACGTCGAGTCGGCCGGGTTCCGGTCGCTGTGGACCAACGAGGCCAGCGGCCGCGACGCCCTGCTGATGTGCCAGGCCTGGGCGGCGGCGACCACCGACCTGGAGGTCGGGGTCGGTGTCGCCCCGATCTGGACCCGGAGCCCGGCGCAGCTGGCGATGGCGTCGGCCACGCTGCAGGAGGCCTCGGGCGGACGGTTCCTGCTCGGGCTCGGCGTGAGCCATCCCGCAACGATGGGCCCGTGGCACGGCGCCGAGGTGGTCCGGCCCCGCACCGCCGCGCGGGAGATGCTCACGATCCTCGAACGGCTCGAGTCCGGCGCGGCCGGCGACGTCGACGGCGAGGTGCTGCGCTCGGAAGGTTTCCGCCTGAGGATCAGCCCGTCACCGCCCCCGACCCGACGCTACCTCGCGGCCATGGGCCCGAGGATGCTCGACCTCGCCGGGACCAAGGCGGCGGGCGTGCTGCTGAACTGGGCCGGACCCGGCGAGGTGGCCGCTGCGGCGGGGCGGGTGCGTGCCGCGGCCGAGGTCGCCGGACGCAACCCCACGGCTGTCGAGGTGGCGACCTACGTGCGCGTGGCGGTGGCCGACGACCGTGACGCCGCGCGGGCGGCGCTCGCCGGCCAGATCGGCGCGTACGCGGCGCTGCCGGCGTACGCGGCTCACTTCGAGCGGCAGGGGCTCGGCGCGGCGATCGAGCGGGCCAAGGCGGCGCACAAGGCCGGTGCGGACGCGGCCGGGCTGGCCGAGGCGCTGGGCGACGAAGCGCTGCACGAGCTCGGCTGGGCCGGCACGCCCGACGACGATCCGACCACCCTGCTCGACCGCTACCGCGACGCCGGACTCGACCACCTCATCGCCCGCGTGGTCGTCGTGGGGGAGGACCCGGTCGAGAGCATCCGGGCGGTCGTCGGCCGCTTCGATGCCTTCACCGGCCCGTAGAGCGCGCATCGCAGGTGGGAGCGGGCAGCGCCCGCGTCTGGTGCCGTCGCCTACCGCCGCCCGAGACCGACCCGGCCGAGCAGTTCGTCGGCCTGGGGGACCCGAGCGACCCAGGTGACCACGAGGTAGCTCGCGCCGATCCCGACCAGCACCGTCAGCGCCTGCAGCCGAGGCGCCAGCTCGGTCGCCGCGACGAGCCATCGCAGCACCAGACCGGTGGCCGCGGCCACGCTCGCCCCCGTCGCGATCGCTCGCCCGTGCTGGCCGCCGAGCCGGGTCCGTCCGTAGAGGACCCCGACGCGGGTGCGCAGCAGGCCGAGCTCGCACCAGGCGCCGATCGCCGCACCGAGCGCGATCCCGGCCGCGCCCAGCCGCAGCAGGCTGTCCCCGGCGGCCCGTGCGGCCTCGTCCGCGATCGACCACCCGATCTCGTCCACGACCTCGAAGCCCGTCGCGGTGACGGTGACCGCGTCGAGTGGGAGCATCAGCGTGATGCCGAGCGAGAGCGAGACGACGACCCGGAGGGCGGCGTAGATCGCGGGGGTGCGGGCGTCGCCGCTGCCGTAGAGGGCGGACTGCAACAGCCGCGACCAGGTGCTCGCGAGCAGGCCGAGCCCGTAGGCGGCCAGGATCGTGCCGACCTGCGCGGCGGCTGCGGTGGAGAAGCGACCCCACTGCAGGATCAGCCGGACGACGTGATCGCCCGCGACGACGAAGGCCACCATGGTCGGCGCGATGAAGAAGGCGACCCGCCCGAGGCCGGCGTCGAGGCGTGCGACGACCCGCTCCCGGTCGCGGTGATCGATCGTCGACAGCGCCGGGAGCTCCGCGGCGGCCACGCTCATCCCGAAGAGCGCGACGGGCAGCAGGAACAACCCCTGCGCGTAGGTCAACGCGGCCACGGCACCGGCGGCGAGCAGCGATGCCGCCAGCAGATCCACGTAGCTGCCCAACTGCACGCTGCCACGGCCAGCGAGCACCTGCCCGAACCGGCGAGCGACGGTGGCCACGCCCGGGGTCGCGAAGGACAGCGATAGCCGGAGGTAGGGGGTCAGCCGTCGGACCGTCGGGAGCTGCACCAGCAACTGCGCCGCGGAGCCGACGAGGGCACCGATCGACATCGCGCGGGCGAGGCTCGCCTCGCTGGTCGTCACGATCGCCGTCGCGACCAGGGCGGTGATGATGGCGGCGTTCCACAGCACGGGTGCCACGTAGGACAGGAAGAAGCGGCGATGGGAGTTGAGGATGCCCAGGCACCAGGCGGACAGCACGAGCAGGCCGACCCCGGGGGTGATGATGCGCACCAGGGTCACGGTCAGCTCGTAGCGGTCGGAGCCGGGCGCGAAGCCCCACGCCAACACCCGGGTGATCGCCGGTGCGAAGGCGACGGTGACCACGACGATGACGGTCGTGGCCAACGTCAGCAGACCGGCCACGGCACCGGCGAGCCGACCAGCGTCGCGCTGGCGACCCTCGGCCACCAGTTGGCTGTAGACCGGGACGAACGAGGCGGACAGCACCCCCTCGCCGAGGAGGTTCTGCAACAGGTTGGGGATGCGCAGCGCTGCCTTGAACGCCTCCGCCCCGACCCCGACGCCGAGGAAGCTCGCCGTGGCGATCTCGCGGACGAGCCCGGTGAGGCGTGACGCCAGGATCCCCAGCGCGACCGTGGTCGATCCACGGCGGAGCTCGTCGGCGCCGCCGTCGTCCAGGTCGGGGGGCTCGTCGCTCACCGGCGGGTCACGCCCACCGTGCGGGCCGGTCGCGGAGCGCACCGACGTCGTTGGCGTCGCACCAGCTGAGGAACCGGTCGCGGGGCACACCGTGCCACCGGAGGTCGTCGAGGTCCTCCGCGAGGGGCACGTCGGTCACCAGCACCGCCAGCTCACGGTAGAGCGCGACGTCCTCGCGTCGCTCCTGGAGGGTCTGCGCCAGCCGCGCCGCACCGCGGACCCCGACGTCCCACGCGTCGGGATCGGTGGGGATCGCCGCGATCGATCCGTACCGGGCGAGCAGGGTGGCCGCGGTCTTCTCGCCGAAGCCGGGAAGCCCCGGGATGCCGTCGGCCGTGTCGCCGACGAGCGCGAGCAGGTCGGGGATCGCCGACGGGGCGACACCACGCCGTTGCCTGATGGCCGCCTCGTCGATCACCCGGTCGCGCATCCGGTCGACCTGCACGATCCGTGTCCCCCGTACCACCTGCCCCAGGTCCTTGTCGGGCGTGAGGATCCGGACCTGCTCGACCTCGTCGGCGAAGCGCACCGCGGCGGTCGCGAGGGCGTCGTCGGCCTCGTGCTCGCGCAGCGACCACACCGTGAGCCCGAGCGAGCGCACGGCCTCCTCGACGGGGTCGAACTGGGCGAGCAGTGCCGGATCGACGTCGGCACCATCCTTGTAGCCGGTGAACATCCGGTTGCGGAAGCTCTCGATGGGGTTGTCGAAGGCGACCGCGAGGTGGGTGGGACGCTCGGTCTCGTCGGCCAGCAGACCGAGCAGCGAGCCGACCACCCCGACCGTGGCCTTGATGTCCCTACCCTCGGGGTCGTGACGGGAGGGTCGCTTGGAGTAGTGGGCACGGAACAGCTCGAAGGTGCCGTCGATCAGGTGCAGACGCACGCGCCCTCCGCCTCGGTCGGTGCCTCGCACGCTAGCTTCGACGCCGCGTGACGGCGGCGAGGTGCGACGACGCGGCAGCAGGTGACCCGACCGGAGCCGGCGACCGGACACGACGACCGGACACGGCGACGCAGGGAGGTGAGCGCCGGGCATGGATGCACGATCACCGCGTGCAGGTCCGTCGTCCGAACGTCGGGACGCCGGTGCCCGGTGGATCGGACGCCGGTCGGCGACGGGGGAGCGCGACCTGGCTCGGCCGCCACAGCCGGTCCCACCGTCGGCCTGGATGCTCCCGGACGCGGAGCACGCCGACGAGGACGGGGTCGTCGGTGTCGGTGCCGATCTCGATCCGTCGACCCTCGTCGACGCCTACCGCCGCGGCATCTTCCCGTGGCCGCATCCCGGGGTCCCGTTGCCCTGGTTCAGCCCGGATCCCCGTGGCGTCATCGCCCTGGACGGCCTGCACGTCCCGCGACGCCTGCGCTCGCGCCTACGGACCTGCGGATGGACCACCACGGTCGACGTGGCCTTCGACGAGGTCATCGCGGCGTGCGCCGATCGTCCCGAGCAGGTCGGGACCTGGATCACCACCGAGCTGCGACGGGCCTACGTGCGGCTCCACCGCCTCGGCTGGGCGCACAGCATCGAGGTGTGGTCCGCCGGCGAGCTCGTCGGCGGGCTGTACGGGGTCCAGGTGGGTGGCGTGTTCACGGGGGAGTCGATGTTCCACCGCGTCGACGACGCCTCCAAGGTGGCGCTGATCGACACCGTGGATCGCTTCGCCGAGGCCGGTGGTCGGCTCCTCGACGTGCAACTCATCACCGCGCACCTCGAGCGGCTGGGCGCGATCGAGCTCCCCAGGTCGGTCTTCCTCGAGGTGCTCGACGAGGCCGGTTCCTGGGCGGTCCGGCTCCCCGCTGAGGAGCGCCCCGTCGCGCCGCTTGCGCAGCTGTCACCGCGCCGGCCCACCGCACCGGACGGGATCCGCGGGCGCCGCTCCGGGCATCCTGGCCGCCCGTAGGGCACACTGCCACGGCGCACGTCGCTCCGAGGGGAGCACGTCGCGCCCCGCTACCCCGCTGGCGACCCCGAGTCCGGGCGACGACGCCGCGGTGCGATGCCAATCACCACGATCGGAGCCACCGTGAGTTCTCAGCCTGTGCCCCAAGCCACCGCGCCCTTCACCCGCCGCTACCCCGACCAGGACTTCGAGGTCGCCGACCTGTCCCTGGCCGAGTGGGGCCGCAAGGAGATCGGGCTGGCCGAACGCGAGATGCCGGGCCTGATGACGCTGCGCGAGCGCTACGCCGACGAGCAGCCGCTGGCGGGCGCGCGTATCGCCGGGTGCCTGCACATGACCGTGCAGACGGCCGTGCTGATCGAGACCCTCCAGGCGCTGGGCGCGTCCGTGCGGTGGTCGTCGTGCAACATCTTCTCGACCCAGGACGAAGCCGCCGCCGCCGTGGCCGCGGCGGGCACGCCGGTGTTCGCCTGGAAGGGCGAGACCGAGGAGGAGTACGTCTGGTGCATCGAGCGGTCGCTCGTCTGGCCCGACGGGACCGGTCCGAACCTGCTGCTCGACGACGGCGGGGACCTCACGGCGCTGGTCCACCACGAGCACCCCGAGCTGCTCGGCGAGATCCGGGGGGTGTCCGAGGAGACCACCACCGGGGTCAAGCAACTGCGGTCGTGGGAGAAGGCGGGGACGCTGCGGATGGCGGCGATCAACGTCAACGACTCGGTCACCAAGTCCAAGTTCGACAACCTCTACGGCTGCCGTGAGTCGCTGATCGACGGGATCAAGCGGGGCACCGACGTGATGATCGCCGGCAAGGTCGCGGTGGTGGCCGGCTACGGCGACGTCGGCAAGGGCTGTGCGCAGGCGCTCGACGGCATGGGCGCGACGGTCTACGTCACCGAGATCGATCCGATCAACGCGCTGCAGGCGGCCATGGAGGGCTTCCGTGTCGTGCACATGGACGACATCATCGGCGAGGCCGACATCGTGGTCACCGCCACCGGCAACATGGCGGTGGTCACCCGCGACCACGTGCTCGCCATGAAGGATCACGCGATCCTGTGCAACATCGGCCACTTCGACACGGAGATCGACACCGCCGGGCTGCGTGGGTACGAGTGGACCAACATCAAGCCGCAGGTCGATCTGGTCCACCTGCCGAACGGACGGTCGGTGTTGCTGCTGGCCGAAGGCCGCCTCGTCAACCTCGGCAACGCGACCGGGCACAGCTCCTTCGTGATGTCGACCTCGTTCACCAACCAGGTCCTGGCCCAGATCGAGCTGTGGAACCACAACGAGGACTACAAGGACGAGGTGCGCGTGCTCCCGAAGCACCTCGACGAGGAGGTGGCACGGCTGCACCTCGACAAGATCGGTGCGCGGCTGACCGCCCTCACCCCGGAGCAGGCGGACTACCTCGGCGTCGCCGCCGAGGGCCCCTACAAGGACGACACCTACCGCTACTAGACCCGCCGTGACGGGACGCGGGCAAGGGGCGGCGATGGCGGGCGTGCCGGGTGCGTCGAGCGATCATCGGGTGCCCTCACCGCGCACCCGCG
>CAYVJT010000016.1:0-9128 GCA_964451855.1 uncultured Actinomycetota bacterium
TTGACGTAGTGGTAGCCCATGCCTCCCCACTCCGGGTGTGCGACGCACTCCGACATCAGGGTGTAGCCGGCCGCTTCGGCGACGGCGACGTCGTGGTACTGGGCGGTGGCGCGGCGGACCTCGGCGAGCTCGCGGAGCACGTCAGCGTCCAGGCCACTCGACGCGGGCTTGGCCTGCAGCGGCGCTGCGAGCATCCCGAGCGCGAGCAGCAGGAAGAGCGACAGGGTCATGATCCGTCTCGTCATGGGGTTCCTCCTTGGTTGTGGTTGTGTCTGATGCGTGTCGTGCAGGTGGCCGGGTGCCTGTGCGGTCCTTCGGACCGCGGACGTAGCCGTGGTCGGTTCGCAGGCGCGGTCTGGGTCATCGCGGGGCAGGAGGTGCCACGCCCTCGTGTCGGGCATGGGGGCGCCCACCCCGCGCGACGTGCGGAGGTCGTTCCGGGCAGCTCCGGCGCGCTGCGGCCTAGTGGCGGATCACGGCGCGCTCGAAGAAGCTCTCGGCGTAGTGGTCGTGGAAGAGCCGTGCGACGAGCTCGCTGCGGCTGTTGACCGCGGTCTTCTCGAAGATGGACTTGAGGTGATCGCGGACGGTGTGCAGGGAGATGCCGAGGTGGTTGGCCATCGCCTCGGTCCCCTCACCGCGGGCGAGCGCGAGCACGAGCTGCTGTTCCCGGTCGGACAACCCGTACGCCAGGGCGGCGATCGATGCGATGTCGGCGGGTCGCGACGGTTCGATGATCACCGCGAAGGTGTCGTCGCGATCGCGCAACGGCTCGGCGTAGAGCGTGACCCAACCGCCCTCGGCCGTACGGACCCGCACCCGACGCCGCCCGGGGCTGCCTCCAGTGGTGAGCTCACCCAGGCTGTACAGCGCGGGATGGGCCATCGACCCCCGCGGGACGCCGAGCACCTCGAGCCACCTCGACCCGGCCGGCGTGGCCGGTTGCGCGATCCGGTCGGGCCCGACGAACAGCAGCCCAGGACCGTCGGGGCTGCCATCGAGACAGCGCTCGTTGAGCACGATCCGGCGGATCCCGCCTGCGACCAGCGGTGCCAGCCGAGCCACCAGTCGCTCGTCCACGTTGTCGAAGTCCTCGGAGCCGTTGGAACGGTGGATCGTGGCCACCCCCCAGACCGACGCCCCCTCACGGAAGACGACCCTGAGCTCCTGACCGAACCCCGCGGGGTCGAGCACCTCGCGCCAGCGTGCGCTGGCCCGCAGGTCGCCGCCCGTGGCCTGCGACAGGCGCACCGCCGATCGTCGGCTCCGGGCGATCTCCGCGAAGGTCGCCACGTTCGGCACGCTGAGCTCGTGACGGAACCACGGCCCGCACGTGTCCTCACCGAACCCTTCGACGAACCCGTCGGTGAACAGCACCGTCGAAGGATCGGTCGCGAGCCACGCGCCGGCCTCCTGTCCGAGCTCCGGCTCCAGTCGTCGAGCTATCCCCTCGAACAGCTCACCGACCGTGCCCGCATCGGCGCAGACCCGTCCGATCGCCCGCTCCACGCGGTCAGCGCGGTCAGCGCTCATCGCCGTCTTCACGCACGTCTCCTCGTCTCCCCTGCACGGAACCTACGCCGCCCTCGATCGTTCGACCATCCCTCATCTGTGGGGGCGCGCTGTGCCGCGCGTTCGCCATCGCGATCGATGCACCGCTCACCGCGATCGCGGAGGCGGTCGCGCTCGGGCTACCTCGAGGTAGCACGTGGTGAGGGCAGCTCCGACGTCGAGGTGACCCTCGGTCGCGGGGGAAGGGCCCTCCGGCCCTCGCGCGAAGGTGGTGCGGGGGAGATGCTGACGGCACGGCTGGTTGCCGCGACGGGTTGCCGCGCGTCGTCGGCCGTCGCGGCAGACCTTCTCCGCCGTCGCCCGTCGGAGCAGGTTGGCCGCACCGTTGCCGCCGACCTGCGTGAGGAGCGGTCATGGAACCCCTTGCGACCGAACCATCCCCCGCTCAGCCACGGAGCCAGTTGACCCGTTCCCGTGACGACCGGGTCATCGCGGGCGTGTGTGGCGGTCTGGGCCGCTACTTCGGGCTCGATCCCGTCCTGCTCAGGGTCGCCGCGGTGGTCCTCGTGCTGTTCGGTGGGACGGGGTTGCTCGCCTACCTCATCCTGTGGATCGTGATCCCCGAGGAGACCGTGGCCTCGACCCACGCGGCTCGGGAAGCAGCATCGGCATCGACGAGCCCGCCCACGGCGCCGGCCGGGTCGACCGGGGCGTCCGTGCCCACCTCGGCTGCAGTCCCGGTCTCCCCACGTGCAGCGACCGGGGGGCGCAGCGACGCGCGGGGCGCCATGGTGTTCGGTGTGATCCTGATCGGGATCGGGGCACTGCTCCTGCTCGACCGTCTGCTGCCGGGCCTGTCGTGGCGTTACACCGGGCCGCTCCTGCTCATCGTGATCGGTGTCTTCGTCCTCGCGAAGGGAGGTGGCCGTCGATGACGTCCCCCAGTACCCCAACCGCACCTCCTTCCGAACCTGGTGGCCGAGCACCAGGACCGTCACCCGAGACGACGTTCACCCCGCCGCCCGAGCCACCGTCGCGGCCGTATGCCGCGGCGTTGCTGCTCATCGGCGTTGGCGTGTTCTGGGCGTTGGTGCTCGTGGGTGTCCCGATCCGCTGGGAGCTCGTCCTACCGGCCGCTCTGATCGTGGTCGGCGCCGTGCTGCTGCTCACGCGACGGGCGTCGACGGGCGGGCTCGTCGCCCTCGGCATCGTGGTGCTGGTCGCCTCGTTGGTCGTGGTCCCGTTGTCCACCAACGCCGGCGCGGACATCGGACAGCGCCAGGAGGTGATCACGACGGTCGATGAGCTGGGGGAGGGCGCCGAGCTCGGGATCGGGTCGCTGCTCCTCGACCTGCGGGGGATCGAGCTCGAGGATGAGGTGGTGCAGATCTCCGCCTCGGTGGGGATCGGCGAGCTGCGGGTGCGGGTCCCTGAGGGTGTCCGTGTGACGGGTGAGGCGAGGGCCGGCATCGGAGCTGTCCGGGGTCCCTCGGGTGACAGCGGCGGCTTCGGGGTCAGCACCGACCTGCAGGGCGCGATCGGCGACGTCCAGCAGCCGGATGCTGGATCGCCGGCCCTGACGCTCGACCTCGAGGTCGGGATCGGCCAGGTGGTCGTGACGAGGTGACCGACCGCAACGACGGGTCGGTCCGGGCGTGGTCGGGTGTCCGACCAGACATGGTCGGATGTCCGGGCGGACCAACGTCGGTGCCGGAGCTCGAGCGCATCCGGTACACCTCTCGTGCATGGTCAGGGGCCTCGTGGACCGGGGCCCACGTCCAACCAGGAGACCGCCGTGAGTTCGCCGCAACCGCCCGATCAGGACCCGACCCGCAGGATCGAGCCCACCGGGGACCCGCACCGTCCAGGTGCTCCGGACGCGGGCGAGACCCGTCGGATCGAGCCGGACGCGCAACCTGGCACCGAGCCGGGGCTCGGGCCCGAGGACGAGGAGCTGCCGCCGGAGCGTCGCCGGGGTCGTGCGGCGCTGCTCCTGCTCGGCGGCGCGATCATCGGTGCGCTCATCACCCTGATCGCCGTCGCGCTGGGCACGAGCACCCCCGAACCGGCGGTCGAGGACGAGCTGGCACAGGAGCGGATCGAGGCCCTGGAGGCGCAGGTCGAGGAACGTGACATCCAGCTCGCTGAGCTCGAGGCGCAGCTCGCCGAAGCGGAGGCGGCTGCGGGCGAACGGGACGAGGACGTGCAGGCGCAGCTCGAGGCCCTCGACGAGCGTTCGACACGGCTCGACGAACGTGCGGCCGAGCTCGATGCTCGACAGCAGCAGCTCGACGAGCGTGAGACGCAGCTCGCGGAGCGCGAGCAGCAGGAGCCTGCTCCGGCCGACGACGACCCCGAAGAGGACAACGGCGTCGACGTGCCCGAGTTCGACACGGAGGAGCTTGAGACGGCACTCGACCGCCTGCTCGAACGGATCCGTGAACTGTTCGGTGGCTGATGGCTACGGCGTCCGGTCATCGCCCCGCACCCGGTGACCGGCCGCGAGGTTGGGCCACCACCCGCAGGCGCCGGGGTCACCCCCCGGAGACGGCGGGGAGGATGAGCAGTTCGGCGCCTGGATGCAGGCGAAGGTCGGCACCACCCAGTTCGCGGAGCTGCTGGCCGTCCACGAACAGGTTGAGGTGCTGGCGGATGCTCCCCGTCTCGTCGCGGACGCGGCGTCCTGCACCGGGGTAGCGCTGCGCGAGCGCGTCGAGGACGTGGTCGACGGTGGCGTCCTCAGGGACCTCGACCGCGAGGTGGCGCTGATCGTCCGTGTAGCGGCTGAGCACCCCGTGCAGGTGCACGGTCACCTCCACTCCTGCCTCCTCACGCGATCCCGGCGGCCCGGACGCAGTAGACGTCGGGAAGGTGCCGGGCGATCGTGTCCCAGTGGTCGCCCTCGTCGGGGCTCGCGTACACGCTGCCGTGGCGGGTCCCGACGTACACCCCGGCCGGTGACTGCAGGTCGGTGCACATCGCGTCGCGGAGCACGCCGACGTGGAACGGATCCTTCGGGAGGCCAACGTCGCAGGGCTCCCAGCTGTCGCCGGCATCGCGGGTCCGGTAGACGGCGCAGCGGCCGCCGGGCGGGGTGCGGTCCATGTCCGCCGTGAGCGGGAACACGTAGGCGGTGCCGGCGTCGCGGGGATGCGTGACGATCGGGAAGCCGAAGTCGGCCGGGAGACCCGCGTCGATCCGCTGCCACGAGCCGCCGTCGTCGGTGCTGGTGTAGACGCCGCCGTGGTGTTGCTGGAAGAGGCGGGTGTGATCGACCGGATCTCGCGCGACCTTGTGCACGCAGAACCCGTAGGGCGGAGGTGGCTCGGGCATGTAGCCGGCCTCGAGCCCGTCGTTGGACGGCGCCCAGCTGGCTCCTGCGTCCAGGCTCCGGTACAGCCCGCCGGTGGACATCGCGACGCTGATCAGCTGGTCGTCGGTGGGGTGGGGCAGGATGGTGTGCAACGTCTGGCCACCGCCGCCGGGCTCCCACTTCGGGCGATCCGGGTGCTCCCACAGTCCGCGGACCAGCGCGAAGGACGTGCCGCCATCGTCGGAGCGCCACAGTGCCGAGGGCTCGCTCCCGGCCCACACCACATCGGGACGCTCCGGGCCGTCCGGGGTGATCTGCCAGATGTTGCGGACCGCGGCCTCGGCGTCATCGGGGAAGGCCACGGCCGCGTGCTCGGGATCGTGCCACGTCGCACCGAGGTCGTCGGAGTGCACCAGGAACGGCCCCCAGTGCCAGCTGAACCCTCCGGCCAACAGCCGTGGGCGCTCGCCGCGGGTGTCGATCGCGCAGGATGCGACCTCCGCACCGGTCAGGTGTGGGCCCTCCAGGCGCCACGATCGTCTGCCGTCATCGCTGCGCGCCAGGAACAGTCCCTTGCGCGTACCGATCATCACCATGGACTCGGACACGTCCCACCTCCACCGTGTCGGGGGCCGCTGGGCAAGCAGCGACACCCATCATGCACATCGTGATCGTCGGCGTCACGGGTGTCCGTGCACCGCTGCGCTCGTCGCGCGGCACAGGGTGGACCCGCTGGAGCGCACGAACTCATCGGTGGTCCTGTGCTCGGGTGTGGACGCCGGTGGTGGGCGGACATCGCACCGGGGTGGCGTTGGTGGGTGTCCAACCTCCGACGAGCTACCCTGAGGCGCTGTCGTGCCCAGGACCGGGCAGCGAGCAACAGTAAGGGGCACATCATGAAGGGGACGATCGTTCACCGTGCGCGCATGGCCATGCTCGGTGTCGGGGCGCTCGCGCTGGCCATCGCGGGCTGTGGCCCGACCAGCGAGGCCGATGCCATCGCCAGCGACGCCTGCGACATCCTGGAAGCGATGCTCGAGGGCGACATGGAGGCCCTCGCCGACCTCGAGGATCTGGAGCGCCGTGCCGACGAGGCGAACATCTCCGACGACGAGATGGAGGCCGCGCTCGAGGACCAGTGCGGTGACCTGCTCGACGAGCTGGGTGGCGGCCTCTGATCGATACCGGGGTCGCGGTGAACGAGCCCGTCAGCGCGGGGTGGCGTTCGGGCTGAGGACGTAGCTCCCGACGGAGCCGTCAGCGTGGGGCGGTAGCGTCGTAGGGGTGAGCTCATCGCAACCGCCTGCGCAGCCCGACCCCTCCGGTCGGGCCGTCGACCCGTCGACGATCCGCGGCCGGTGGTACCCGTGGGTCGTGATGGGCGTGGTGCTGGCCGGTAGCTACCTGGTCGTCCTCAACACCACGGTGCTGGGGGTCGCGCTGCCCGATATCGCCGATGACATCGGTCGTCTCGGGGGCCCCGACGTCGACTGGGTGATCACCAGCTACCTGCTCGCCGTCGTCGGTGTCCAGCCAGCGACGGCGTGGATGGCCGACCGGCTCGGACACAAGCGGCTGTACGTCGCCTGCCTCGCGGTCTTCGCCGTCGGGTCGCTGGCCTGTGCGTTCGCTCCGAACCTGTTCGCCCTGCTCGCGGCCCGTCTGCTGCAGGGAGCGGGCGGCGGAGCGCTGATGCCGCTCGGCATGGCGATGGTCCTCGGGGTGTTCCCGCCGCACCGACGGGGGCTCGTGCTCGGGATCCGCGGCGTGGCGATCATGGCGGGCCCCGCCCTCGGACCGCCGATCGGCGGGATCATCGTCACGCAGTCGAGCTGGCGGGTCATCTTCGCGGCGTTGGTCCCGATCGCGGTGATCGCGCTCGTGCTGGCGGTCCGCCTCCTGCGCGATCCCGGCGAACGCACCGTCCGGCCGCTCGACGGGGTGGGCTGGGTGCTCGCCTTCGTCGGTGTCTCGCTGGTCGTCATCGCCGCCCGACAGGCACCGGCGTGGGGGTTCGGTTCGCTGACGACCCTGGCGATGCTGACGCTGGCGGTGGCGATGCTGGTCTGGCTCACGGTCCGGTCCGTCCGGCGCGAGCACCCGATCCTGGAGCTGCGCCTGTTCGCGGTTCCGATCTTCGGCCTGTCGCTCGTGATGGTCTGGCTCATCACCTTCGTGCAGTTCGCCCGCCTGAACTTCCTGCCCGTCGAACTGCAGGTGGTCCGTGGGGCGTCGGCACAGGAGGTCGGTCTCATGCTGGCCCCGGCCGCGATCGGTGTCGCGCTCACGATGGCGACCGGCGGCTGGCTCGCGGACCGGATCGGTGCGCGCATCCCGATGGTGGCCGGTCTGAGCGTGCTCTGCGTCACGACCTGGCAGCTCGCCTCGCTCGAGCCCGACACCGCAGCCTCGTGGATCGTCACGGTGCTGCTCGTCCAAGGGCTCGGGACGGGGCTGATGCGCATCCCACTGAACGTCGCCGGCATGAACGCGCTGCGCAACCGGTTCATCACCCATGCGGCGGCGCTGCGCTCGCTCAACCGCCAGATCGCGGGAGCCCTCGGCACCGCGGTGCTCGCTGCCATCCTCACCGCGCAGATCGGGGTCATCGCTCCCGAGGTGAGCTCGACCGCTGACGTCCTGGCCGCGCAGGCGGCCTACAACCGGCTGTTCGAGGTGGCGTTCTGGGTCTGTGTCGTGGCGCTGGTCTGCTCGCTGTTCATGCCGGGCCGCGCCCGGATGCGGCAGCTGCAGTCGTGGCGCGCGGAGGAGTACGCCGCGGAGGACTGAGACCACCGCAGAGCGGTGCGACCCGAGCGTTCCATCCTGACGGTTCCCTGTCTTGAGAGATATAGGTAACCTGTCAACAGGATGGTGCTGGATCGGGTCCGAAGCGCAGCCGTCTCGGGTCCCCAAACCGACCCCACGGAGGCCGACGTGACCGAGGGTGAGCGAGACTGGGAAGCGATGCTCGATGACCCCGAGGAACCGCTCTACCCGGTGGGGCTGGTCGCGGAGCTGATGGACGTCGATCCGCAGGTCGTGCGCGGGTACGACCGTCGCGGGATCGTCGTGCCCTCGCGGTCCGGGGCGGGACAGCGACGGTACTCGCGCCAGGACATCCGTCGGCTCTCGCGCGCCATGGAGCTCGCCGATGAGGGGATCCCGACGACCGGGATCGATCGCATCCTCACGCTGGAGGACGAGTTGGGGCACCGTGACTGACGGTCCCTGAGGCAAGAGCGGCGAAGGAAGCGATACCTGCTGGAATAACTTCGTTGTTCCCGTCGTTCTCTGTCCGTGAGCGAGGCGATCATCGATCGCGCGAGAGCGAACGGAGGAGGTGTGCCATGCGACCACGTTCCCTGGGGTCCGTGCCGTCATCGCGGCTCGGGGAAGCGGCGCCAACCGTGAGGGGGATGCCGACCCGCCGGACCCGGCGGACCCACCGGTCGACCCCTGTTGCGGTGACCTCCGGCCTCGGGCCCGGGGGTCCGGAGCGCCGGGATCCCGATGCCCACGCTGGCGGGGCCCGCGGGCGACTGGTGAACGGTCTCAAGACCGCCGCGCTCCTCGGTGCGCTCGGCGGCATGCTCGTATGGGTGGGATCGTTGCTGTTCGCGGGCCCGGCCGGGGCCACCATCGGACTCGCCCTCGGGCTGGCGCTCGTCGGGAGCTCCTACTGGTTCAGCGATCGCCTCGCGATCCGCGCGGCGCGTGCGAAGCCGGTGAGCCCGGCACAGGCTCCCCGCTACCACCGCATCGTCGACGACCTCGCGGCGCGGTCAGGTCTGCCGAAGCCACGCCTCTACATCAGCCCGTCGCCGCAGCCCAACGCCTTCGCCACCGGACGCAACCCGCAGAACGCGGCCGTATGCGTCACGGAGGGCCTGCTCCGGCTGCTCGATCCCGATGAGGTGCGGGCGGTGCTGGCCCACGAGCTCGCCCACGTGGGCAACCGTGACATCCTGCTCACGTCCGTGGCTGCAGCCATCGCGACGGGCATCAGCTGGCTGGCGAACGTGCTGCTGTGGTTGCCCCTGTTCGGCGCGGCCGATGAGGACGGGACTGCCAACCCCATCGGCCTGTTGCTCGCCGCCCTGCTCGCGCCCATCGCGGCGACGCTGCTGCAGCTCGCGCTGAGCAGGAACCGCGAGTTCGAGGCGGACCGCACGGGCGCTGAGCTGCTCGGGGAGGGCCACACGCTGGCACGTGCGCTGCAACGCATCGACACGGCAGCGCGCCGGATCCCCGCGTCGGTCGATCCGGCGCAGGCGAGCGCCTACATCGTCAACCCCCTGAC
>CAYVJT010000016.1:9228-11598 GCA_964451855.1 uncultured Actinomycetota bacterium
GGTCGAGGTCGAGCTGGCGAACCGCAGCGCCCGGGTCTGACGGGGCGATCCGTACCGCGGACGTTCACCGCTCGTGAGCAGCGAGCGTTCAGCCCGCTGCGGGGTGGGGTCAGGGCCGCCGGCGCAGCCGGGTGAGCAGGAACACGGTCACCACCAGCGCCGTGGTCGCGACGAGTCGCTGCACGTCCACCGCCGGGCGCCAGCGGACCTCACCACCTCGGATCTCGTAGATGCCCGCGGGCTTGGCGTGGCCGCCGAAGCCGCCCCCCGAGTCGTCGGTCGTGTCGTCGCGGTGGCCTCCACCGCCACCACCAGCGGCGATGGTCGCGACGGGGACGACGGTGACGTCGTCGCGCTCGATCGGTTCGCCGAACACCTGCCTGACGGTGAAGTGCTCCCTCAGTCCTGTCGTGAGCGCCTCCAGCATGACCAACCTCCGGATCGTGGTTGCCGCCAGTCTGCCTCGCCATCTGGCAGGATCGGGCCTTCGCTGCGAACGGCACGCTCAGCGCACGATCTCTGCACGAGCCCGCACGAGCCCGCACGAGCCCTGCACGAACCCCGGAGGTGGCGAGGGTGACCGAGGCACAGCTGCTGCTGTTCGAGGAGTGCGACCTGCTCGACGTCGGCGGACCCTACGAGGTGCTGCTGACCGCCAACCGGATGATCGAAGCAGCTGGAGGGGCCGCGCCCTTCTCGGTGCGCACCGTCACCGCCGATGGCCAGCAGGTCCGTGCCTTCGGGGGGCTGACGCTGGGTCCGCACGAGGCGGCGCGCCCGGGGCCCGGGCTGTTCCTGGTCCCCGGTGCCATCGACCTCGCGTCCGCCCTTGACGACCCCGGGGTGATGGACACGATCCGCCGCTGCGGCGAGGCCGCGGACCTGCTCGTCTCGGTCTGCACGGGTTCGCTGCTGCTCGCGGCGGCCGGGTTGCTCGAGGGGCTACCGGCGACGACCCACCACGAGGACGTCGGCCTCCTCGCCGAACGGATCGGTGAGGACCGGGTGCTCACCGACGTGCGATGGGTCGACGCTGGCCGGGTCGTCACGTCCGCCGGGCTGAGCAGCGGCATCGCCATGGCGCTGCACCTGGTCGCACGGGAGATCTCGGTCGGGTTCGCCGCCGACGTCGCGGCCCGGCTCGACTACGACTGGCGGCCCGACGCGGGCACCGTCGTACCCTGAGCTCGTGGAACACGACGACCGGACCCCAACAGCTGCGTCCGCCGAGGCTCCCGAGACGGGCACCTCGGCCGGCTCGCGATGGCGGCGACGGGGGCTGATCGGCCTCGCGGTCATCGTCATCCTGGCGATCGTCGTGCAGCCGGTGCGCCTGCGCGCGACCGCGGCCGTCACCGTTGCCGACGGCCTGGACCTTCCCGTCCCGCGCCCCTTCGCCAGCGAGTTCGAGCGTCGCGCCACGGTCATCGATGGTCTGGAGGTCGATGTCTACGGTCCTCCGGCGAGCGACGACGCGCGACCTCCTCTGCACGTCCACGGGGACGTCGAGGTGGTGCTGATGGTGCCGGGGGCGGCACCGGCCGGACGCGACGACACCCGCCTGGTGGTGCTCGCGGAGGCCTTCGCTCGCAGCGACCGTGTCGTGATCGTGCCCGAGCTGGAGGTCTACCAGGAGACCCTCGTCCCCGAGGATCTCGAGCGGCTCGTCACGCTGATCGGTGCCCTCGCCCCGCACCACGGCCCGGTCGTGCTCACCGGGATCTCCTTCGGCGGCAGCCTGGGCCTGATCGCCGCGGGTGACCCGCGGGTCGCCGGCGACGTCGCGCTGGTCGGGACCTTCGGCGCCTACGCCGACCTCGCCGGTGTGCTCCAGGCCGCAACGACCGGGGTCGGGCTGGTCGACGGCGAGGCCTACCCCTGGGACCCCGATCCCCGCGCCGAGCGGGTCGTGCGGGAGCAGATCGTCGGCCTGCTGCCTCCAGAGGAGGGGGAGCGGCTCGACAGGGCGCTCGATCGGGAGGACCCTTCGCAGCTACCCGCGGAGCTGCGGCCGGCCTACGACGTGCTCACGCAGTCCGACCCGCAGCGGGTGATGGAATTGGTCGCGTCGTTGCCCGCGCCCGTCCTGGATCGGCTCGAGGTGGTCTCGCCGACCCGTGCGGTGCCCGCTCTGGATGTGCCGATCGTCGCCCTGCACGCCCGGGACGACCCGGTCATCCCGTACGCGGAGCTGCACCGGCTCGGCAGCGCCTACCCGCACGCCGAGCTGCTCAGCCTGGAGACCTTCGACCACGTCGGGATCGACCCGGAGGACGAGCCGAGCTGGTGGGTGACGGTCCGCGATCTGTGGAACACGACCCGCTTCGTGACCGAGGTGCTGCGCGCCGGCTCGTGATCGCCGGGCGAACC